>NZ_FTMR01000003.1:0-480630 GCF_900156005.1 Rhizobium sp. RU35A | reverse complement strand
AAACCCAGCAGCAAAACCGCTAACCCGCCAGAACAAGAGACACCGTCGCCAGCAGCGCCGCCGCCCTCGTTGATGAACCGGCTTATACGAGCCACCACACAAAGCGTCAATCCGTATTTTTTCATTGCGCGACGTTTTTGTCATAAACCTTTGATGTGGAACGTCTATTTTTGCAGCCCGCCGCGAATCGCAGAAGCCTCTGCCGACGACTGTCTGCGGCGGGCAAGCAGAAACAGATCACGCCCCGGGCATCGGTATGCGGATATCAGTCTGCGCATCGAAGACATGTAGGTTCGACGGCTCGAAATCGACGCCCATCTGCTCCCCGCGCCTGAGGAAAAGGCGTTCGCTGGCTACAACCGTGATCTCCGGGCGGCTGTCGGACACCACATAGGTACTGGACCCCGTGCTTTCGACAGCGCCGACCGGAAAACGGATCTTTGCTGCATCCGGTGAAACGAGCCGAAGATGTTCTGGACGCAGTCCGACATGGACCGCCGTACCATTCATCAAGGGGGCATCGAAGGGCAGCCGGACATCCTCACCTGGCTGAATGTCGAGCCGCAACGCCCCCTCGACATAGGTGGCCGGAATGAGGTTCATGGCGGGAGAACCGATGAAGCCAGCCACAAACCGGTTGACCGGCCGGTCGTAGAGATGAAGCGGCGCGCCCTGCTGCTCGATCACCCCCTGACGCATGACGACGACATGATCGGCCATGGTCATGGCTTCCACCTGGTCATGGGTGACATAGACGGAGGTTGCCCCCAGCCGGTCATGCAGCGCCCGGATCTCCTTGCGCATCTGGACGCGCAGGGCGGCATCGAGGTTCGACAGCGGCTCGTCGAACAGGAAGGCCTTGGGATGACGAATGATCGCACGGCTCATGGCAACGCGCTGCCGCTGACCACCGGAGAGTTCGCGGGGATAGCGATGCAGAAGATGCGAAAGACCGGTAATCGCCGCCACATCCTCCGCCGCCTTGCGAGTTTCCGCGCGGTTCACACCACGGATACGCAGCGAATAGGTCAGATTCTCCTCAACCGTCATGTGCGGATAAAGCGCATAGGACTGGAACACCATGGCGAGATCGCGCTTGCGCGGCGGAACACCGTTCATCCGCTCTCCCGCGATGAAGAGATCGCCGGTCGAGATGCTCTCCAGCCCCGCCAGCGACCGCAGCAGCGTGGACTTGCCGCAGCCGGACGGGCCGACCAGTGCAACGAACGCCCCCTTGCGGATGGAAAGATCGATATCCTTCAGTGCATGATAGGCCCCGTAATACTTGTTGACGCCGGTGAGTTCGATCTGCTGGGTCATTTGAGCGCTCCGGACGTCAGGCCGGAAACGATCCGGCGTTGCAAGAGAACGAAGATGGCGAGGATCGGCGTCACATAGATCGTGGCGAAGGCCATGATGCTGTTCCATTCATTGGTGTTCGGTCCCATGAAGGAGTTCAAGCCGACGCTGGCCGGCTGATATTCGATCGCCTGGATGATCGACTTCGAATAGACGAACTCACCGAAAGCCTGCATGAAGATGAGGATGGCGGAGACGAGAATGCCGTTGCGCGCCAGAGGCAACACGATGTTGAAAAAGGCGCCGATCCGCGAATTGCCGTCGACCAGGGCCGCCTCCTCCAGTTCCATCGGCACGCTCATGAAGGTGGCCCGCACCAGCACCACGAAGAAAGGCATGGATTTGGCGGCGATGGCCAGAACAACGGCAAACCGCGGATAGTCCAGCAGGCCAAGCTGCGAGAAGCCGACGAAGATCGGCGTGATCATCAGCGAGGCCGGAAGAACCTGCAGCATCAGGATCAGGAACAGACCGACATCGACCCAGCGGTTGCGATAGCGGGCAAGCACATAGGCGCAACCGGTTCCAAGCAGCGTGATGACGGTGACCGCGCCGGTCGCGATCACCAGCGAATTGCCGAGATAGCGGGCCAGATTGCGGCTTTCCCACACATAGACATAGGTATCCCAGTGGGGATCGCTCGGCCAGAAGCCGGGCGGCGTGGCAAAGACGGCCGACCCGCTCTTCAGCGTGGTGATATACATCCAGTAGAGCGGGAAGAGATAAACCGCCGCCAGCGCAAGCGCGATGAGCAGCATCAGGCGGTCTCGCCAGGCCTCGGTCATCCGCGCACCTCCTGTCGGGTCGAGCGGACATAGATGACCGATGCCAGCATCACGAACAGGATCATGATGACCGAGATCGTCGCGCCGCGGGCAAAATCATATTGCTTGAAGGAAAGGTCCCAGGCCCAGTACTGGGCGACGTTCGAGGCATTGTTCGGCCCGCCGGAGGTGATGGCGGCGAAGAGATCGAACTGCTGCAGGGTGAAGATCAGGCCCAGCGACAGGATAGCGCCGATCGACGAGCGCATCATCGGCAACGTGATGGTGACGAAACGCTGCCACACATTGGCACCGTCCAGTTCCGCCGCCTCATAGAGATCTTCCGGAATGGCCGAAAGACCGACGGACAGCAGGATCATGTTGAACGACGTGCCGAGCCAGATATTGGCGAGGATGACGGCCCACAGGGCAAAGTTCGGATCGGAGCGCCAGAAGATGTTCCGGGAGATGAGGCCCGCCTCACGCAGCAGGAAGTTGATGACACCGAAATCGCCTGAAAGCATCCAGTTCCAGACGGCACCGACCACAAGCCCCGGCATGATCCACGAGATGAGGAAGAGACCGCGCAGCCACGAGGCACCCGGGAAATTGACCCAGAAGAACAAGGCAAGGCCGAAGCCGATGACGAACTGGCCGGCAATCGAGGCTGTGACGAAAATGGCCGTGTTGGCAAAGATCGGCCAGGTTTCCGGCTCGGCAAACAGCGCCTTGTAATTGGCAAGGCCGACGAAGGGCCGGATCACGCTGCCCAGCGAGAACATGTCGACTTCCTGGAAGCTCATCAACACGTTGTAGAGGAGCGGCAGGCCGGACAGTGCCAGCAGGAAGCCGAGGGGGACAGCGACGAGCAGGATGTCGAAGCCGCGACCGTCGGTCAGAGACAGGGCAAGTTTGCGCAACGGTTTCATCCTTGAAAAGGGGCCGGAACCGCCGGTCAGCAGCCGCCCCTAAGAGATCGGGACAGCCGCCGACCGGGAGGGAGCCGGAATGCAGGGGGACAGGGCCGTGGCCCCTTCCCGGCAAGCGGAAGAGGAATCTCAGCCGAGAACGGCGTCGATCTTCTTCTGGGCCTGATCCAGCGCATCCTTGGGCGACATCTGGCCGGTCAGGGCCGCCTGGATCGCGTCCTGGATCGCCTTGGAAATCTTCGGCCATTGCGGATGCGGGCCGCGCGCCTGCGCATATTTCAGCTGCTCCTGGAAGACCTTCAGCGCAGCATCCTTCTTGGCATCGCCCGTGGCTGGCAGCGTGATGTCGGAGCGGGCCGGAAGCTGGCCGTATTTCGCAAACATCTTGTCGTCCTGCGAGGCGAAATACTCGATTGCCTTGAAGGCTTCCGCCGGATGCTTGGTGGAGGAGAAGATCGCCCAGTTGAAATCGCCCATGGCCGACGAACGCTCGGCGCCCGGCTGCGGGATCGGCAGCAGCGCCACCCGCCAGTCGAACTTTGCCTCGCTGGTCATGCGGTTGAGTTCCCAGGGACCGGAGATCGCCATGGCGGCATTGCCGGCATTGAAGGTGCCGGTCGAATCCCACTGGCCACGCGTCAGGCTGTCCGGCGAGGCGAGCTTCTCGTCCATGATCGTCTTCCAGGCGGTCAGCGCTTTCACACCGCCCTCAGTATTGATGTGCTTGTAGCTGCCGCCGGCCATCTGCACCCAGGGCAGGAACTGGAAGGTGCCTTCCTCATTGCCCTTGGCGGAGAAGGCAAGGCCATAGACGTTCCTGGCGGGATCGTTGAGCTTGCGAGCCGCGGCCAGCAGTTCATCCCAGGTCTGCGGCGGCTTGTCGGGATCGAGCCCCTTGGCGCGAAACATGTCGGCATTGTAGTAGAGCGCGATCGTGTTGGTCGCCTTCGGCACACCATAAAGCTTGTCCTTCCAGGTGACCGAGTTTAGCGGCCCCTTGAAATAATTTTCCTTCTTGATGACACTCGACTTGGAGATCATGTCGGTGAGGTCAAGAAAGGCGCCGCGCGACGCAAAGAGCGCATGTTCGGGATTGTCGATGGCGATGATGTCGGGGGCCTGCCCGGTGGAATAGGCGCGCATGGCCTCGCTGACGACGTCATCGAACTGGATCAGACGGTATTCCACCTTGATGTTCGGTTCCTTGTCGTCGAATTCCTTGGCGAGGTTCCAGGCCGGCTGCTCCGGCTTGTCCAGGCTCCAGATGCGCAGCGTGATTTCCTCGGCGCTCGCATGCGACATCCCGAGTGCGGGGATGCCAGCGAGCGCGACGGCGCCCGCCATCAGACACATTCGAATAGACATGCTCTCCTCCTAGAGTTTGACCATTCCGATCGGTTTCATGTCACACCCCGGCCAGCGTCCTCCCCGCCGGCCGTGGCGTCTTACTGGGGATCGGTCACGAAACTGCCGCCCCGGCAATTCTTGAGGTAGTTCAGCGCATGCACCTGGCCCGTCATTTCCAGCTGGTCGCGGTAGACGGGATCATGCCAGCCTTCGATATCGACGGAACCGGACCATCCGGCAAGCCGAAGCTCGGACATCACATCCGTCCAGTTGGTGTCGCCAAAGCCCGCCGTGCGCATGAAGACGAAGGGATGCTTGCCGAAAATGCCGTGCTCGCGGATCACGTCCCAGCGTATCGTGGCGTCCTTGCCATGGATGTGGAAGAACTTGTGCGCCCATTTGCGGATCTGCGGCAAAGGCTCGATCAGATAGACCATCTGGTGGCAAGGCTCCCATTCGAGCCCGATATGATCGTCCGGCGTCTCGTTGAAGATCAGTTCCCAGGCATCCGGATTGTGGGCGATGTTCCAGTCACCCGTCTGCCAGTTGCCGTCCATGGCGCAGTTCTCGAAGGCAATCTTCACGCCCTTGTCAGCCGCGCGGCGGGCAAGCTCGCTCCAGATCTCGCGATAGCGCGGAAGGCTGTCCGGCAGCGGCCTGCCGCGCACGCGGCCGGTGAAACCGGCCACGCAGGTTGCGCCGAAGTGATGGGCATTATCGATGCAATCCTTCCAGCCCTGCAGCGTCTGCAGGTCGATGTCGGTGCCTTCGAGCGGATTGCCGAACATGCCGAGGGTGGAGATGGTGATATCGCGATCGCCGATCGCCTCAACGCAGCGCTTACCGAGATCGGCCAGATCCTGGCCATTGGTGGTCTGCCAGAAGAAGGGCTGGAAGCTCTCAAACCCCATGTCGGACAGTTGGCCGATGCGCTCCGCGGCCTTGCCGGCGGAAGCGCTGATCATGGTGCCGATACGGATGGATTGGGCGGGATTGCTCACAGGTCAATGTCCTTCTGTCTGAATGCTGACGACCTGGCCGGTGCGGGCGCTTTCGATGGCGCCGAACACCATGGCAAGGCTTCTGATATTGTCGTGGCTCACCGTCTCGGGCACCGTGCCGCCACGGATTGCCGCGACAAAATCCCTCAGCACGCTGCGGTGGCCATGCGTCTGCGTTTCGAACGGCGCTTGCGGCACATCGACCGTGCGCAAGCCGCGCAGCAGGCCGGCCTCATCGCCCGCCACCGTCGCCTCGAAGGCGTCTTCGCCATCCCAGGTCAGCATGCCCTTGGAGCCGATCAGCCGCCAGGCGCTTTCCCAGCTGGTGCGGCGGCCTTCCGCGCACCAGGAGCCGCGATAGGTCAGAACGACGTCGTCCGAGAGCCGGAAAATCGCATTGGCGGCCGCACCGTGGCGATACCAGGAACCGGCAGGATTGGTTTCGACGCAATAGACCGAAAGCGGCACCTTGCCGGACACGAAGCGGGCGGCATCCAGCGTGTGGATCGCCATGTCGAGCAGCAGGACATGATCCATGTCGTCCCGGAAGCCGCCGAAATGCGGACCGATGAAGAAATCACAGTGAACACCGGTCAAGGTGCCGATGACCCCCTCCTCCACCGCCCGGCGCAGCCGGCGGATGCCCGTGATGAAGCGGCGATTCTGCACAATGGCGTGGATGCGGCCTGCCTGCCGTGCCACTTCGATCAGATGCCGCGCTTCATCCATGGAGATGGACAAAGGCTTTTCACTCAGAACATGGCAACCATGAGCAAAGGCCGTTTCCACGACGGCGGCCCGCGCGACAGGCACAACCACGTCGAACACGAGTTCCGCGCGCGTCGCCGTCAGCACCTCGCCGAGATCGGTTCCGATGCAGACGGATGACAGTGCGAAATCCTGGGCCAGCGCCTCGGCCGCACCTCGGTTGAGATCCACCAGACCGACGACGATCACATCCCTTTTCAGATCGGGATCGTCCTGCAAGGCCCTCAGCCAGCCTCTGGCCATAGCTCCGCACCCGCACAAAACGGCTCTGTATGTCACTGAAATCCTCCTGCGGACGGAATGGAACTCCTCTTCCATCACCTTCCGTAAACGTTTACGACACTAATTGCGGGGGACTTGCCCTGTCAAGAGGCTTTCCGTAAACGATAACGGAGCAGAAGGGATACAAGGCGCACATGAAAGGCATTCGCCAACTGGCAGATCACCTCGATATCTCGATCGGCACCGTGTCGCGCGCCTTGAACGGCAAGCCGGATGTGAACGACGAAACCCGCAGGCGCGTGTTGGAGGCAGCCGAAAAATTCGGCTATGTCGCGAACCAGGCCGGCCGTTCGCTGCGCAAGGGAGCCACCGGCATCATCGGCTTCATGATGCAGACCGGGCATGAAATCACCGGCCAGGGCGACACCTTCTTCATGAGCGTGTTCGACGGAGTGCAGACGGTGCTCGCCCGCCACAAGCTCGATCTCGTCGCCCTGCTCTGCTCATCGGAAGAAGATCCCGATGCCTATATGAAGCGCGTTGTAGCGCGCGGCTTTGCCGACGGCATCATCCTGTCCGCCACGCGTTACCGGGATGATCGCTTCGGCACGCTGCACAAGGCAGGCATACCCTTCATTTCGCTGGGACGCAGCCGGAGCGATGTCGGCCAGCCCTGGTACGACCTCGATTTCGAGGGCATGGCAGAGACCGCCATCGATCGGCTTGTGGCGAAGGGCCACAAAAAGATCGCCATCGGCCGCCCGGAAGGCGAAATCAACCTCGGTTACGTGTTCGAGGAACGTTGTCACGCGGCCCTGGCCCGGCACGGGCTGCGGCTCGATCCGGCCCATGTCTTCCGCTCCCGGCCGAACGAAAGCGGCGGATACAAGCTGGCGCGGAATTTTATCGCGGCGCCCGCACAGCCAACGGCCATGGTCCTGCTGAACGAGGCGACCGTGATCGGCTTCTATCGCGGGCTGGAAGAGGCCGGACTGACGCCCGGCCGCGAGGTGGCGGTGATCGGGCAATACAGCCCGCTCGTCCAGTTCCTGTCGCCGCGGCTGACCTGCTTTCGCCCCGCGCTGCGGGATCTTGGCGTGGCGGTGGCGGAAAGCCTGCTTTCCACCATGCCCGCCTTTGCCGACGCCTATCCGCAGGCGCCGCGCCAATGCCTCTGGCCGATGAACTTCATCGAGGGCGAAAGTGGCTGATCGCAGGCGGCTCAGGCCGCTGCGGCGGCCTCAGCCTCGACCCGCGACAGCACGAATTCGAAGGCGCGCCTTGCTCCTTCGATGGCGCGAGCCTCTTCCTCGGCAGACAGTTCGACCGCGTCGAGCGCCGCGGTGAAACGACGCCACTGCAGGCCCCGGCCTTCCGGATGGCCGGCCAGATGACGGGCACCAAACTCTTCCGACAGGCCAAGCTGCTCCTTCGCCGCCTTGAGCAGGAAGGCGGCACCGAGGTTCGACCCCTCCGCCACATAAAGCCAGCCAAGCGCTTCGGCGCCCACGATGGCGGGCCTTTCCTCAACGGGCAGAAAAACAGGAGCTCCGCCCAGATCCACCACATCGGCACGCACCTCAGCCAGACGGCAACGGTCGGCAAGGTCAGGCAGAAGGGAGGCCAGCCAGGCATCATCATAGAGTTCCTCTATCGCGGCATGGAACGCACACTGGATCTTGAGGAAGCGGAGATAGTTCGGCCGCCCGGCAAACGGCTGCAGCGACATGATGCGTCCATCAAGGCGCTCGTGTGTCGGATGGGTTTCGGCACGCAGACGCGCGGCAAGGCTGTCGACAGGGCTGGCGGGTTGGATGGTCATCGTCTTTGCTTCTTGAAAATTGCAGGGTTCGGCT
Source organism: Rhizobium sp. RU35A (assembly GCF_900156005.1). Lineage (NCBI taxonomy): Bacteria > Pseudomonadati > Pseudomonadota > Alphaproteobacteria > Hyphomicrobiales > Rhizobiaceae > Rhizobium > Rhizobium sp. RU35A. The sequence goes on along the minus strand of NZ_FTMR01000003.1, from coordinate 472,384 downwards.
GGCGACACCGATCGGAACATCGTCAGGTAGCGCCGGGCGTCCAAATGAAAAGTCCGACGGACAGCGATTGCTGCCAGCCGGCACGATCGGCATACACAAACATGATTATGTTAATCAAGATAAATCTGGAAGGTCGCGCTCGCCGGTTGCCTTTCGGCATTGCCGGAGAAAACCGGCTTGGTTCGTCACATCGGGATAGACAAAACGCTGGTATAAAAAAGAAGGCCGGCCCCGGAGGCACAGGGGCCGGCCTGGAGCAGAGGAAGCGGCAGGGGGGCCTCTCTTCCGCTCAACAATGGCGCCGACGCATAAACGCCAGCGATTACGCCTTACCCTTTGACGGATGCTCGGAGATCCTGCCGCCCTGTCAAACGCGATCACGGGTCTCGGCAAAACGCGTGTGCGCGGACAGAGGACGTGCACGAAGAGGCGAAGCAATCCACAATCCGGGACGCTCTCTTTTTACCGGTCACCGGTTTCCGGGGTTGTGCCGATGATTTCCGAACATCTCCGTCGGTCGCATTTTTGTAACGAAATGTTTCTCGTTCCCCTTTGGAAACATTGGTTTACAATTTTTTCCAGCTGCCGCGTCGCCGATCGGCTAGTCAGGACTGGATTGGAAAGGACATCTGATGAACGGCAGTGGTCACATCCTGATCGTCGACGACGACCGCGAAATCCGGTCGCTGCTGTCGCGCTATCTGGCTGAACAGGGCATGCGGGTCAGCGTTGCAGCCGACCGGAAGGAATGCGAAGCGATGGTGGCAACCGGCAAGCCGGATCTGGTGGTGCTGGATGTCATGCTGCCGGACGGATCGGGTCTCGACATCTGCCGGATGCTGCGCGAGCGCCAGCCCTCGCTTGCCATCATCCTGCTGACCGCACTGAAGGAAGACGTCGACCGGATCATCGGCCTGGAAATCGGCGCCGACGACTATCTCGGCAAACCCTTCAACCCGCGCGAACTTCTGGCGCGTATCAAGGCCATCCTCCGGCGCACGGGGCAGACAGCGGAAAGCCCGCCATCCGCCCGGCTCTATTTCTTCGAGGGCTTCGAGGCTGATCCTGCTCTTCGCATGGTCCGCCACGAGAGCGGCGCCCAGCTCGATCTCACAGGTGCCGAATTCGATTTGCTACAGGTTTTCCTGGAACGCCCCGGCCGGCTTCTGTCGCGCGACCAGTTGCTCGATCTCACACAAGGCCGCAACCGCGATCCGATGGACCGTTCGATCGACGTACTGATCAGCCGGCTGCGGCGCAAGCTCAACGAGCATACGGAGGCCATGATCTTCAAGACCGTCCGCAATGGCGGGTACCAGCTGACGGTGACCGTCAGAACCCTTGCGGGCGGCCGATGAAGTCGCTTTACCACCGCATCGCAGCGCTCCTTGTGCTATCCATCGTGTCGGTGGTCGGACTGGCCACCTTCGTTGCCAGCCGCGTGCTGGAGCCGCCGGATGCACACGACATCCTTGCGCCGGTTGTGTCGCAGATGCGGCTGACGCTGGCGCTGGTGGAAACCGACCCGGCGAAGGCCGCAACCGCCGGCGCCCGGCTGGACAACCGGCTTCCGGACGGCCAACCCCATGCGCGGTTGAGCGAAGCCCTTGTCGAGATGCTGGCAGCCGACGACATCCATCTGCCCTCCGAGGTCATCAAGACGAGTGAGACCCCGCCGATGATGGCGGCCGTGCGCACGCCGGATGGCGCATGGGCGGTGTTTCGCATCCCGCATCGCGCACCGCCCTCCGACTGGCTCTATATCCTCGGCGGCTGGATGCTGCTGATCGTGCTTGGAAGCCTTGCCATTTCCTTCTTCATCGCCTCGAAGATCACCCGGCCGCTGGAACTTCTGGAAGGCGCTGCCGAAAGTATCGGCAAGGACGGGCTTCTGCCGCCCATCCCCGAAAAGGGCAGCCGCGAGGTGCGCGCCACGGCTCGCGCGCTGAACCGGCTGAGCAGCCGGCTGCGCAGCGCTCTGGAAAGCCGCATGCGGCTGGTGGCAGCCGCCGGCCATGACCTGCGAACCCCCATGACCCGCATGCGGCTCAGGGCGGAGTTCATCAGCGGTGATGACGAGCGCGCCAAATGGCTGTCCGATCTCGAGGAACTGGACTCGATCGCCGACAGCGCGATCGGGCTGGTGCGCGAGGAGACCAGCGACTCCGGGCCGGAGTTGATCCGTCTCGACATCATGGTGCGGCTGATCACGGAAGAACTGGCAAAACTCGGCTTTGCCATCGAGCTTTCCAGTGCCGCCGATGCAACCGTGCCGGCGCAACCCATGGCGCTGAAGCGGGCGCTGCGCAATCTCGTGATCAATGCCGCCACTCATGGCGGCGGTGGTCGCTGGCGGCTCGAGACGACAGCCAAAGACGCCGTTCTGACCATCGAGGATGGCGGGCCGGGCATTCCCGAGGATCTGCTCGGCCAGGTCTTCGAACCGTTTTTCCGCGTCGATCCTGCCCGCCGCAAGACGGCGCCGGGGGCAGGCCTCGGCCTTGCAATTGCCAAGGAAATCGTCAACCGCTTCGGCGGCGATATCGACATCGCCAACCGGCCGGCCGGCGGGCTTGTGCAGACGGTGCGGTTGCCGCTTTCCGCCTGACTGGGGTCCGGAGGCTTTCCGGTGACGCAAACGTGATTGCATCTCCGCTTATGAAAGAGATCCCTTCTGCACGCTCGTGCGAATACTGTGCTGTTATGGGCGCATGGATTGGAGGGAGACCACGATGACGAGACTGACCGCAAGGGACTTTCCGCAGGAACTGCTGGAGCTTTACGATTTCTATGCGCATGGGAAGATCACCAAGCGCGAGTTTCTCGATCGCGCCGCGAAGTTCGCGGTGGGCGGCATGACGGCCGCCGCGCTGGTCGCACAGCTTTCACCGGATTATGCGCTCGCGCAGCAGGTCGAGTTCACCGATCCTGACATCCTCCCGGAATACATCACCTATGCCTCGGAGAAGGGCAACGGCCAGGTGCGCGCCTATCTCGTGAAGCCGGCCAAACTGGAAAGCAAGGCGCCGGCCGTCGTGGTGGTGCACGAGAACCGTGGCCTCAACCCCTATATCGAGGATGTGGCGCGTCGCGTGGCGAAAGCCGGTTTCATCGCGCTGGCGCCGGATGGCCTCACCTCTGTCGGCGGGTATCCCGGCAACGACGACAAGGGCCGCGAGCTTCAGGCCAAGGTCGATCCGGAAAAGCTGATGAACGACTTCTTCGCCGCGGTCGAATTCCTGATGGAATATCCGCAATCCACCGGCAAGGTCGGCATCACCGGCTTCTGCTATGGCGGGGGCGTTGCCAATGCGGCCGCCGTCGCCTATCCGGAACTCGCCGCCGCCGTGCCCTTCTACGGCCGCCAGCCGCGCGCGGAAGACGTGGCGAAGATCAAGGCGCCGCTTCTCATCCACTATGCGGAACTTGATACCCGCATCAACGAGGGCTGGTCGGCCTATGAAGCGGCGCTGAAGGCAAATCACAAGACCTACGAGGCCTATATCTATCCCGGCGTGAACCACGGCTTCCACAACGATTCCACGCCGCGTTACGACGAAGCCGCCGCAAAACTCGCCTGGGACCGGACAATCGCCTGGTTCAAGCGCTATCTGGCCTGATCAACAATGGCCGCGCCCGCACCCGCAGGGCGGCCACCTTACAAGGGTGCCGCTCAGCCCCTGGTCGCGCGGGCCGCGGCAACCAGCCCGTCCAGCCATTCCTGGTGGCCGTTGATCATGGGATTGGGCACGGACTTCGCCAGATCCCTCGCAGGCCCTCCGTTCTGTGTTTCCTGCGTGAGAATGCGAACCCGGCCACACGACAGATCTTCGATCAGCCAGGCATGGTGAACATCCAGACGCGCTTCCGTGCCCTCCTCGCCTGCCCACCCGTGCCAGGCAATCCGCGCCGGCTGTCCCTCAACAGGCGGCACATGCTCGACCACCTGAGCATTGACGGGAAAGCCAAAAGTGCTGAAGAAGAACCGCACGTCCGGTTCGAGTGCCGGGCCCTTCCCGTCTTCAATACGGATATCGGCCGCGTTCCGATAGTAGGTCGGCCAGCGGTCCGGAACGTTGAGAAAGGGCCAGACATCGGCCGTCGTCAGCCCGGCCACGATCACTTCGTTCGAGCAGTAGTTGTCGGTGAAACCGGGGACATAGCCTTTTGGCCATAGGATATCGCTCATGTCATTCTCCTGAAATCGTCAACGCCCATGCGACGTCGGATGCTGGGAAAATGCCGATGGATGAGTTATAACTCCAATCGCTATTTCTGATTTCAGTTATCATCTTGGCCGATATCAAGACAACCGACCTCAATCTGCTGAAGGCCTTCGCTGCCCTGATCGAAACCGGATCGGTGACGCGGGCCGCAGACATGCTGGGACTGACACAACCGGCCGTCAGCGGCATGCTGGCGCGCCTGCGCGACACGTTCGATGACCCGCTGTTCGTGCGCACCCAGCGCGGCGTGATCCCGACACCGCGCGCCGAGGCACTCGCAGAACCGGTGCGGGCGGCGCTCGCCGCGATCCAGTCAGTTCTCGTCCCGCATGTCTTTCAGCCGGGCACGACAAACCTCACGATAAGTCTCGCGGCAACGGACTATGCGCAGAAAGCCGTGGTTCTGCCGCTGCTGACAAGCCTTCGACACGACGCGCCCGGCATCCGTGTTGCCGTGCGCCCCGTCGACAGGGAACACCTTGCACGACAGATGGAGAGCGGGCTGGTGGACATGGCCCTGATTACCCCGGACATGGCACAGGACACCATGCGTAGCCGCCACCTGTTCGATGAGACCTATGTGTGCGTGATGCGCGACAACCACCCGGCAGCCAGCCAGCCAATGGATCTCGACCTTCTCTGCGCCCTCGATCACGGCATCATGTCGCATGACGGCACGCAGTTTCGCGGCGCAACTGACGAGGCACTGGCCAGGATGGGGCGCCGCCGCCGCGTCGTCGCCAGCGTCCCGAGCTTCATGGTGTTGATCGAGATGATCCGTTGCAGCGACCTGATGGCCTTGCTACCGCGGCGGCTGGTGGCCGAGATGACCGGTCTTCACATCACCGAGCCGCCACTTGCGGTGACCGGCTTCAGCAAACTGTTGACCTGGCACGAACGCCTGCAGCACGACGCTGCGCATCGCTGGCTGCGCGATCGGATCGCGGAACTGGCAAGCTGACAACACTGACGGATTTGGCTTGCCTCGGCAGAGATCCCGCGCTCCGGCAGGGCGACGGAACCCTTCCATGCATCTCCACTGCTGCTTGAGATGCATGGAAGGTTTACCGCGGAAACACCATCCCGTCGAACAGCTTGCGGGCAGTACGCACGGATCCCGCCCCGCGCAGTGTCCCATCCTCCGCAATGTCGAGAAACACTTCCATGGCACCCGTCGGATGTTCCACCTGATAGCGCCCGTCGGGCGGCTGGACGGCGAGCGTGTGGGCAGTGGTTCCTGCAAGACGGGTGGCAGTCGCCACCGTGATCGCGGCAAAGACGCCGACGGTCGCATGCACGCGATGCGGAATGAAGCTGCGCGTCGCAATGGCGCCACCGGCCCGAGGTGCAGAGACAAGCGTCATCTTCGGCACGGAGGCGGCCGTTACGTCGCCGAGCATCATCATCGGCCCCGCCTGCAGGCGGATCGCCTCGATCCTCGCTTTGAGCGCCTCGTCGGCCTCCAGCGCCTCGCGGCTTTCCTCCCCCGTCAGTCCGAAATCGGTGGCGCGCAGGATGACGCAGGGCATGCCGTTATCGATCAGCGTCGCCTCCACGCCGTCGATCACGTCCACCGTGTTTCCGGTCGGCAGCAGTGCGCCGCACATCGAACCTGCCGTGTTCATGAACAGCAACGGCACCGCCGCGTGGCGACCGGGCACGCCGGCAATCTCGGTATCTCCGGCATAGTTCACGCGGCCGCCGGGAGTCGCAATCCGCGCCACGGCCACCTCACCGGTATTGACCATGTGGATGCGGACCTCGGTGCACTCGCCGGTCGGCGCGACAAGGCCGCGCTCGATCGCCGCCGGACCGACGCCGGCCAGAATGTTGCCGCACCCCTGCGCATCGCTGACCAGCGCCTTGTCGACGAAGACCTGCAGGAACAGATAGTCCACATCGGCATCCAGCCGGCTGGGCGGTGACAGGACTGCCACCTTCGATGTCAGCGGATCGGCGCCGCCGATGCCATCGATCTGGCGCGGATCGGGCGACCCCATGATCCGCAGCAGCAGATCGTCACGGTCGGCGGGATCGGCCGGCAGGTCTTCCTTGAGGAAGTAGGCGCCCTTGGACGTTCCGCCGCGCATCCACAGGCAACGAATACCGTCAGACATATTTCAGCCCCTTGGCTTCCAGCGCCGGTCGCATGTTGTAGATGTCTAGCCCCAGTTCGCCGGCCGCAAGACGCTTGCGCTTCATCTCTTCATTGGCCAGCCGCTGTTGCGCCGCAGCAAGCACCGCGTCCGCCTCCGCGCGGCGCACGACGCAAACGCCATCGTCATCGGCGACGATCACGTCGCCTGCCTCGATATGCGCTCCGGCACAGACCACGGGCACATTCACCGAGCCCAGCGTTTCCTTCACCGTACCCTGCGCGGAAATCGCCTTCGACCAGACGGGAAACCCCATGGCGGCCAGATCCCGCACATCCCGCACGCCGGCATCGATGATCAGACCGCGGCAACCGCGCGCCTTGGCAGATGTCGCCAGCAGATCGCCGAAATAGCCGGTGTCACAGGGGCTGGTCGGCGCCAGGACAAGAATGTCGCCCGGCTTTAGCTGCTCGATCGCCACATGCAGCATCCAGTTGTCGCCGGGCGGCGCAGAAATCGTGATCGCGGAGCCCGCGATCTGGGCCCCCGCATAGATCGGCCGCAGATAGCTTGCCAGAATGCCCCTGCGCCCCTGCGCCTCATGCACGGTCGCGACACCGGCCGCAGCAAGACCATCGATAACGGAGGCAGCGGCGCGTTCGATGTTCTGGACAACCACGCCCATGTCAGTGCTCCTTGTTCACCGGCGGTGTACCGTGCGTATGGAAGCTTTCGATCGTCTTCAGGCCCCAGGCCTGGCCCTTGCGTCGCTCCGTTTCCGTCCAGACCACCGGCTGCCAGTCCGGCGCGAGGATCAGCCGTGCCCCTGCATTGGCCAGTTCGACGCGGTTGCCGGCCGGTTCCCAGACATAGAGGAAGAAGGTGCCCTGAATCGCGTGCTTGTGCGGCCCGGTTTCGATGTGCACGCCGTTCTGAAGGAAGATGTCGGCGGCCCGCAGAATGTCTTCCCGCTGGTCCGTGGCATAGGTCACATGGTGCAGGCGGGCATTGCCACCACCATGTTCTTCCGTGCAGGCGAGATCATAGGTCTTGTTGTTGATGGTGAACCAGCAACCGCCGAGCCGGCCATTGTCCAGCTGGATCATTTCCGTCACGCGCGCGCCAAGGCAGGTTTCCATGAAGCGACGGAACTCCCGGACGTCGGAACTTAAGAGGTTCAGATGGTCGAGCCGGCGCGGCGCGGCACCGGAAAAGGCAGAGGCCGTGTTCTTCAGCGCTGCCCGCTCAGCCTCCTGCTGCGGCTGATACCACCGCGTTTCCCAATAGATCTCGAAGATATGGCCGAACGGATCCTCGAAGCGGAAGGCGGGGCCGTGGCTCTCATCCCCGTCAGTCCAGCCATGCACGGCGTAGCCCGAGGCTTCGATCGCCGCCACGCGGCGCTGAAGCGCGTCCGGGCTTGCGGCGCGATAACCGATATGACCGACGCCTGTGGTCGTGGCCCGCGTCAGCTTCAGCGTGCAGTATTCGTAATCGTCCCAGGCCCGCAGATAGGCGGAAGCCTCATCCTTTCCGGAGAGTTTCAGACCATAGACGCGGGTGAAGAAATCGAGGCTGTCCTCGAAGCGATCGGTGAACATTTCGACATGGCCGAGATGGGCAATATCGAAGGACGGATTGGTGGGCTCAGACATGCGGGCTCCTCCCCAGTGCTGCGTGACGGCCGGTCCGGATCAGCCGGAGCGAGCCTAAAGCTCGTCCACCGTGCGCGGAAAGACCGACTGAAAACCTTCCGCATATTTCGCGGCCCGGCCACCCGACTGACCGCCGGAATTGCGCATGAAGTGGTTGGCCCGGTTTTCCGCCACGCGTGTGTAATACTCCCACAGATGCTCCTGGCCCTCCATGCATTCGATGGCGGCCCGCTTTCGGTCCCAGACGGGTGTGATGTCGAGGAAGACATCCGGCTTCCAGCCCATCTGCTCGGTCTGGTGCGGCTCGAACAGATAGAGCTGCGGGGCGCCGAGCACCGTCTGGCCGGGATTGTGCCCCCAGGCCTGGGCGATCATTCGCGCCTCGAGCGCCACCTGCGTCGCATACATATGGTCGGTGTTGTAGGGATCGTAGTGCGAGTGGCTGAGCATGAAGGCCGGCTGCACGGCGCGGATCACGTCGACAAGGCGATACTTGTCGTCGTCCGTCAGCCGCAGCGGATAGTCGCCGAGATCGAAACTGATCAGGTCATGCACGCCAAGCGCCTCGGCCGCCTTTTCCGCTTCCGTCCGCCGCGCCGCCTTCACCCGCTCCAGGGTCATGCCCGGCTGTTTCCACAGCTTGGCGGATTCGCCGCGTTCGCCGAAGGAGAGGCAAACGACCGTGACCTGATAGCCTTTTGCCGCATGCAGCGCGATGGCGCCGCCGCAACGCCAGACAAAATCGGCAGCATGCGCGCTGATGACAAGAGCGGTCTTTCCCGCCGGGCTTTCGCTGGACATCCTGTTTCCTTCCCGAAGGTTTCCTCCTCCCAAGGCTTGCGCCGGCAGCCGCTCGAGATCAAATGGAAACACCGCATCTCATCATAAGTTCAAGCTATAAGGGCTGGCGTTGACGGGCAGCCTTTGCCACACTCTTCCGCACACGAGGGGAGGCGAGCGGATGTCCGGACACAGGGAAAAAATGCCTGCCATCGGCTTTATCGGCTTCGGCGAGGCGGCCCATGCGCTGGCTGCCCACTGGTCTCATCCCGGCGCGGGCGGGCTTCGCGCTTATGATCCGAAGCTTGCCGGCGCCGAGGCAGACAGCCTGACTCTTGAGCGTTGCCGACAGGCAAAGGTAACGCCGGAAGACACACCCGGCGCGGCGTTGGCCAAAGCGGGCCTCGTCTTTTGCCTCGTCACTGCCGATCAGGCACTCAATGCTGCACGCGCCTCAGCACCCCACATCCTGCCCGGCACGCTCTGGCTCGACGGCAATTCCTGTTCTCCCCAGACCAAGCAGCAGGCGGCGGAGGTCATCGGAGCAGCCGGCGGGCGCTATGTCGACATGGCGATCATGGCGCCGGTCTATCCGAAGCGACACGAGGTGCCGGTGCTGCTCGCCGGTCCGGATGCCGAGATGGCTGCCGGTCTGCTGATCGCGCTCGGCATGCGCCCGAGCCTTGCGGGGGAGCGGGTGGGAGACGCCTCCAGCATCAAGATGCTGCGCTCGGTGATGATCAAGGGGCTGGAAGCACTGACCAGCGAATGCCTGCTGGCCGCCCGGCGCGCCGGGGTGGAGGAGGCCGTTCTCGCCTCGCTGCAGGCCTCCGATCCCGGCATCGACTGGCGAAAGCGCGGCGCCTACAATCTGGACCGTATGCTGGTTCATGGCGCACGCCGCGCCGCCGAAATGGAGGAGGTTTGCGCAACGCTCACCGCCTTCGGCCTGCCCGACTGGATGAGCCGCGGCACCGTGGAATGGCAAAGGCGATTGGCCGGCCTTCACCTTGACCCTGGAGCGGATGATCTGGCGGAACGATCCGACCGGGTGCTCGACCGGCTATGACGGCGCGAAACCTGCGCCATCTGCGTCTGTTTACCGCCGTCGCCCGGTTGAAGACGCTGACGGCAGTGGCGGAGGCCTGGCACATCTCCCAGCCGGCCGTCACGCAGGCCATCACCAAGCTGGAGCGGGAAACAGGCGGATCCCTGTTTCAGCGCAGCCGTCACGGCTTCTTTCTCACCCCGCGCGGCCATATTCTTCAACATCGCGTTGACAGTGCCTTTGCGCTGCTCGATCCGGTGCTGGAGGAGATTTCGCCACGGCTGAAGACGACGCTGACGCAGGCGCAGCTACAAGCCCTGATCGCCGTCGGTGAAAGCGAGAACTTCACGCTGGCCGCGCGCAGGCTGGCACTGGCCCAGCCGACGGTGCACCGGGCAGTGACGCAGGTCGAGCAGGAATCGGCGCGCAGCCTGTTCGAGCGCACCGCCTTCGGCATTCTGCCGACACGGCTCTGCCAGTCGCTGATCCAGGCGGCACGGCTGGCGCTCTACGAACTGGATCAGGCCGCAGCCGAGCTTTCCGAGTTCGACGGCGAAGAAGCCGGCAGCGTGGTGGTCGGCGCCATGCCGCTTGCCCGCTCCACCCTGCTGCCGCGCGCCCTCAGACGCTTTCGCCTGGAACATCCCACCTGCCCCGTCCGCATCCTCGATGGCCCCTATGACGAACTGCTGGGCGGCTTGCGGCGGGGGTCGATCGATCTCCTGGTCGGCGCCCTGCGCGTGCCGGCCCCCATCGGCGACGTGGTTCAGACACCGCTGTTCCATGACCGGCTGGCGCTGCTCGCCGGTCCCGGCCATCCGCTGGCCGGCCGTCCCACACCATCCATCGAGGATCTCCTCGCCTACCCCTGGGTCGTTCCCCGCACGGGAACCCCGACACGCGACCAGTTCGAAACATTGTTCACCGCAGCAGGGCATCAGCCTCCCGCCCCCATCATCGAATCCGGCTCGCTGCTGCTGATACGGGAACTGCTGACGGATGGCCGGCATCTCGGCTGCCTGTCACGCCACCAGTCACAGCCGGAATGCGAGCACGGCCTGCTGGTCGCGCTTGCTTTCCCCACCGATCACCTGTTGCGCCCCATCGGCATCACCACGCGCGCAAACTGGCGGCCGACCCGCGCGCAAAAGCGGATGATGGCGCTGATCACCGCCGAGGGCGAGGATGCGGCACGCCATCAGGCGCAGTCGCAGGATGCCGGCCTTGGCGCATAACCGCGGGCCCGCTTCTGCCGCAGCAGCCTCAGAAAAAGGTGCACGGCATCCTCTTCGCAGACAAAATGATGTTGCTTGCTTTGCCCGCCGGCACCGATGCGGCCCCAGCATCGTGTGAGACAGATCTCGCCGAACAGGGTCGGCGAGATCTCCATGACATAGTAGCGCGCCATGTTCTTCGTGGCATCGCGCCGCTCGATATAGAGGTGATAGGGCTGCCGGATCGTCATGGACACAAGAATCGCAGCTGCAATGTCAAGCGTCCAACGAGAGTTCTGAATCGATCACCTCGGATCGATTCCATTCGGTGATCCCCTCAGTTGCCGCCGCACACGGCATGCTGCACAAAAATTAAACTTCGAATGGAGTTGCTGCGTTATTGCGCAAAACCGCTTGCCAATCGGCGCGCCATACGCCATGTCTGCCAGCCATGAGCCATCTGGACCTCACCATTCTGGTCATCGACGAGAACGCCGTGCGCGCGGCGATCATCGAGGAAGGCTTGCATGAGGCGGGGCACCGCCATGTGACGATCGTGCATGAGGTGATGGGCATTGCCCGCCTGATCGAGACCCTCGCGCCCGACGTCATCATCATCGATATCGAGAATCCGAACCGCGACATGATGGAACACCTGTTCCAGCTGACACGCTCGGTAAGCCGTCCGATCGCAATGTTCGTCGACCGCTCGGACACGGCGGCCATCGAGGCAGCCGTCGATGCCGGCGTTTCCGCCTATGTGGTGGATGGCCTGAAGAAAGAGCGGGTGAAACCGATCCTCGACATGGCCGTTTCCCGCTTCAATGCCTTCTCACGGTTGCAGCGGGAACTGGCGGATGCGCGTTCGGCACTTGAGGAGCGCAAGATCATCGAACGCGCCAAGGGTATTCTGATGAAGATGCGCGGGCTCTCGGAGGATCAGGCTTTCACGCTGCTGCGCCAGACGGCCATGAACGAGAAGAAGAAGATGTCCGAGATCGCCCAAAGCGTGGTGACAGCGGCCGGACTGCTGATGTGATGGTCAAGGCGAAGCGCGTGCGGACCGGAAAAGCGGAGAGGACATGATGGCAATGGCAGATATCAGGGGCACGTTGCCGGCTCCCGCGCGCATCGCCGCCGGCGGCCCGACAACCCTGCGCGCCGGCTTCATTCCGCTGGTGGATGCCTCCATCCTGATCGCAGCCGCCGAATTCGGCTTCGCGCAACGCGAGGGGCTGACGCTCGATCTGGTACGGGATGTTTCCTGGGCCAATGTGCGCGATCGCCTGGCCTTTCGCCAGTTCGACATCGCCCACATGCTCTCCCCCATGCCGGTTGCCTCCATGCTGGGGCTCGGCTCCAATCCCTCGCCAACGATCACACCCTTCTCGCTGGGGCGCGGCGGCAATGCGATCACCCTCTCTGCCCGGCTGTTTGCCCGGATGCAGGAGGCAACGGGCCTTTCGGAAACCGCTTCAGCCCTCGACAATGCCCGCGCGCTGGCAACCCTTTTAGGGGTGATGCGCGAGGCGGGCGAGTTGCCGCCAACCTTCGGCATGACCTATCCCTTCTCCTCGCACAACTACGAATTCCGCTACTGGCTGGCGGCCGGGGGAATCGACCCGGACCGCGACGTGAAGATGGTCGTGGTGCCTCCGCCGCTCACCTCGGATGCGCTGGCGGCAGGCGCCATAGACGGCTTCTGTGTTGGCGCACCGTGGAATATGGTCGCATCAGAGCGCGGCGTCGGGCGCATCGTCGCCGCCAAGCAGGATATCTGGCCGTCTGCCCCGGAAAAGGTGATCGGGCTGCGGCCGGACTGGGCGCAGAGCCATCCGGACACCGTCTCCCGGCTGATCGTGGCGCTGGATGCAGCAGCCCGCTGGTGCGACCGGCCCGAAAACCATGACGCGCTGGCCGAGATGCTGGCGGACAGCCGCTATATCAACGCCCCCGTGCACATCATCCGCCACGTTCTCTCCGGCGAGTTCAGCCTGGATGCACGCGGGAACCGTCGGGTGATCGACAAGTATTTCGTCTTCCACGAGGGACATGCCAATTACCCGCGCCCCAGCAAGGCGCTGTGGATCTACAGCCAAATGATCCGCTGGGGCCAGGCGGGCTTCAGCGAAGCCGGCGCGAGGGCGGCCGCATCCGCCTACCGACCGGATCTCTACCGGGCGGCTCTCCCCTCGTCTGCCATGCCGCAGGACGAGGATGTGCGCATCGAAGGCCTTTCGGAGACAGACCGCTTCATGGATGGCTTCGTCTTCGATCCGGCGCACCTGAAGGCCTATGCCGAAGCGTTCCCGGTCCGCTCCAGACTTGCTCAGGACCGCGGTGTGGAAGACGTCTGATCAGAGACTTTGCCCACGGGTTCGGCATTCAGTTCGGCAGCTTCGCCTATTTTAGCATCATATCGCCCACGCCACAGATGACGCATTGGCCGCAGGAAGCGCGAAAAATATTATTGGAATCAGGATGTTAGTCCGGCCATAAAAAACTGGCACGAACATTGCTAAGCAATTAAGGCGCGGGTCAATGGCGATCGGCGCATCGGAACGCGCGATCAGCGTTCTTCAAAGACATCGACGTCGCAAGGTTTTTGCTGCTCCCAGATCCACCTCCCGGATCTCGCGTTGGCGCAATCTCCGAGCGGCGTTTTTTTATGCCCAAAATTCCACGGACAAGACGCAAGAGGGGAACCTGCGCATGACCAATAGACCAAACGCCTTCACCCGCCGCAGCCTGCTCAAGACCTCCGCCACGGCCGCCCTGATCGGCGCCGCCAGAACCGCCCTGCCCTCCGGCGCCTTCGCGCAAGGGGCAGGCCCGGAAACCACCAAGGCCGTGCTCGGCTTCATTGCCCTGACAGATTCGGCACCGCTGATCGTGGCCAAGGAAAAGGGCCTGTTTGCCAAATACGGCATGCCGGATGTCGAGGTGGTCAAGCAGGCCTCGTGGGGCACCACGCGGGACAACCTCGTGCTCGGCTCTGCCGGAAACGGCATCGACGGCGCGCATATCCTCACACCGATGCCCTACCTCATCTCGACGGGCAAGGTGACGCAGAACAACCAGCCGCTGCCGATGTCTATCCTGGCGCGGCTCAATCTCGACGCACAGGCCATTTCCGTCGGTGCCGCCTATGCGGATCTGAAGGTTGGTCTTGATTCAAGCGTCCTCAAGGAAGCCTTCGCCAGGAAGAAAGCGGCAGGCGCCCCTGCCAAGGTGGCCATGACCTTCCCCGGCGGCACGCATGATCTGTGGATCCGCTACTGGCTGGCGGCTGGCGGCATCGATCCGGACAAGGATGTCGAGACGATCGTCGTTCCGCCGCCGCAGATGGTGGCCAACATGAAGGTCGGCACCATGGACTGTTTCTGCGTCGGCGAACCGTGGAACGAGCAGCTGGTCAACCAGGGCATCGGCTACACGGCGATCAACACGGCGGAGATCTGGAACAAGCATCCGGAAAAGTCCTTCGCCATGCGCTCCGATTGGGTGGAGAAGAACCCCCGCGCCACCAGGGCCCTGCTGATGGCCGTGCTGGAAGCCGCGCAATGGTGCGACGACATGAAGAACAAGGACGAGCTGGCCGAGATCGTCGGCAAGCGCAGTTGGTTCAACGTGCCGTCCAAGGACATCGTCGATCGCATCAAGGGCAAATACAATTACGGCAATGGCAAGCTGGTGGAAAACAGCCCACACTTCATGAAGTTCTGGCGCGATCACGCCTCCTATCCCTACCAGAGTCATGACGCATGGTTCCTGACGGAGGACATCCGCTGGGGCAAGTTCGAGCCCGGCCTCGACATCAAGGGGCTGGTGGCGAAGGTCAACCGCGAAGACCTGTGGCGCGATGCCGCCAAGGCCCTTTCCGTGTCCGACATTCCGACATCCACCTCGCGCGGCAAGGAAACCTTCTTCGACGGCAAGGTCTTCGATCCGGCCGATCCCTCCGCCTATCTGAAGAGCCTCAGCATCACCCGGATGGCCTGACCCCTCGGCGACCATGGGTGGCGCGGCCCGAGCGCCACCTAACCCCGACAGCGCAAGATCAAGGAGAACGGTGATGTCCGTGACCCAGTTGAACCCCAAGGAAGACAAGACGCCGGCGCTGAGCGCCCAGGTCGTCGCCTTTGCCCCGCCACGCCCGCAGAAGCCACTCGCCCGGCAGTTCGCCCGCCGTGGTCGCCAGATGCTGGCCGCGATCCTGCCGCCGCTGGTGACGCTGGCACTGATGCTGGCGCTTTGGGAAATCCTCTGTTCGGGTCCCACCTCCAGCCTGCCCTCCCCCTCCCGCGTGGTGTCCGAAAGCTGGGAGCTGATCGTCCATCCCTTCCATGTGGGACAGGGCGTCGACCAGGGCATGGTCTGGCATGTTCTCGCCAGTCTGCAGCGCGTCGCCATCGGCTATGCCTTTGCCGTTGTCGCCGGTGTCGCGCTCGGCGTTCTAGTCGGGCAAAGCCAGTGGGCGATGCGTGGCCTCGACCCGATCTTCCAGGTGCTACGCACGGTTCCGCCGCTCGCCTGGCTGCCGCTGTCGCTCGCCGCCTTCCGCGACGGCAATCCATCGGCGATCTTCGTCATCTTCATCACCGCGATCTGGCCGATCATCATCAACACCGCCGTCGGCATCCGCAACATTCCGCAGGATTACCAGAATGTCGCCAAGGTGCTGCGCCTCAATGGCTTCGAATATTTCGGCAAGATCATGCTGCCGGCGGCAGCCCCTTACATCTTTACCGGCCTTCGCATCGGCATCGGCCTCTCCTGGCTCGCGATCGTCGCGGCAGAAATGCTGATCGGCGGCGTCGGGATCGGCTTCTTCATCTGGGACGCGTGGAACTCCTCGCTGATCAGCGACATCATCGTGGCGCTCATCTATGTCGGCGTCGTCGGCTTCCTGCTCGACCGCCTCATCGCCTTTGTCGGGCGCCTTGTTACCCGCGGCACCGCGAACGCCTGAGGAGAACGGTCATGGCACAATCCTATCTTTCGCTGGAATTCATCGACAAGACCTTCGAGCGAAACGGCACGAAAAGCGACGTGCTGAAGCAGATTTCGCTCGGCGTCGACAAGGGCGAGTTCATCTCGATCATCGGCCATTCGGGCTGCGGCAAATCCACGGTGCTCAACATCATCGCCGGCCTGATCGAGGCGACATCCGGCGCGGTCTTCCTGGATGGCAAGCATGTGGATGCCCCCGGCCCCGAACGGGCGGTGGTGTTCCAGAACCATTCGCTGCTGCCCTGGCTGACCGTCTACGAGAATGTCGATCTGGCCGTCTCCAAGGTCTTCCGCGGCAAGAGGAGCAAGGACGAGCGGCATGACTGGGTCATGCACAATCTCGATCTGGTGCAGATGGCCCATGCCAGGGACAAGCGCCCCGCGGAAATCTCCGGCGGCATGAAACAGCGCGTCGGCATTGCCCGGGCGCTCTCCATGGAGCCCAAGGTTCTGCTGCTCGACGAACCCTTCGGCGCGCTGGATGCGCTGACACGCGCCCATCTGCAGGACGCGGTGATGGAAATCCATGCAAGGCTTGGCAACACCATGATCATGATCACCCATGACGTGGACGAGGCCGTGCTTTTGTCCGACCGCATCGTGATGATGACAAACGGCCCGGCAGCCAAGATCGGCGAAGTGCTGGACGTGCCGATCGCCCGCCCGCGCAACCGCATCGAGCTGGCCTCGGACCGCACCTACCTGAAGTGCCGCGAAGCCGTGTTGAAGTTCCTCTACGAGCGTCACCGCTTCGTGGAAGCGGCGGAATGAGGAGGAGACCGTCATGACACCCAATGAGATCGACCTCGTGCAATCCTCGTTTGCGAAAGTTGTCCCCATCAGGGAAGCCGCAGCCGACCTGTTTTACGGCAGGCTCTTCGACATTGCGCCTGAGGTAAAGCCCCTCTTCAAGGGCGACATGCAGGAGCAGGGACGCAAGCTGATGATGACGCTCGGCATCGTCGTCAATGGCCTGAAAGATATTGCGGGCATTCTTCCGGCCGCTGAGGCGCTTGCCGTGCGGCATAACGATTACGGCGTGAAGCCGGAGTATTATGCACCCGTCGGCGAAGCGCTGATCTGGACCCTGGAACAGGGCCTGGGACCAGATTTCACGCCTGCGGTGCGGGATGCCTGGATCACCGCCTACACCACGCTGTCACAGGTGATGATTTCCGCCAGCTGTCGCCAGCCGGTCGGCGCGGAGTAAGACCATGACCGAAAAACTCGTCATCATCGGCAATGGCATGGCCCCCGGGCGCATGCTGGAACATCTGTTCGAACAGGCCCCCGGCCGCTTCGCCGTCACCATCTTCAACGCGGAACCGCGGGTGAACTACGACCGCATCATGCTCTCGCCGGTTCTTTCCGGCGAGAAAACCTACGAGGACATCATCATCCATGGCGATGCCTGGTATGAAACGCATGGCGTGACGCTTCACCGCGGCGACCGGATTGTCTCGATCGACCGGACCAATCGCAGCGTGACCTCGCAGAACGGTGTCACGGCTGCCTATGACCGGCTGGTGATCGCCACCGGATCGAACCCCTTCATCATTCCCGTTCCCGGCAAGGACCTGCCGGGCGTCGTCGCCTATCGCGATCTCGACGATGTGGGGGCCATGCTTGCCGCTGCCGAGATGGGAGGAGACGCCATCGTGATCGGCGGCGGGCTGCTGGGCCTTGAGGCCGCCGCCGGCCTCAAGGCCCGCGGCATGAACGTGACCGTGCTGCATGTGATGCCGAGCCTGATGGAGCGCCAGCTCGATCCGGCCGCCGGCTATCTCCTGCAGAAGGCGCTGGAAGACCGCGGCATCAAGGTCATCTGCAAGGCCAACACCAGGGCAATCCTGGGCGATGGCAAGGTGGAAGCGGTCGAGCTGGATGACGGCCGCCGCCTGCCGGCCTCCATCGTCGTCATGGCGGTCGGCATCCGGCCGAATGTCCAGCTGGCGCGCGAGGCAGGGCTCGCGGTCAATCGTGGCATCGTGGTGGACGACGGCATGCTGACGTCGGACGGGCACATCATGGCGCTCGGCGAATGCGCCGAAGTCGGCGGCCAAGTCTATGGTCTCGTCGCGCCGCTTTACGAGATGGCCCGCATCGCCGCATCGCATCTTTCCGGCGACAAGACACCGGCCTTCGTGCATGCGGACACACCGACCAAGCTCAAGGTGACCGGCATCGATCTCTATTCGCTCGGCGATTTTTCCGAGGGGCCGGACCGCGAGGAGATCGTTCTGCGCGATGCGTCTGCCGGCATCTACAAGCGGCTGGTCCTCAAGGACAACCGCATCGTCGGCACCGTGCTTTACGGCGAAACCTCCGATGGCGCCTGGTTCAACGACCTGAAGAAGAAGCAGGTCGACATCTCCGAAATGCGCGATACGCTGATCTTCGGACAGGCCTATCAGGGAGGGTCTCCGCTGGACCCTATGGCGGCCGTTGCAGCCTTGCCGGATGATGCGGAAATCTGCGGCTGCAACGGCGTCTGCAAGGGCAAGATCACGTCCACCATCACGGGCAAGGGCCTGACCTCGCTGGACGAGGTGCGCGCTCACACCAAGGCATCGGCCTCCTGCGGCTCCTGCACCGGTCTGGTCGAGCAGCTGATGGCGCTGACGCTCGGTGACAAGTACAATCCGGCCGCCGTCACGCCGATGTGCACCTGCACCGATCTCGGCCATGACGACGTGCGCCGGCTCATCAAGGCGAAGGGGCTGAAAAGCATTCCGGCCGTGATGCAGGAACTGGAATGGAAGACCTCCTGCGGCTGCGCCAAGTGCCGCCCGGCGCTCAACTATTATCTCGTCTGCGACTGGCCGGACGAATATGCCGACGATTACCAGTCGCGCTTCATCAACGAGCGCGTCCACGCCAATATCCAGAAAGATGGGACCTATTCCGTCGTGCCACGCATGTGGGGCGGCGTGACCAATGCGAAGGAATTGCGGGCGATCGCCGATGTGGTCGACAAGTTCCAGATCCCGATGGTGAAGGTGACCGGCGGCCAGCGCATCGACCTGCTCGGTGTCGAGAAGGAGGACCTGCCCGCCGTCTGGGCCGATCTCGGCCAGGCCGGTTTCATCTCCGGCCAGGCCTATGCCAAGGGGCTGCGGACGGTGAAGACCTGCGTCGGCTCGGACTGGTGCCGTTTCGGAACGCAGGATTCGACCGGTCTCGGCATCCGCATCGAAAAGTTCATGTGGGGCTCCTGGACACCGGCCAAGCTGAAGCTTGCCGTTTCGGGCTGTCCGCGCAACTGCGCGGAAGCCACCTGCAAGGATATCGGCGTCGTCTGCGTGGAGTCCGGCTTCGAGATCCACTTTGCAGGGGCTGCCGGCCTCGACATCAAGGGTACCGACGTTCTGGGACTGGTGAAGACCGAGGACGAGGCGCTGGAAGTGATCGTGGCGCTGACCCAGATGTATCGCGAGCAGGCCCGCTATCTCGAGCGCATCTACAAATGGGCAAAGCGCATTGGCCATGACGAGATCCGCCGGCAGGTTCTTCAGGATACCGAACGCCGCAAGGCCTATTACGACCGCTTCGTCTTTTCCCAGAAGTTCGCGCAGGTTGACCCCTGGTCGGAACGCGTTTCCGGCAAGGACAAGCACGAATTCAAGCCTATGGCGAGCGTCGGTTACCGCGAAGCTGCGGAATAGAAATGCCGCCTCTGGCCTGCCGGCCTGTTGGGTCGAGCCACTCGTCTCAACCCGTCCTTCGCCCCCTCCACAAGGGGGCGAAATCATGGAGTAACGGTTCGGCAGGTTAGCGCCTCCCCCTTTTGGGGAGGGGTCTTCAATCAGAAGGATTATCTCATGAACTGGACAGACATCGGCCATATCGACGACATCCCGCTGCGCGGCGCACGCTGCGTGAAAACGCCGGGCTTCACCATCGCCGTGTTCCGCACCGGCGAGAACGAGGTCTTTGCCATCGAAAACCGCTGCCCGCACAAGGCCGGACCGCTGTCGGAAGGCATCGTACATGGCGCCTCCGTCACCTGCCCGCTGCACAACTGGGTGATTTCGCTGGAAAGCGGCCAGGCGCTCGGCGCGGACGAAGGCGCGGTGCAGACCTTCGACATCCGCAACGAGAACGGCGCACTGTCGATCCTGATCGCGACCCCGATGATGGTGGCGGCGGAGTAGGGAAGGATACGGACATGGTTGCAGCACCCTTAGCCGGCCTCCACTTCGTGCGGCCCCCGTTCTCCAAAGGGAGAGGGGAAGCGCAATCGCTGTGGTCCATCCCTTCTCCCCCGCGGGGAGAAGATGGTCCGAAGGACCGGATGAGGGGCCATCAATGACAGAGAAGAGGATGAGGTGTGACAAGTCTCCCATCCGATGGAGCAACACCCATGCCCGCTGAGACCCGCACCACCTGCCCCTATTGCGGTGTCGGCTGCGGCGTGATTGCGCGCGTGGAGGACGACGGCCGCGTGAGCGTCCGGGGCGATCCCGAGCATCCGGCCAATTTCGGCCGCCTCTGCTCCAAGGGCTCGGCGCTGGCGGAAACGCTTGATCCCGCCGGACGCGCGCTCTCTCCGATGCTCCATGGCCGGCCGGTCAGCTGGGACACCGCCCTTGATGCGGTGGCGACCGCCTTTTCTGACGCAATCCGCGACCATGGACCGGATTCCGTCGCCTTCTATCTGTCCGGTCAGCTGTTGACCGAGGATTACTATGTCGCCAACAAGCTGATGAAGGGGTTTCTCGGCTCAGCCAATATCGACACCAATTCCCGGCTCTGCATGGCGTCTTCCGTCGCCGGCCACCGGCGCGCCTTCGGCTCGGATACGGTGCCAGGCACTTACGAAGATCTGGAGCTGGCCGATCTCGTGGTGCTGGTCGGCTCCAACATGGCCTGGTGCCACCCGGTGCTCTATCAGCGCCTTGCCGTCGCCAAGGCGGCGCGACCGAGCATGAAAGTGGTGGTCATCGATCCGCGTCGCACCGCCTCAAGCGATCTCGCCGATCTGCATCTCGCCATCCGTCCGGATGGGGATGTGGCGCTGTTCACCGGCCTGCTGGCTCATCTTGCCGAGACGGGGGCCATCGACGAAGATTTCGTTGGCGCCCATACCCGCGGCTTTGCGCAAGCGCTGATGGCGGCCGGGCGGGCCGATCCGGCAACCATTGCGGAGGCCACGGGATTGCCCGCACAGCAGGTCTGCCAGTTCCTCGCCCTGTTTGCCGCAACGGAGAAGGTGGTGACCTGCTACAGCCAGGGGGTCAATCAATCCTCCGTCGGCTCGGACAAGGTGAACGCCATCATCAACTGTCATCTGGCGACGGGACGCATCGGTCGCCCCGGCATGGGGCCTTTCTCGCTGACGGGTCAGCCGAATGCGATGGGCGGGCGCGAGGTCGGCGGCCTCGCCAACATGCTCGCAGCCCATATGGCAATCGAAAACCCGCAGGATCGCGACCGCGTGCAGCGCTTCTGGAAGGCGCCGGCGATGGCCGACCGCCCCGGCCTGAAGGCGGTCGATCTGTTCGAGGCGGTGGCCGATGGGCGGATCAAGGCGCTGTGGATCATGTCAACCAATCCGGTTGTCTCGATGCCGGATGCGGACCGCGTGAAGGCCGCCATCGAAACCTGCCCCTTCGTCGTCGTCTCCGACATCGAGATGCACACCGATACGGCGCGCCTCGCCCATGTGCTGCTGCCCGCCACCGGCTGGGGCGAGAAGAACGGCACCGTCACCAATTCGGAGCGCCGCATTTCCCGCCAGCGCGCCTTCCTCCCGCCACCCGGCGAGGGACGGCCGGACTGGTGGCAGATGGCGGACGTCGCCCGGCGAATGGGCTTTGAAGATGCCTTTGCCTATCCGGGTCCGCATGCGATCTTTGCCGAACACGCCGCCCTTTCCGCCTTCGAGAACGGCGGAAGCCGGGATTTCGACATCGGCGCGCATGCCGATACGACAGAGGCGGAGTATGCGGCACTCAAGCCCTTCCAGTGGCCGCAGCCGGCGCAAGCCATGCCGGATGCGGACCGTCGGTTCTTCGGCGACGGGCGCTTTTTCCATTCCGATCGGCGCGCGCGTTTCGTCGCCGTGACGGAAACGGTGGAGACTCGGACCTCACCGGCCTTCCCCTTCGTGTTGAACACCGGGCGTGTGCGTGACCACTGGCACACCATGACGCGCACCGGCAAAAGCGCCCGGCTTTCCGCCCATCTTGCCGAACCCTTTGCCGAGATCCATCCGCACGATGCCGCCGCATACGGGATTGCAGACGCCGATCTGGTCGAACTGGAAAGCGTCACCGGCGGGAGGGTCGTAGTGCGGGCGCTTCTGACCCGGCGGCAGGCGCCGGGCGCCGTATTCGTGCCCATGCACTGGACGGACGAAACGGCAGCGCTGGGGCGCGTCGATACCCTGATCCCCGGACGGCGCGACCCGCTTTCGGGCCAGCCGGCGCTGAAACATGCAGCCGTTTCACTGCGCCGCCATGCAGCCGCCTTCCATGGCTTTGCGGTTGCATCCAGCCGACCGCTCCCCCTGCCCTTCGACTACTGGGCGCTGGCCCGCTGCGAAGGCGGCTACCGGATGGAACTGGCGGGCCAGCCGCCGGCGGAAGGATGGCAGGCCTGGCTGCAGACCGCCTTCCACCTGCCGCCCCAGGCCGAGGTGACCGGCTACGTTGCGCGCGAGGGGCGGGAACTGCGGCTGGCGGCCTTTGGGGGAGACCGCCTGCTGGCGCTGCTCTTCGTATCGGACGAACCGGTTGCCGTGTCGCGGCCCTGGGCTGCCGGACAGCTGGCAGAGCCCCATCCCGACCGCCGCATGCGCACGCGCCTCATCGCCGGACGCCCTCCGGCCGACCAGCCGGACAAGGGGGCCATCCTCTGCTCCTGCATGGGTATCGGGGTCAACGAAATTGCCGCCGCAGCCGAAGGCGGCTGCAGCAGCGTTCAGGCTGTCGGAGCGCAGACCGGAGCAGGCACCAATTGCGGCTCCTGCCGACCGGAGATCCGCAAGATCCTCGAGGCTCTCCGGCCCGTTGCCGCGGAATAACCCCGCCTCCGACCGATGTCCCGTTCCCGCGAATGCAAGGGGTGACGTCGCGTGCTGACCATCAGCCCGGTACGGGAAGGCGCACGGCTTGCCCATGCCCTACGCCAGGGTTGACGCGCCACAATTGTATGCAACGAGCCATCATAAATACAAAAAATATGCATCTTTTAAATAGAGCCTATTTTTTAATCCGAAAACGGAAGGGCAACCTCATCATCATGTATTGTTTTTCAATGATTTGACGTACGCCAAGTTCAGTCAAGCATCTGGCACGCCCCTTGCAATTCAGTTTCCATAACGACCCATGACGGGTCGAAGAAGAGGGGAGTGTCCATGTCGAAATTCGAACTGTCCCGTCGCTCGCTGCTGAAGACCGGCCTTGCCGGCGTGGCGGCCAGTACCCTGCCCTATCGTTTTGCCAGCGCGCAGGGGGCCGTCACCGTCGGCATCGTCTATGTCGGCCCGCGTGACGATTTCGGCTGGAATCAGGCCCATGCGGTGGCCGCGAAGGCGCTGAAGGAGGTGCCGGGCGTTACGGTTGTCGAAGAAGAAAACGTGCCGGAAACCGACGCCGTCGCCAAGTCGATGGAATCGATGATCAACCTCGACGGCGCCAACCTGATCCTTGCCACGTCCTTCGGTTACTATAACCCCTTCGTCGTCGATCTCGCCAAGAAATACAGCAAGGTCGAGTTCCGTCATGCGGCACCGCTCTGGAGCAAGGACAAGGATCCGAAGAATGCCGGCTCCTATTTCCCCTATCTGAACCAGGCGCATTATGTGAATGGTGTGGCGGCCGGCCTCTCCTCCGCATCCGGCAAGATCGGCTTCGTGGCCGCCAAGCCCATTCCCTCGGTTCTCTCCAACATCAATTCCGTGCTGCTCGGTGCGCGGTCCGTGAAGCCGGATGCCACGGTCCGCGTGATCTTCACCGGCGAATGGTCGCTTCCCGTGCGCGAAGCCGAAGCCACCAATGCGCTGGTCGATGCCGGCTGCGACGTCATCACCTGCCATGTGGACAGCCCGAAGGTGGTGATCGAGACCGCCGAATCCCGCGGTGTGAAAAGCCTCGGCCACAATGCCTCGCAGGCTCCGCTGGCGCCGAAGGGCTTCATCACCGGCGCGGAATACAAGTGGGAGACCATCTACAAGTCCTTCGCCGCTGATATCGCCGCCTCCAAGACGCTGCCGAACTTCCTCGTCGGCGGCTTCGACAAGGACATGCTGCGTTCGACGCCCTACGGCGCCGGCGCCAGCGAGGCTGCGAAGAAGGCTGCCGATGCCGCCCGTGCCGCCCTCGTCAAGGGCGAGCCGATCTACAAGGGCACGCTGAAGGACAACCAGGGCAAGGTGGTCGTCGACAAGACCTATGACAACTACGACCCCTATCTCGACGGCATGAACTGGCTGCTGGAGGGCGTCCAGGGTTCGATCACCTGATCGGCATTCCCGGAAGGACGGCGTGATTGGGCGGTCGAAACCCCCTCCCCACAAGGGGGAGGGGGTTAACCCGCGGCGACGCCCTGCCCTGGCGAGAGCAAGACGGTGCAGCGGGTCTTCTCCCCCTTGTGGAAGGGTCAGAAGGACGGGTCGAGACGAGTGGCTCGACCCAACAGGCCGGCTGGCCAGAGGGGGTAATTCAATCCGCCGATGCAGACCGTCCCCGGAGGGGCCGGATCTTCAAGAGGCAGGATCGCCCGTCGTCCGGGCAGATCTCCGGTGAGAGAGGAGAGCACAGGTGGCAGACATGACGGTTCAATCTCTTTCAGCAGCGTCGATGAAGCGACGACCGAGCGTTGGCACGCTCAAATTCGCCGAATCCATTTTCATTCCGGTTGCAGCGCTCATCGCCTCTGCGGCGCTCTTTTCCGTGTTCCTGCTGATGCTCGGCAAATCGCCGCTGATGTTTTTCCAGTTGCTCTGGGTCGGAGGTTTCGGCTCCAGCTTCTCCTTTCAGAATACCTTGCAGCGCGCCGCTCCGCTGATCCTGACGGGACTGGCCTTTGCCGTGCCGGCCCGCATCGGTCTCACCATGATCGGCGGCGAAGGCGCGCTGGTGCTTGGCGGCCTTTCGGCGGCGGCAATTGCCATTCCTCTGGTCAAGGCCGGCGTGCCGGCATTCCTTACCCTTCCCGTCATGGCGATGGCCGGCATGCTGGCCGGCGGGCTCTGGATCGGATTTGCCGGCTGGCTGCGCCATTATCGCGGCGTCAACGAGACGATTTCCTCGCTGCTTCTGTCCTATATCGCGATTGCCACCATGAACTTTTTCGTGGAAGGCATGCTGCGCGACCCGGCCTCGGCCAACAAGCCCTCCACCATGCCAATCGGTGAAGCCTACCGCATCGGCGCCATTCCTGGCACCCAGGTGCATTGGGGGCTGGCGGCCGGCGTCATTCTGGCGATTGCGCTGCATATCCTGATGACGCGCACGACCTTCGGTTTTGCCGCGCGCGTCACCGGCGGCAATGCACGTGCCGCCCTGGCGCAGGGTCTGCCGGTCGGCAAGCTGATCGTCGTTTGCACCATGATTGCGGGCGCCTGCGCCGGGCTCGCCGGCTTCTATGAGGTGGCCGCCGTGCATGGGCAGGCGAATGCCTCGCTGGTGGCGGGCTATGGCTTTACCGGCATCCTCGTTGCCTTCCTCGCCCGCCAGGTGCCGCTGGCCATCATCCCCGTCGCGGTGCTGTTCGGGGCACTCAGCGCCGCCGGCGGCATCATCCAGCGCCGTATGGGCATGCCGGATGCCACGGTCCTTGTGCTGCAGGGCCTGATTTTTGTCGTGCTGCTGACGAGCGAGACCTTTTACGGTCGCATTCCCTTCCTGCAGCCGAAACGCGCGGAGGACCGCACATGAGCGAGACCATGCCAGACAGCGCGCTGATCACCGCCCTCATTGCCATGCTCGGCGGCGCGATCCGCGTGTCCACCCCGTTCATGTTCGTAGCGCTTGGCGAATGCCTTACCGAAAAATCCGGGCGCATCAATCTAGGCCTCGAAGGCAGCCTCGTGCTGGGCGCCATGGTGGCCTATGCCGGCTCCTTCCTCACCGGCAATCCCTGGGCCGGCGTGTTCTTCGCCGGCTGCGCCGGCCTCGTCTTGGGCGCCCTGCACGGCTTCATCTGCAAGCTGCCGAAGGTCAACGACATCGCGATCGGCATTGCCTTCATGAGCTTCGGCACCGGCCTCGCCTTCTTTTTCGGCAAACCCTACATCCAGCCGCAGGCGCCCAAGCTGGAAGCAATCCATCTCGGCGATTGGACCGGTGATCCGCGTCTTGCCCAGGCGCTGGAGGTCAATCCGCTGTTCTTCGTCGGCGTGGCACTCGCGGTCTTCATGTGGTGGGGCTTCCGCAACACGCGCTGGGGTCTCGTGGTGCGGATGACCGGCGACAGCGCCGCAGCGGCCAAGGCCATGGGCGTCTCCGTCGATCTCGTCCGCTTTATCGCCACCGCCATCGGCGGCTTCATGGCCGGCATCGGCGGCGCCTTCCTGTCGCTCTATTATCCGGGCTCCTGGAACCAGGGCCTTTCCTCCGGCCAGGGCCTGATGGCGGTTGCGCTCGTCATCTTCGCCCGCTGGGGGCCGCTGCGCTGTATTCTCGCCGCCCTGCTGTTCGGTGCTGCCGGCGCGCTCGGCCCCTCGCTTCAGTCCGTCGGCATTTCCCAGGGCTACTATTTCTTCAATGCCGCCCCCTACATCCTCACGCTGCTGATCATGATCGCCTCGGCGCGATCGAAGGTCGCGGCGCGCGAGGCTCCGGGCGAGCTTTCCATCACCAAGTGAGGTATCCCATGACGTCTCTCGATGAACGGATTGCACAAGCCATGGTCGCCGACGGCACCACGCTTTCCGCCGATCCCTATCCCTGGCCCTTCGATGGCAACTGGGGCGCGCACAACACGGCCCTTGTCGTCATCGACATGCAGACGGATTTCTGCGCGCCGGGCGGTTACGTGGACAGCATGGGCTATGACATTTCGCTGACCCGCGCACCGATCGAACCGATCCAGTCCGTATTGGCCGCCATGCGCGCCAAGGGCTATCCCATCATCCACACCCGCGAGGGCCACAAGCCGGATCTTTCCGACCTGCCTGCCAACAAGCGCTGGCGCTCGCAGCGTATCGGCGCCGGCATCGGCGACCAGGGGCCATGCGGGCGCATCCTGGTGCGCGGCGAACCGGGCTGGGAAATCATTCCGGAACTGCAGCCGGAACCGGGCGAGGCCATCATCGACAAGCCCGGCAAGGGCACCTTCCTCGCCACCGATTTCGAGCTTGTGCTGCGCATGAAGAACATCCGCAACATCGTCTTCACCGGCGTCACCACGGATGTCTGTGTGCACACCACCATGCGGGATGCCAATGACCGCGGCTATGAATGCCTGCTGCTGGAGGATTGCTGTGCAGCCACCAAGGTCGAGAACCATCTCGCCGCCATCGACATGATCAAGATGCAGGGCGGCGTTTTCGGCGCCGTCTCCAATTCGCTCGATTTCATCAGGGCATTGCCCTGATGCGGGAGGCAAAGGTCCATCGCATCGCGACGCAGGGTCCGGACGATGTGTCCGGCCTTGCCGCAGCCATCGCAAGCGGCGCAATCTCGCCAGCCGGGATCCTCGCCATTCTCGGCAAGACGGAAGGCAATGGCTGCGTCAACGACTTTACGCGCGCCTTCTCGGTCCAGTCGCTGAAGATCGAACTGGCCCGGCATCTGCCCACGGCCGCGGTGGAGGAGATCGCCTATGTGATGTCCGGCGGAACTGAAGGTGCGCTTTCGCCGCATATTCTGGTCCTGGAGCGAACAGCTGGCCACCCGGTTCACGATAGACCGTCCCTGGCGATCGGTCGCGCCTTGACCCCTGCCCTTCCACCGGAAGACCTGGGTCGGCTTGCGCAGGTGCAGATGGTGGCGGAAGGGGTTCGCGCGGCAATTCGCGATGCGGGGATCGACGACCTTGGCGATGTCCACTTCGTCCAGATCAAATGCCCGCTGCTAACCTCCGAGCGCATACAGCGCGCCGAGGCCGAGGGCTATTCGACGGCCACCCGTGACACGCTGAAATCCATGGGTTTGTCGCGGGCCGCTTCCGCGCTCGGCGTCGCGGTGGCTTTGGGGGAACTGTTCCTGCCCGACATCGATGAGGCGCAGATCGGACGCGACATGTCGCTCTGGTCCTCCCGTGCCAGCACGTCGGCCGGGGTCGAGCTGGAAAATCACGAGATCGTCGTTCTCGGCATGAGCCGGTCATGGAGCGGCGCGCTTGCCGTGGATCATGCCGTGATGGCGGATGCCATCGACGTGGCGCCTGTGAAGGCTGCCATGGATCGTCTTGCCCTCGGGGGCGAGGCCGCATCGCTTGTGGCACTGCTTGCCAAGGCCGAGCCCGGCACCAGCGGGCGGCTTCGCGGTTCCCGCCACACCATGCTTGATGACAGCGACATTTCCGCCACCCGCCATGCCCGCGCCTTCGTGGGCGGCGTGCTGGCAGGTCTCGTCGGTACTACGGAGATCTTCGTCTCCGGCGGCGCCGAACATCAGGGGCCGGATGGCGGCGGTCCCGTTGCCATCATTGCCAGACGAAACGGAGGATGATCATGAGCGCACTCGCATCCGACATGTCCCAGCCACGAAAGGCCCCGTCCCTTTCCGCTACCGGCATGACCAAGACCTTCGGCAGCTTCACAGCCCTCGGCGATGTGTCCATCGATGTCGCAGCCGGCTCCTTCCATGCGCTACTCGGCGAAAATGGCGCCGGCAAGTCCACCCTCGTCAAATGCATCATGGGCTTCTACGCGGCCGACAAGGGCAAGGTGACGCTGGACGGCAAGGAGATTGCCATCCGTTCGCCGCGCGATGCCCGCGCCCACGGCATCGGCATGGTCTACCAGCATTTCACGCTGGTGCCCTGCCTGACGGCGGCGGAAAATCTGGTCATCTCGCGGGCCGATGCACCCGCGGTGATCAGTTGGGCAAAGGAGCGCAAGGCGCTCGACGCCTTCATGGAAACCATGCCCTTCCGGGTGCCGCTCGATGCGCAGGTCTCCTCGCTGTCTGCCGGGGAAAAACAGAAGCTGGAAATCCTGAAGCTGCTCTATCTCGACCAGCGCTTCATGATCCTCGACGAGCCGACCTCCGTGCTGACGCCCGGCGAGGCGGACGAGATGCTGGGCCTGCTACACGGCATGTGCGACCGCGGCGAGATCACCGTCCTGATGATCTCCCACAAGTTCCGCGAGGTAAAAACCTTCTGCGACCGCTTCTCCGTTTTGCGACGCGGCCGCCTGACCGGCGAGGGCGATGCCAAGCTTGCGACCGTCGAAGAGATGAGCCGCATGATGATCGGCGACACGGAGGTGCGCGAGCGCGCAGCGCGCACGGCGCAATCGGGCCAGAAGGACGTGCTGGAACTTGCCGGCCTCTGCGCCGAGGACGATGCGGGCCTGTCCGCCATTCAGGGCGTGAACCTGAAGATCAGGGGCGGCGAGATCGTCGGCATTGCCGGCGTCTCCGGCAACGGACAGAGCGCTCTGGTCGAGGTGCTGGCCGGCCAGCGACCGCTTTCGGATGGCGAGATCACCATTCGCGGCGAGTTGTTTACGCCGAAGCGCGGCAATTTCGACCGCTTCAAGGTGTTCGGCCTGCCGGAGGAACCCCTGAAGAACGCCACCGTGCCGCGCATGAGTGTCGCGGAAAACATTGCCTTCCGCTCCTTCGACAAGCCGCCGATCGCCAGTCTCGGCTGGTGGATGTCGAAAGGTCCGATGCGCAGCAAGGCCGAAGAACTGATTGCCCGCTACCGCGTGAAGACCACGTCCCCCGATGCGCCGATCGAAACGCTATCCGGCGGCAATGTGCAGCGCGCGGTGCTCGCCCGCGAACTGTCGGGCGACGTGGATGTCCTGATCGTTGCAAACCCGTGCTTCGGGCTCGATTTCGCCTCGGTCGCCGATATCCGCAGCCAGATCATGGAGGCGCGCAACCGCGGCGCCGCCGTCCTGCTCGTCTCGGAGGACCTGGACGAGATCCTCGAACTGGCGGACCGCGTCGCCGTGATGTCCGGCGGGACGATCTCCTACGTCGCGCCGATCGAGGCGACCGACCGCAACACCATCGGCCAGCACATGGCCGGACATTGAGGACTCTGCCATGACATTTCCGGTCCCTGCCCGCCCCTATCCCTTCCCCTTCGTCCCCGGTCGCACGGCGTTGGTGGTGATCGACATGCAGCGTGACTTTATCGAGAAGGGTGGCTTCGGCGACAGCCTCGGCAATGACGTGACACGGCTGGAGGCGATCATTCCGACGACGGCAAAGCTCATCGATCTCTTCCGCCGCAAGAAATGGCCGGTCGTTCACACTCGCGAGGCGCATCTGCCCGATCTCTCGGACTGCCCGCCCTCGAAGATCAGCCGCGGCGATGCCCCGCTGAAGATCGGCGAAAAGGGTGCCATGGGCCGGCTTCTGGTGCGCGGCGAACCAGGCAACCAGATCGTGGATCCCCTGAAGCCGATCGCCGGCGAGACCGTGATCGACAAGCCCGGCAAGGGCATGTTCTGGAACACCGACATCCAGTCGATCCTCGACAACAAGGGCGTCACACATCTCGTCTTTGCCGGTGTGACGACGGAGGTCTGCGTGCAGACCTCCATGCGGGAAGCCAATGACCGGGGCTATGAATGCCTGCTGATCGAGGATGCGACCGAAAGCTATTTTCCCGAGTTCAAGCGGATGGCGATCGAGATGATCGTGGCGCAAGGCGGCATCGTCGGCTGGGCCACGCCGTTTGCCGAACTGGAAGCCGCCGTCACGCAGGCGCTCGCCCATGCCTGACATGCCGGAGGAACAGAAGGGTCGCTGGGCAGGCCGCAATGCCGGCAAGGACGCCGTGCGCAACCGGATCTGGGCGGCCCTTGAGGAAAACGGTGTCTCCGTCGGCCCCGCCTGGAGCGTGATCCCCAATTTCGTCGGGGCCGATACGGCTGCCTGGCGGCTGGCACAGACGCAGGCCTGGAAAAGAGCAAGGACGATCAAGACCAATCCGGATGCGCCGCAGATCCCGATCCGCCTTCGGGCGCTCTACGAGGGCAAGACGGTCTATGCGCCGGTGCCCTACCTCACCCGTGACTTTCCCTATCTGCGCCTTGACCCGAAGAGGCTGACGGAAAAGGGCATCTCCTTCGAACTCGCCGCCGTCTCAGAGGGATTTGTCGAGCACGGCGAGCGGATCGGTTTCGAGGATGTGGAACCCCTGGACTTTTGCGTGGTCGGATCGGTTGCCGTCTCGCGGGCCGGCGGCCGCACCGGCAAGGGCGCCGGCTTTGCCGATCTCGAAACTGCTATTTTCCGCGAACTCGGCACCATCACCGATGAAACGCCGCTGGTGACGACGGTGCATTCGCTCCAGCTTGTCACGGATGACGAGGTGGTGATCGAACCGCATGACTCGCCCCTCGACATGGTGGCGACGGATGCCGAGCTGATCGTCACCGGCAACCGTCAGCCGCGCCCCGCCGGCGTGGACTGGGACCATGTACAACCGGACCAGTTCGAGACCATTCCCTTCCTCACAGAACTGAAGACCCGCATGCTCAACCGCAGAAAGACCGGCTGATGGAGATCAACCACCCCGAAACGCAGGCAGAGGTCGAAGCCGTCTTCACCGCCTATGAAGCAGCACTGCTCGCCAATGACAACACCACGCTGCTTGCCATGTTTCTCGACAATCCTGCCACCGTCCGCTACGGGGTGAGCGAAGTGCAGCATGGCTATGGCGAGATCACCGCCTTCCGCAACAGCCAGGTGCCGTTCACGCGCCGGCTCGAAAAGACGGTGATCACCACCTATGGCCGCGATTTCGCGACCGCCTCCACCCTGTTCCACCGGCCGGACCTGCCGGGCGAGATCGGCCGGCAGATGCAGACCTGGGTCAGGACGGCGGACGGGTGGAAGGTCGCGGCCGCCCATGTCAGCATGATGCCCGGATGACGACGACAGGACATGAGACAGACGCGTGCTGAAGAAAACGCCCCGCACATCGGCAGAGGACATCCGGCGCCAACTGGCCGAGCGGATCATCAGCAGCGAGCTTGCCCCCGGCACCGTGCTGGATGAGACGCAGCTGGCCGCCGAATTCACCGTGTCGCGAACCCCGGTACGCGAGGCGCTGAAACAGCTGGCCGCGAGCGGCCTCGTCGATCAGCGCCCCCACACCCGCACCGTCGTCGCGCAGCCGGATGAGGACAAACTGACCGGCATGTTCGAGTTGATGGGGCATCTGGAAGCGCTCTGCGCCGGCTTGAGCGCGCTGCGCATGACGCCGTCCGAACGCGACGGGCTGGACAGCCTGCATGGCGAGATGGCCGCAATTGTCTCCGCCGGCGACCGGCAGGCCTATATCCAGGCCAATGAACGCTTTCATGGCGCGATCTATCGCGGAAGCCACAATCCCTATCTCGAAGAAATCACGCTTTCGACACGCCAGCGGCTGCAACCGTTTCGCCGCGCCCAGTTTTCCACGCTCGGCCGCCTTGCCCGCTCGCATGCGGAGCATGGGCTGATCCTCGAGGCCATCCTGCGCGGTAACCAGACGGAAGCCGAGCGCACCATGCACGGGCACATCACGCAGGTCGAAGGCGCCTACCACAGCCTGATCGGCGGATGACCGACGGCAGCGTGTGCTGGACGCTTGCTTTTGAAACATGCAGAACGTAGTCATGTTTTCGGATCCGCTCTGACAGCCAGTCCTCGCGCGGATCGAAAACCTTGCAGGACCCGTTCTTGATGCCGCATGTCGCGATGGATCCCGTCGGCTCCCGAGCCGCTTGCGCGCCCCTGGGTGTGATTGCGGGAGCACGCGACTGATGACGGCCTTGCTGGGCAAGCTCTTTGCGCGCCATCGCCGCTCGCTGTGGTGGGTCGTGATGCGCATCGTGCGCGACCCGCAAACCGCTGACGACCTTGCGCAGGAGACCTATCTGCGTACCCTGCATGCGCTGGAGGCACGCCCCATCCAGCATCTGGAAAGCTATCTGTATCAGACCGCGCGGCATCTGGCGCTGGACCACACCCGCAAGCGAAAGTATCGCAATCGTTTCGAGGAGCGTGACATTGCGTGGGCGGATGTGGAGACGGTGGCCTCGGATGGAGCTTCGGCGGAAGAGGACCTGCTGGAACGCGAGCGCCAGCGCCTGCTGGAAGCCGCCCTCGCGGAGCTGCCGGACCGGGCGCGCCGCGCCTGGGCGCTGTCACAGGTGGACGGTTGGACCTACCAGCAGATTGCCGATCACCTCGGCGTCTCGCGCAACACCGTCTACAACGACGTGAAACTGGTCCTCGGTCATTGCCGGGACGTGATGGCGCGCCTGGAGCAGGGCTGACGGATGAGAAAAGGATCAATCGAGATGCCCGTATGGCAAGACCCGCCGCGCCCTTACGCCTGCGTCTGTCCTGCCGGAAAATTTGTGACGGCCCACCCCTTCGCACGTCCTGTCCATCAGAACATACAGCCTGCCAGCGCAGGGGTGCCTGAGTGACAGACAAGGGAAGAGACGCCGCAACAAGTGGCTACCGGCATCGGGACCCGGTGACCGACGAGGCGCTGGACTGGTTTCTGCGGCTTGACGAAGACCGCAGCCCGGCGACACTTGCCGCCTTCGACCGCTGGTGCTCGAGCGACCCGGCACGGGCACAGGCCTTCGATGAACTGGTGCGCCTGCATGCAATGCCGGCGCTGCAACGGGCGACGCTGGCCGATGCGGACCGGTTGCGCGCAAAAGCCTCCCCCGCCGCACGGACATTACGGAAGCACAAGGCGCTGCGCAGCTCCGGACGCTGGCTTGCCGGCCTCTCCATCGCTGCCATCCTGCTGGTCAGTGTACTTCACCCGCCGTCCGGCCTCATTCTGCGCTGGCGGGCCGACTATGCGACTGCCACCGGCGAGCGACAGACCGTGACGCTGCCGGACGGCTCCGTTGTCCTGCTCGACACGGCATCCGCGATCGCCACAGATTTCCGCGACGGTCGGCGCATGGTGCAGGTTCTCGCCGGCGAAGCCTTCTTCGACGTGCGGCACGATCCCGACCATCCTTTCGTAGTGGACGGGCATTTCGCCGAGGTGACGGTGACGGGAACCGCCTTCAGCGTTCGGGCCGACGACACCGAGGATCAGGTGGTTCTGGAGCGCGGCAGCGTGGAGGTACGGTCACGGCAAGGCGTCGGTCCAACGGAACGGCTGAACCCCGGCCAGATGGTCACTGCCAATCATTCCGGCATCACCGGAAAGCGGCCCGCCGACATGGCCCGGACTCTGGCCTGGCGCGATGGACGCATCGTCTTCGACGATCGTCCGCTTCGTGAAGCCGTGAGGGATCTCGGCCGCTATTACGATGGCTCCGTCATCCTGCTCGGCGAGCGCATCGACATAAAGACGGTCAGCGGCAACTACCGGACAGACGATCCGGAAACGGCAATCCGCACGCTTGCCGTCGCCACCGGCATCTCGATGACCCGCCTTCCGGCCGGAATCCTGATCTTGCGTTAAATTATCAAGTTTTTTTGTGACGCATCCGCACCGAAACGTCTTGCGCCTATGAGGGCTTTTGAGACGGTCGCCGCCGCGGCCCTTGGGTTAGATTGAAGGGTAGCGTGACATGATGAGATGGGGGATGGCGCAGGCTTTGCTGCGTGGACGCAGAACCAGTGGCTTCAGAGGGCTGGCGCGCCTGCTCGCGACCTCGACAATGCTGGGGTGCGTCGTCATGGGGGCACCCGGCCTTCCGGTGGCACAGGCGCAGGACGCCGTGCGCGCGCAAACCGTGCGCTTTGCCATTCCGGCACAGCCGCTGGGTACGGCGATGGACGCCTTCATCCGCACCACCGGCTGGCAGATCGGCTATGCGCCTGATCTCGCACGCACGGTTACCACCAGGGCGGTGAACGGCACCATGGCGCCGGCCGAAGCACTGCAGACCATGCTGTCTGGCAGTCGCATCCGCGTGCGCATCACCGGTGCGTCAAGCGCTGCGCTGGTCGATGCCTCCACCGCCGCTGGCAGTGGAACGGACGAGACAGGGGCAACACTGCTGGAGCGCGTCGCAGTCGAGGGCAACCAGACCAGCGGCATGGCGGCCACCAGCAGTTCCGCCGGTACCAAGACCAATGTGCCGGTCCGCGAGGTGCCGCAATCGGTCAGCGTCGTCACGCGCAAGGAACTCGACCAGCGCGGCGCCACGGACCTGAACGATGCGGTGGCCTATACGCCGGGCGTGCGCATGGTGGATTACACCTCGAACCAGGGCCTGCCGCTGCTCTATATGCGCGGCTTCTTCGCCGAATCGCAGCGCAGCTATTACCGGGACGGATTGCGCAACGGCTACAACGCCTATGACACCACCGTCGAGCCCTATGGTCTGGAGCAGATCAGCGTGCTGAAGGGACCGGCGAGCGGCCTTTACGGCGATGCGCTGCCGGGCGGCCTGATCGACATGCGCACCAAGCGGCCGACGGAAGAGGCGTTCCGCGAGGTACAGCTGGAATATGGGTCCTTCAACGAGAAGCAGGCGGCCGTGGATTTCGGGGGACCGCTGACGGAGGATGGCACCATTCTCTATCGCTTCACCGGCCTCAAGCGCGATGCCGACACGCAGGTGGATCATTCGCCGAATGATGCGCTCTACCTTGCGCCCGCCCTCACCTTTACGCCGGATGATGCGACGCATCTGACGCTGCTTGCCCAGTATCAGGACCTGACCCGCAGCGGCGCCGAGCAGAGCCTGCCGATCGCCAATTCGGTTTACAGTACCGGCGTCACCATCCCGCGCGACTTCTACATGGGGGCGCCCGGCCTCTCCGACTGGAACAGCAAGTCCACCTCGATCGGCTACGAATTCGAGCACGAATTCGACAACGGCTGGACGCTCCGGAACAATCTCCGCTACACCCATTCGAAACTCGACTTCACCTCGGCCTTCATCTGGACCTGGCCGATTGCCGTGGTCGACGACCACTATCTCGATATCGGCGTGCAGAGCAGGCCACGTACCTCCGACAGCGTGGTGGCCGACGTCAATCTCTCCGGCGAGGTGGAAACAGGTCCGCTCACCCATGCGCTGCTGTTCGGCATCAACTACGGCTATTCGAACCTGCGGGAGACGCGCACCAATTCCACCAATGCCAACCATCTCGACATCTACAACCCGGATTACGACTTCGCCTATACCTTCGGTTCCGCCTGGTCGGACAGCAAGGAACTGGTCAGCCAGTACGGCCTCTATGCGCAGGATCAGGTCAAATGGGAGAACTGGATCCTGACGCTGAACGGCCGCTATGACTGGGCAGACATGACCAGCTATCAATATGTCGGCGGAACATCGAAGACGGACCAGGATGCGCATGCCTTCACCGGCCGCGTCGGGCTTGGCTACAGTTTCGACAATGGCGTGGTGCCCTATGCCAGCTATTCCACCTCGTTCGAGCCGGTCAGCGGTACGGATTTCGGTGGCAACCCGTTCAAGCCGACGACGGGGACACAGTATGAAGTGGGCGTGAAATACCAGCCGGAAGGGTGGAACGGCCTGCTGAGCCTTGCCTGGTACGACCTGACACAGCAGAACGTCACCACCTCCGATCCGAACAATTCCGGCTACTCGGTGCAGCAGGGCGAGGTGCGCTCGCGCGGTCTCGAACTGGAAGCAAAGGGTGAGATCGCGGATGGCTGGAGCTTCGTCGCGAGCTACGCCTATACCGATGCGGAAGTGACCAAGGACAACGCCAACAGTTCCGGCATCAGCCAGGTGGGCACGCAGATGAAGGCAGTACCCTACAACACCGCATCGCTCTGGCTGAACTATGCCTTCGAGACCAGCCGGCTGGAGGGCCTCTCCGTCGGCGCCGGCCTGCGCCGCGTCGGCAGTTCCTACACGGCGATGGATACCGGCACCGGCCAGCAGGTGAAGATTCCAGGCTATACGCTTCTCGATGCGGCGATCAGCTATGATTTCGGCAAGGCCAATCCGGACTGGAAGGGTCTGTCGCTGGCACTCAGCGGCACCAACCTGACGGACGAGCGCTATTTCACGCCGGGCTTCTATTCCAATTCCGTCCTCGACGGAAAGCGGCGCACGGTGAAGGCAACGCTCGCCTATCGCTGGTAAGCCACATCAGGCACTATGCCGGCAGCAAAAACATCGGGGCCGGCTCTCGCCGGCCCCGATTGCGTTTCAGGCGCCGGCCACCTGCACCAGATGGCCGGCGGAGACTTCGCGGTAGTGCCTGACCGGCGGCTGGTAGCCGAGCGGCCGCACCGGGCTCTTCAGCTCGTCGTTGGAAATGCCGCGCCGAATGCCACGCCGTGCCGGATCGGGCACCGGCACCGCGGCCATCAACTTCTTCGTGTAGGGATGCTGCGGATTTTCGAACACGGCGGCGCGCGGGCCGATCTCGACGATCTCGCCGAGATACATCACCGCAACACGATGGCTCACCCGCTCCACCACTGCCATGTCGTGGCTGATGAACAGAAAGGCGAGATCGAGGCTTTCCTGCAGGTCGAGCAGAAGATTGCAGACCTGCGCCTTGATCGACACGTCCAGCGCCGACACGCTTTCGTCGGCCACGATCACCTTCGGATCGAGCGAGAGCGCGCGGGCAATGGCGATGCGCTGGCGCTGACCGCCGGAAAATTCGTGCGGATAGCGGCTCATCATCGCAGCCGGCAGGCCGACCCGTTCCAGGAGATCGGCAGCCTTTTCCCGCGCCTCGGCGGCGCTGCCCATCCGGTGCTTCAGGAAGGGTTCCGCCACGGCCTGCCCGACGGTCATGCGCGGGTTGAGGCTGGAAAACGGATCCTGGAAGATCATCTGAATGCTCTTGCGCATCCGCTGCAGTTCGAGCGATCCCAGTTGACGCACGTTGAAGCCGTCGAGCTGAATCTCGCCCTCGCTCGGTTCGATCAGCCGCATGATCGAGCGGCCGGTCGTCGACTTGCCACAGCCGGATTCGCCGACAAGCGACAGGGTTTCGCCTTGGCGCAGATCGAAGGAGACATTCTCCACCGCATGCACAGCCCCCGTCTGGCGGCTGAACAGGCCGGAGCGGACCGGAAAGCGCGTCACGAGATTGCGCACCTGAAGGATCGGGCTGCGCTGCACCACATCCTTCTCCTCGACGGCCGGTTCGATAGTGATGCCGGTTGCCGTATCGACGACGGGGAAGCGCAGCGGCATGGCCTTGCCTTCCATCGAGCCGAGCTTCGGCACGGCGGAGAGAAGCGCGCGGGTGTAAGGATGCTGGCCGCGATGGAAGATGTCCTCGGTCGGTCCGGTTTCCACCGCATCGCCGCGCAGCATCACCACCGTGCGGTCGGCGATCTCCGCCACCACGCCCATGTCATGGGTGATGAAGAGCACGGCCATGCCCTCCTCATCCTGCAATTCCTTGATGAGATCGAGGATCTGGCCCTGGATCGTCACGTCGAGCGCGGTGGTCGGTTCGTCGGCAATCAGCAGCTTCGGGCGAGACGCGAGCGCCATGGCAATCATCACGCGCTGGCGCATGCCGCCGGAGAACTGGTGCGGATATTCGTCGAAGCGCCTTGCGGCATTGGGAATGCGCACCCGCTCCAGCATGCGGATCGTCTCGGCCCGCGCCTCCGTCTTCGACAGGCCCTTGTGCCGCGTCAGCACCTCGGAAATCTGCCGGCCGATCGTGAAGATCGGGTTGAGCGAGGTCATCGGCTCCTGGAAGATCATGGCGATCTCGTTGCCGCGCACGCCGCGCATGTCCTTTTCGGACAGCGCCAGCAGATCGCGGCCGTTCAGCCGGATCTCGCCCCCGATCCGGCTTGAACCCGCCGCCAGCAGCCGCATGATGGAAAGCGAGGTGACGCTCTTGCCGGAACCGGATTCACCGACGATCGCCAGCGTCTCGCCGGCCGCCACGTCGAAGGAAATGTTGCGCACCACCGGCTTCCAGCCCTCGTCCGTGCGAAAGGCCGTCGTCAGGTTGCGAACGGAAAGAACGGGCTCCTGGGTCATGACGGGTTCCATGGGGTGGCAAAGGAGGCGCTGGCGCGGCCACTTGCCGTGCGTTCGGCCTCGAGTGCTGCAATCTTACGGTCGATCTCGCGGCGATCGGTCAGCCCATGCGGATTGGTCCGCGTCGGCATGGTTTCGGCCACGTGCAGGTAACGCTCCTGCGCCACCTGATAGAGCCGCCAGAGTTCCTCCAGCGGTTCGGCATGATCGTCGGCACGAATGCTCAGCCACGCATAGTCCTGATCACGGTAGATGACGAGCGCGGCGGACTGCTTGCCCCGCTTGTCACCACCCGCCGCCTCGCCAGCCTCCATGGCGCCCAGCAGGCGCTCGGCAAAGGGGGCGGCGGCCAGATCGCGATAGGCGCGCAGCGTCTGCTCGATGACTTGCGGGCCGGCCAGCATGTTGCCGGCGACAGAGACATTCTCCTCGACGAGATGTCCCGCCCAGTCGATGCATTTCGCGCCGGTGAAGGCGGCATTGCGGCCCTGCGCATCGATCAGATGCATCTGCCGCTGCTGAGCTCCATCATCGCGGGCCGTCAGTGCATCGATGATGTCCTGCGGTGCCTTGCCTTCGCCGAGCATGGCAAGGCCATCGACGCCATAGAGCGGGCTGACGAAGGCCTGTGTCGCGACGGCACCGACGCCGCCGCGCAGATAGGGCACCGCCGAACCGACCGCAAAGAAGCGGCTGGCGACGGCAACGCCGAGATGGCCGGTTTCGGGGTCACGGGCAACGATCGACCAGGTCATGGCTCAGCGTCCCACAGCATAGGCCTGCATCAGGCGCGGCGTCGCTGCCGCGCGCATGAGGCCGTCCGCATCCCGGCGCGCCGCCGTGAGGCGGCCGACCGACCAGTTGTCCGCCACGGTGATGCGGTGGCCGCGACGACGCAGCTCGGCAATCGTCGCCTCACCGAAGCTCGCTTCGATCATGATGTGGCCGGGCTCGCTGGTGCGCGGATAGAAGGAACCCGGGAAGTGCGTCGTGTGGAACAGCGGTGCGTCGATCGCCGCCTGCAGGTTCTTGCCGTGATGCGCATAGCGCAGGAAGAAGGGCAGCTGCCACTGGTCCTGCTGGTCGCCACCCGGCGTGCCGAAGGCAAGGGTTGGGCGGCCCTGATGCAGCGCAAGCGAGGGGGTGAGCGTCGTACGCGGGCGTTTGCCGGGGGCCAGCGAGGTCGGCAGCCCGTCCTTCAGCCAGAACATCTGGGCGCGGGAGTTCAGCGCAAAGCCAAGACCCGGCACCACCGGCGAGGACTGCAGCCAGCCGCCTGATGGCGTGGTGGAAACCATGTTGCCCCAGCGGTCGATAACGTCGATATGGACGGTGTCACCCTTCTTTTCGGTGAGATGCGCCATGGTCGGCTCGTAGACCGACCCCTTGCCGGAGAATTCGGCGAGCATGGCCATGGTGGCGTCCACCTGCCGCTCGTAGCCCGGTAGCGTACCGGGCCGCAGGTCGAGCGAGGCATCGGCCCCGATCAGCCGGCGACGCTCGTCATTATAGCCATCCGACAGCAGCGCCTCTGTCGGGATCTGGCCGAAGTCCGGATCGCCGTAATAGACCTCACGGTCAGCATAGGCGAGCTTCATCGCTTCCACCACGTGGTGGACGAAGTCCGGACCGGTCGGGTCCATCGCGCCGAGATCGAAGCCCTTCAGAAGAGCAAGCGACTGCAGCAGCACGGGGCCCTGCCCCCAGGCTGGCGTCTTGCACACCGTCCAGTCGTGATAGTCGAAGGTCTGCGGCGCCTCGATCGTGGCGCTCCAGTTGGCCATGTCGTCGGCCGAGAGCACGCCCTTGTGGCGCTGGCCGCTGGCATCCATCACCTCGGCCGTCTGCAGATAGCGGTCGATCGCCTCGGCGACGAAGCCGCGATAGAAGGCATCGCGCGCCGCCTGCACCTGGTTTTCGCGACCCTCGACGGC
Organism: Rhizobium sp. RU35A; assembly: GCF_900156005.1. Lineage (NCBI taxonomy): Bacteria > Pseudomonadati > Pseudomonadota > Alphaproteobacteria > Hyphomicrobiales > Rhizobiaceae > Rhizobium > Rhizobium sp. RU35A. Next base: position 431,356 of record NZ_FTMR01000003.1, on the reverse strand, counting down.
TTCCGCCTCGGCAATGATGCGCTTCCAGGTGTCGGCGAGAACCGGATTGCGGAAGTTGGAATGCGGCTCCGGCGCCGCGCCACCCGGCAGCCAGGTTTCATGCGAGGTCGGCCATTCCCTGGCGAAGAAGTCCGAAAGCCCCTTGATGGTGGCCGAGACGCGCGGCAGCACCGGATGTCCGTGCTCGGCATAATAGATCGCCGGCTCCAGCACCTCGCGCACACTCATCGTACCGTAGTCGCGCAGCATCAGCATCCAGCCGTCGAAGGCGCCGGGGATGACGGTGGACAACAGGCCGTCGCCCGGAATGAGCTTCAGCCCTTCGGCGGTATAGTGTTCGATGGTGGCGCCGGCCGGCGCCGGCCCCTGCGCACAGATCACCTCCACCTTGTCGGTCTTCTTCGAGTAGATGATCGCCGGCATGTCGCCACCCGGGCCGCACAGATGCGGCTCGACGATCTGCAGCACGAAGCCGGTGGCGACGGCTGCATCGAAGGCATTGCCGCCCTTTTCCAGAATGCTCATACCGACGGCCGAGGCAATCCAGTGGGTGGAGGTGACGACGCCGAAGGTGCCGAGGATTTCGGGACGCGTGGTAAAGTCAGTCATGGGTCTTGCCCTTCATGTCCGATGTCAGTGTTCGCGCGGGTCGAGCGCATCGCGCAGCCCGTCGCCGAGAAGATTGAAGCCGATCACCACCAGAAAGATCGCGGCGCCCGGCCACATCGCCATCCAGGGGGCCTGGGAGAGGAAGTTCTTCGCAACGTTCAGCATGGAGCCCCAGCTGGCCGCCGGTGGCTGCTGGCCGAGGCCGAGAAAGGAGAGGCTGGCTTCCGCGATGATGGCGGTCGCAACAGTCAGCGTCGCCTGCACGATGATCGGGGCGGTGACATTGGGCAGGATGTAGCGCAGCATGATGTCGAGATGGCCGAGGCCGACGGAGCGCGCACCCTCCACATAATCCTCCTGCTTGACGGCCAGAACCTGGCCGCGCGTCAGCCGCACGAAGATCGGCATGGCGGTCAACCCGATCGCGATCATCGCATTGCTGAGGCTCGGCCCCAGAAAGGCGGCGAGCGCGATCGCCATGATCAGGAAGGGCATGGCGAGCAAGGCTTCGGTGACGCGGGAGATGACGAGATCCACCCAGCCGCCGAAATAGCCGGCGAGGATGCCGAAGGGCACACCGATCACGACGGCGATGGCAACCGAAACGATGCCTGCCAGAAGCGAGGCCTGGGCACCCCAGATCATACGGGAGAGAATATCGCGGCCAAGATCGTCCGTGCCGAGCCAGTGAGCGGCGGACGGCGCCTTGCGGATGGCCGACCAGCTGGTGGCGATCGGGTCCGGGATCGGCAGGATCGGCGCGGCAAGGGCAAGCAGCGCGAAGAAGGCGATGATCACAAGCCCCGCCAGCGCGCTGCGGCTCCTTTTCAGCTTGCGCCAGGCGCGACTTTCGGCGCGCGCCGGCGGCATGCCTGTCTGTTCGATGGCGGTCATAGATTGGCCCTCAGACGCGGGTTGAGCAGGACATACAACACGTCGGCGATCAGGTTCATCAGGATGAAACCAAGAGCGGTGCACATCACGACGCCCTGCACCACCGCGTAATCGCGGTTGAAGACGGCATCGACGATGAGCTTGCCGAAACCCGGAATGGTAAAGATCTGCTCGGTCAGCACGGCGCCCGCCAGCAGCTCGCCGAACAGGAGTGCAGTCAGCGTGATGACCGGCAACAGCGCATTGCGAAAGCTGTGCGACAGCACGACCTCGCGCGGCGAAAGCCCCTTGGCGCGGGCGGTGCGGATATAATCGGCGGAAAGTACGCCGAGCATCGCCGAGCGGGTGTGGCGCATCAGCGTGGCGGCCAGTGCATTGCCCAGTACGAAAGCGGGCATGATCATCGTCTGCAGCGAGCGCACGGGATCGACGAAGATGGATTCGTAGCCGGAGGCCGGCAGCCAGCCGAGCTGCACCGAAACCAGCAGGATCAGCATGATGCCAAGCCAGAAATTCGGCACCGACAGGCCGGAAAGCGCCAAAAGGCTCGCCACGTAATCCAGAACCGTGTTCTTTTTCACCGCCGCCAGAATGCCCATGGGCACGCCGATCGCGAAGGCGAAGATCATCGACATGATCGCCAGCTGGATGGTGACCGGAAGCTTTTCCTTGATGAGCTCGAGAACCGGCTGGTTGGTGCGCAGCGACATGCCGAGATCGCCCTGCACGACGCCGCCCAGCCATCGCACATATTGGACCGGGATCGGGTCGTTCAGATGGTACTTTTCCCGCAGCAGTTCGAGAACGGCCGGGTCACGTTCCTCACCCGCCATGGCCAGCACCGGATCACCCGGCAGAAGCTTCTGGAGGGAGAAGACGAAGATGGAAATGATCAACAGCGTCGGAAGCGCGACCAGCAGACGCTTTGCGATGAAAACAGGCATGCGCCTTCCTTTTCAGGGATAGAGCGGAGGGGGTGCCGCGGGCTGAACTCCGCGGCACCCGGGAAGACCTCAGCCTTCCTTCTTCATTCCCGTCAGACGGATCATGCCATCGGGATTGGGCACGAAACCGCTGACGCTCTTCTTCATCGCCCAGATCCACGACTGGTGGCCGAGATAGATCATCGGCAGGTCATCGTTGAGGATGGCCGCGGCGGCATCATACTTCTGCTTGCGCACCGTCTCGTCCGTCGAGGCGCGTGCCGCGTTCAGCAGTTTGTCGACCTCGGGATTGCAGTACTTCGTGTCGTTGAGGCCCGCATTGCAGGTGACGAACTGGTGGATATTGCCATCCGGATCGACACGGCCTGACCAGTCGGAGCGGCTGAGCTGGTAATTGCCGGCCGTCTGCTCGTTGAGCAGCGTGGCAAATTCCGTGGATTTCAGCTGCACGTCGAAGCCGGCTTCGGCGACCATCGACTGGACGATCTGCATCATCTGCTGTGCAACCGGGTTGTTGGGCACCTGCATCTCGACCGGGACGCGGTCGAAACCGGCCTGCTTGACGAGCGCCTTGGCCTTTGCGACGTCACGGGCCGGCACCGGGATGTTCTTGTCATACCAGGGGCTGTTCGGCGGGAAGGGCTGGTTGCCGGCAACGGCGGTGCCTTCATAGACGATCTGCATCAGCGCTTCGCGGTCGATGGCAAGCGAAAAAGCCTGACGCAGCCGCTTGTCCTTGCCGAACGGGTTGTTGGCGCGCGCGCCGTTGCCGACATTGGCATAAAGCGACATGTAGCCGATATTGACGACGGCCTCGTATTTCAGCTTGCCATCGCCCTTGACCGACTGGGCGTCGGTCGCCGCCAGGCGCTCGATCATGTCGAGATCGCCGGAGCGCAGGTTGGCAAGGCGTACGGTGGAATCCGGAATCGGCAGGTAGGTCACCTTGTCGATGAAGATGGCGTCCTTGTTCCAGTAATCCTTGAACTTCTCCAGCACGATGCGGTCCTGCTGCACGCGCTCGACGAACTTGAAGGGACCGGCGCAAACCGGCTTCGAGCCGAAATTGGCACCAAGTTCCTTGGCGGCCTTCGGCGAGACGATCATGCCCGCGCGGTCGGAGAGCTGGGCCAGCAGCGTGGCATCCGGCTGCTTCAGCGTGAAGGTCACCTCCAGCGGCCCGGTCGCTTCAACCTTGGCGACAGAGGACAACTCGCTCTTGCGACGCGATTCCGGCAGCGTCAGGTTGCGCTCGATGGTGGCGACGACGGCTGCGGCATCCATCGTGGTTTCGTCGTGGAACTTCACGCCGTCCCGGAGCGTCATGACCAGCTTCAGGCCATCATCGGACCACTTCCAGCCAGTCGCCAGCTGCGGCACGATCTTGAGGTCCGGCGACACGTCGACCAGCTTGTCGCACATCGCGGTATAGACGATGCGGCCGACGAAGCTGCGCGACTGGGCCGGGTCCAGCACATCGGCATCATCCTGCAGGCCGATCTTCAGGTCTGCAGCGGCAGCCGGCAGAGCCGTCAACACGCCAAAGGCAAGCGCCGTCGTCAGGCGCAAAAATCCGTTCATGATCATTCTCCTCTGATCGATCCGTGTCTCTTTCACTGGTGCCGGCTTGTAACCTCCGGCGTCCCCCAATCGACGGGCGCGCGCGCCCGCCGCAATCTCAGGCCAAAACGGGTTCACCGGTCGGCGGCATGGCAGCATCCTGTCCGTCATGGGAGGTCTCGCGGATGAGACGCTCCTGCAGCATCAGCAGGTGCCGGCGCATGGTTTCGGCTGCCCGCGCGGGATCGCGCGCGGCAATGGCATCGATGATGTCCTCATGCTGGGCATAGGCCATTTTCACCGCATCGCCGCTGCGCGCGCGTTCGCGGATGGCCTGCCACGCCTCGTCCTGCCGCACGTGGTTGATAAGGTCGAAGATGCTCAGGAACAGCTGGTTGCGCGCGCTCTGGGCGATCTGCCGGTGAAGTGCACCATCCCAGAGTTCACGTGCATCGGCGTTGTCGCTCTCGCGAATCTTGCGTGCCAGTTCGCGCATGCGAACCAATTCCGGCGCTCTGGCCCTCAGCGCCGCCAGCTGCGCCAGCTGCGGCTCGATGCGCAGACGCACCTCCATGATCTCCATGAAATCGGTTCCGGCAACGATGGCGCCGACATCGGCCGAAAGCGCGTCCGGCTTCTGCCCGACGAAAGTTCCGGCACCCTGACGACGCCAGACTTCGCCTTCAGCTTCCAGCACTTCCAGGGCCTGGCGCACGGCACGCCGGCCGACGCCGAGGCGCTCCGCGAGATCACGCTCCGTCGGCAGCTTGCCGTCCACCCCGAAGCCCCCGACGCGCAGCAGCTCGCGCAGCTTTTCCAGCGCATAATTGGCATTGTCGGGATGGCTTTGGGGCTGAACCATTTTCGGAACCAATTTCAGATTGGTTCAATCCAGCCATCATCTGCGAAGGGTGTCAAGCCATAATCTGGACACAAATGATGCAAGCCCGAGAAAGAGGCAGGCCGACGGATTTGACGGCACATCGCGCGCCTCTCTGCCTCTGCGGAATGCAAAGACAAGGTTGGAAAGAGGCCGAGTGACCATCTTGTCAGATAGCATGTTCATCTTGTATGACAAGAAAGACATCAGTCACGAGGATCCCGATGAGCCTTCCCACCTATCCGACCGTTTCCCCCGATGCCGGTGTGCACCGCCGGGTCCTGTCCGAAAATGCCGACCTGATGGTGGTCTCCTTCCGGTTCGAGACCGGCGCGGAAGGCAAGCTGCACAAGCATCCGCACGTGCAGTCCACCTATGTGGCGAGCGGCCGGTTCCGCTTCTTACGCGATGGCGTCCCTTATGAGCTTGCCCCGGGCGACAGCCTCGTCATTCCCGGCAATGTCGAGCACGGCTGCCAGTGCCTGGAGGCCGGGGAACTCATCGATTGCTTCACGCCGCGCCGCGACGATTTTCTGGCCGTGCCGACACCCTGACGGGATCGACGCCAAAGCATTAAAAAATGCCGCGCAGACAGTGTCACGCGCGGCATCTGTATTGCTGTTGCGAAAGACGATCAGGCCGCCTGATGCAGACGGATGTTGAACAGCGGGCCTCGGCTGAATCGGCTGAGCGACTTGGCCGCCGCCAGCACCGCGAGATCGATCAGCGGTTCGAGCAGGATGACGCTCATATAGGCAAGGCCGAAGGCACCGACATTGCCGAGGTTTTCCGCGGTGAACCCATGGCCGTAAAGCGCCCAGAAGGCGACCCAGGCCACGATGCCGCCCTGATAGGCGGTCGAGAGCGCCAGGGCCTGGCCGTATCTGAGATCCACATAGGCGGTGCGGCGGGGAATGATGCGCCGGGCCAGCAGGCTGATGCCCCACAGCGGCACGAGCAGCGTGGTCACGTTCATGCCGTATTGCGGCAGATCGAACGGGGCAAAGAACAGGCCCTGCAACAGGAGGCCAGCCGCCAGTCCGATCGCCGCAGCGCCGGCCCCAAACAGCAGCAGAAGGGTCGAGCCCAGAATGAGGTGAACCTCCGAAACGCCGACCGGATGATGCGGCAGCACTTCGAAGAAGCAGAACACCAGCGCGGTCGTGGCGAGGCTGCGCAGCGCAAGCGCCGGCAAACCGCCGTTGTCGCGCAGGCCGTCTGCCGCCATCTTCACCGTCAGGCCGAAGCCCACGGCCGCCGTGGCATAGCTGAGAATGATCTTTGCGCCGTCAACGACGCCTGGTTCGATATGCATCTTGGTCCCTCTTGTCCGCGCCCACCGCGCGGCTGGAAAATGAAAAAGGCGTCTCCGCCCGGCTCCGATGGCTGGTCTCCTGGCTCGCGGTTCCTCACTTCGCCCGCCTTCCCAGCTCTCTTGAAGCCAGTGGCATCCGGACGTCATTCGCCGCTTACAGTTGCGGGGGCAGCCATGGTTTCGGCGCCTTGAGGCGCCCCACCATGTTCCCATTTAACCCGGCTTCCCTTGAGGAAGGCCGGGACCATCACGGGGATGTTATCGTTGCCGGCAGGGTCTTGGCAACAAGGGATTGCGACAATCTCGTATCGCCTTCACCCGGCAGTTTCAGCCCGGAACCCGGCTTGCCTCGCCAAGCACGTGATAGGCGCGCTGGTAATAGGCAAGTGCTTCGTTCGTGCTGCCGGCCCGCAGCGTGACGACACGGCAGAACAGGACCTTGTGCGTGCCCACATCGACCGCCTCTGCCACACGGCAATCGAAGGAGGTCACGGCGTCGGACAGAACCGGCGCACCGGTGTCTCCGGTTACCCAATCGGCAGCGGCAAATCGCTCCTCCACCGGCGTCTTGCCACCGAACAGGGAAGACAGCCGCAGATGTCCCGGACCAAGGGTGTTGACCGACAGCACGCCGTTGGCCTCGAACGTGGAAAACACCGAACTGGACCGGTTGAGACAGACAAGCAGGGTCGGCGGCGTATCGGTCACGCTGCACACCGCGGTTGCAGCAAAACCCGCGCGGCCGGCGACGCCGTCGGTCGTGATGATGTGCACGGCGGCGCCCAGCCTTGCCATGGCATTGCGGAACGCAGCCGGATCGATCGTCGCGGCCCCTTCGAGGCTGGCAGTCTGGATGGCGTTCATCGGACAACTCCTGAAAACCTGGCCTGCCCTCAGGCGGCCGTGGGGGATGCTTGAGATGGATGGAAGGCGGAGAGGGCAAGGGCATGTTCGAGATGCCGCGCCACCGAGGCTGCCAGATCCTCCCGCCAGGGGCGGGCGACCAGCTGGATCGCAACCGGCATCCCCTCACGACCGACAGCCACCGGCAGAGTGACGACCGGAAGGCCGAGATAGGAAAAGGGCCGGGTGAGCGAGGTCATCGCGCTCACCACCTCGTTCATCCGCTGTCCGGCCCCCACATCGACCTCGCGGTCGAGCGGCGCGACGAAGGGCATGGCCGGCAGCATCAGCACATCGCAGACGCCGAAGACCTCATCGAGGAAGCGGGCGAGCATGACGGCACGGATCTGCAGCGCCCGGACATAGACGGGACCGGGAACCGCAAGCCCCTGCGAAATCCGCATGCGCACCTGCGGTCCGTAATCCTCCGGACGCTCGCGCATGCCGTCGAAATGTACGGCGGCCGCCTCGGTCATGGCAACCGCATTGGCAAGCTCCGTCACCGCCTCCAGCGCGCCAAGCGCGACATCGCGCACCTCTTTCACCGCTTTGTCGAGGAGGTTCGCGACCTGCTGCATCGCGCCACCAACATCCGCAGAAAGACTTTGCGTGAAGGCGCCCGTCGCAAGACCGATCCGGAGGCTGGACAAATCCTCCGACAGCGACCCGAGCGGCGCGGCCATGCAGGTGGGATCGATGCCATCCGGCCCGCTGATCAGAGACAGCATCAGCCAGGCGTCCTCGACGTTTGCGGCAAGCGGACCGATGCAATCCTGCGAGAAGGAGAGCGGCATCGCCCCGTGACGGCTGACGCGCCCCTGCGTCGGCTTGATGCCGACCGTTCCGCAGCAGGCCGCCGGCAAGCGGATCGAGCCACCCGTATCGGAGCCGAGCGCCGCGAGAACCACACCGCCGCCGACGGCAGCCCCCGACCCGCTGGACGAACCGCCGGTCACGCGCGCCGGATCGATCGGGTTGATCGCCCGCCCATGATGATGATTGTGCCCCGTCGGCCCCATGGCAAATTCGGACATGTTGAGCCGCCCGATGGAGAGGCTGCCGGCCGCCTCGAGACGCGCCATCACGGTCGATGTGTCTCTCGCCACGTGGCCCGCACGGATGCGCGAGCCGCAGCCGGTGATACGGCCTTCGACATCGAACATGTCCTTGTGCGCCAGCGGCACGCCATGCAGGGGCCCGGGCACGTGCCCCGCGGCGAGTGCCCGGTCGGCCGCGCGGGCACGATCAAGCGCATGCTCGTGATCGATCGACAGAAAGGCGTTGAGGCGTGGCTGGCTGGCTTCAGCCCGTTCCAGCGCGGCCTGCGTGAGTTCAACGGAGGAGATGGTGCGGTTGCGGATCGCAGCAGCGGCCACGGTCAGCGTGGAGGGCGTGTCAACGCTCACGTCCGGCCTCCCGCAACATCAGGGCCGTAAAATGGGAAGGCTCGACCGAAAACAGCGCGCCGTCGCGGGCAAGCGCATGCGCGCCGATGGCCGGCGCATCGCGCCCGATCTCGCCGCGCATGGCAATGTCCTCCGCCGCGTTGGCCGGGCGCTCCCAGAAGGCGCGGACCAGCCGGTCCGGCAGCATATCCTGGCCATCCATCAGCTGAACTCCTGCGGCTGGCGATTGCGCACGAGCTGGCTGAGCGCCACGGCAATGACCAGCGCGCCGCCATAGAAGAGGTTCTGCACATAGGCATCCGCGCCCAGCATGGTCAGCCCGGTAATGCCAGTGACGAGGAAATAGACGCTGATCACCGCGCCAAAGGCATTGAACCGTCCGGGCGAGATCGTCGTTGCCCCGAGAAAGGCGGCGGCGAAGGCCGGCAGCAGCAGATTGAGGCCTGAGAGCGGATCGGCAGAACCGGTCATGCCGGCATAGAAGACGCCGGCAAGGGCCGCGATTACCCCCGAGATGATGAACGAGATGGCCCTGACACGATCGACAGGAATGCCGTTGAGGCGCGACACCTCGCGTCCTCGCCCGACGAACAGCAACCGGCGGCCGGCAATCGTATATTCCAGCACATACCAGATCACGGCTGCCAGAAGCAGCGCATAGAAGAAGGCGAGCGGAATGCCGAACAGCCGGTTGATGATCACCCATTCCACCAGCGACATGGAGACGCCCGAAATGGTCTGCGACTTGCTGATCCAGAGGATCAGACCATTGACGAAGGTGCCGACGCCGAGGGTGACAATCAGCGAGTGGATGCGGAAATAGAGCACGAAGAAGGCGTTGACCGCGCCGATCACAAGCCCGCTCGCCAGCGCGATGACGAGCGTCGGTGCGAGCCCCCAGCCATCACGCGCGTTGAGAACGCCGATCAGCATGGAACTCATGGTCAGCGTCGAGGCGCCCGACAGATCGAAGTCGCCCGAGGTCAGCGGAATGATGATGCCGAGCGTGAGCACCACCAGCACGGCCTGCGAGCCGAACATGGTGGAGAAATTGCGCCAGCTGAGGAACGAATCCGGCATCAGGATGCCGAAGATCACGATCAGCAGCAGCCAGGCACCGACCAGCGCAAAGCGTTCCCCCTCCTGCTTGAGGTTGATGCGTGGTGCACGAACCGGTGCGGCGGGTTTGGCGGACATCTCGAGGGTCGTCATTCTGCGGCCTCCGCGGTTTGGCTTTCGCTGTAGAAACAGGCTTCGGTGATGGCTTTGCGGGTGATCTCCGCGCCGCGCAGCTCCACCACCGGACGGCCGCGGGCAAAGACGAGAATACGGTCGCAGATCTGCTCCAGCTGCTCGTTATCGGTCGAGGCGCAGAGAATGGCAGTGCCGTCGCGGGCGGCCCGGTCGAGGGCAGAAAAGATCTGCTGGCGGGCGCCGAAATCCACCCCTTGCGTCGGCTCGTCCAGGAGAAGCAGGCGCGGCTTCGTCTGCAGCCATTTGGCCAGCAGCACCTTCTGCTGGTTGCCGCCCGACAGCGAGCCGAGCGGCAGCTCCGGCCTTCGGGGACGCACGTCGTGTAGTTCCGAGAGATGGCCGGCCGTTCGCAGCATGCCGGGACGATCAAGACCGAGCAGGCCGCGATGGTCGGCCAGCACCGGCAGGGTGATGTTGTCGGTGACCGAGAGGCTGCCGACCCCGGCCGCCCCCAGCCGGTCGCCCGGCAACAGCGCAAGGCCGAGCGCCTGTGCAGCTGCCGGCGTCAGACGAGAGAGATCGATGGAACGGTCCTCCAGAACCATATTGCCTGTGGCCCTGACCGCACCGAACAGCGCATAGGGAAGGCTTGCGAAACCAGAGCCGATCAGGCCGGTCACTCCCAGCGTCTCCCCCTCCCCGATCGCAAGATCGAAGGGTTCTGCACGACCGGTGGCAATGCCGGTAACGGTGACGGCAGGGGGACGGGCCTCGACGCCTCTCGCCTTGGCGAAAGCATCGATCCGGCTGCCGACGATGGTGTCGAGAATGGCCTGGCGTTCGGTCACCTTCGTCTCGAGGATATCGACCAGTTCGCCATCGCGCAGCACGGCCACGCGGTCGGTGATCTCGCGCACCTCATCGATATCATGCGTGACGATCACCACGGAGGCGCCGCTTGCGACAATGGAGCGGATCAGGCTGAACAGCCGCTTGACATCCTCGGCAGGCAGGAAGGGGGTCGGCTCATCGAGGACGAGGATGCCCTCGCCACCGTAACCGGCATCGGAGGCCTTCAGATCCTCGAAGGCGCGCACGATGGCGACGAAGGCGCGCTCGACCGGCGACAACTGGGCAATCGTCGCAAAGGGATCGATCGACAGGCCGAATGCGGCAAACTGTTCGGCGACGCGTTTTGCCTCGCGCCGCCAGTTGACGAACCAAGGCGTGCGGGTGCCAAGCGCCGTCACCCGCATGTTTTCCACCACCGTCAGCGAGGCAATCAGGCCGAGATGCTGGTGGACGAAGGCAACGCCGCGCTTCTTGATCTCCATCTGGTTGAGCGGCAGCGGCATGGTCTGCCCCCAGAGGATCACCTCGCTGCCCTCTTCCGGCTGGTAGAAACCGGCAAGAACCTTGATCAGGGTGGACTTGCCGGAGCCGTTCTGACCGAGAAGACCGAACACCTCGCCGCGCCGGATCGACAGCGACACGCCTTTGAGCGCCTGAAAATTGCCGAAGCGCATGCGGATGTTGTTCAGGTGAAGCACGGCATTGTCGGACATGGCAGGCTCCTTGTCTGAGGGCGTTGCGTCACTTCAGCTTCCAGAGCTTGCGAAAACCCTCCAGATGGGCATCGCCATAGCCATCGTTGAAGTTGGCGGGAATGCCGGCGGTCTTGATGTTGCGCTCGTCGAAGATCAGCAGCGGCACGTTGAGCTTGGCTGCAGACGGCAGGCCGCACATCATGCGCATGATGTTGTCGATCGCAGCATAGCCGGCCCAGCCGAGGCTTTCCCCGATATCCATCTGCACATGGTTTTCGCGCACCATATCCAGCACGAACGGCGTGCCGTTGAAGCTTGCGATCTTCACCGCGCCCTCGGATCCGGTGATGCGCAGCGCCGGCACGACGAACTGCGACATGGAATCGTAGATCGGCAGGATATAGTTGATCGTGGGATCGGCGAGCAGCGCCGACTGTACGCCAGGCTGGATCTTCGTGGCCCATTCGGAGACCGGCACATCGAGATGCTTCTGCTTGCATTCGGGGCAAAGCGCCTTCAGTTCGGCCTGGATCGACTTCACGAAGGGAATGGAGGGCAGAACGTCGGAAGAGCCGATGATCAGCACATTCGGCTTGCCGCCGGTCTTCACATAGGCCCAGGCCGCCAGCAGCTTGCCGGCGCCGCTGAAATCCACCTTTGCGGAATAGTCCACGCCCTTGAACTGGTCCTGCGTCACGTCATAAAGGTGCGTGGTGCTGATCTTCAGCCCTGCCGCCCGCGCTTCCGCCAGCTGCGGCCCGAGAACTTCGGGATTGAGACCGCCGGCAATATCGAGCGCATCATATTTCTGGCTGATCGCCTGCGATACGCCCTGGATCCACTGGTCCACCTTCAGCTGGTTGTCCCAGGTCGTGTAGGTGAAACCCACCTCCTTTGCCGCAGCCGCCATGCCCTTCTGCAGCTCCACATTGAAGGGAATGGTCATGGAGATCGGAATCGAGAGCACCTTCTTGCCAGCCATGCAGGCCTTTGCGTCAAAGGCATCGCCCGGCGGCGTGAAAACCGGCATCGTCTCGTGCTCGGCAACGATCGCCTTCGCATCGCTCATCGGATCGGCAGCCCCGGGCTGCGCGGCCAGAAGCGATGCCGTGGCGGCAAACAAGGACGTGAGCAGAAACTGGCGCATCTTCGACATTCCCCTTCGTTATCCCCGGCGGACGGCAAGCATCCCCGGATGGCCATGCCCGTTTGAAGATAATGTACGGACATAAACGAGAACTCGTCAACGTGATTCTGCCTAAATTTTTGCACTGCACATAATTGCATCAATTGCCGGGATTGGCACAACGCAGCCTGATGGCAGTTTCATCACCGCGCCGCAGCAAGGGGCACTTTCGGGGCTCAAAATGAAAATGCCGACCCCGAGGCCGGCATTTTCATTCGGTATGTCTGTACATGATGAAGTGAATTGAGACGTCAATCGTCCTTGCGATGCGCCACCCACGCCGCCACCATGCCGCCAAAGCCGAACAGCGAAAAGCAGAGAAAGCTCGCGCCGTAGTGACCGGTCAGCGCATAGAGGGCGGCGAAAGTTGAAGGGCCGACGATGACGCCGATGAAGGTATAGACCAGTGCGCCCCCGGTGATGGCCCCCACCCGCGCTTCCGGCGCATGATGGGCGACCTCGGCCAGCAGCACGCCGTTCCAGCCGATGGTGACAGCCCCGATCAGGACGAACAGCCCTGCCTGCAACACGAGCGGCAGGTCCGCCAGCCAGTAAAGCCCGGCAAAGCCGCAGCCGCCGAGCAGTCCGAGCAGCGACAGCGTCAGCAAGCCGCCGCCGATGCGATCGGCAACGACACCCCAGAACACACGGCCGAAGGCACCGGCAAACTGCATGGCGGCCGCCACGGCACCGGCCGACAGCAGGGACCAGCCAGCATCATGCACCAGCGCCACCACGGCAAAGGCGGAGGCCGAAAGCTGCATGGCGGAATAGGCAAAGCCAAGCCCGCTCAACGTGCGCAGCGGCCGGCTTTTCCAGATGATCGACTGCTCCTCGATAAAACCGCGTCCGAGCGAGCGAGGCTTCATCGCCTGCTTCGGCTGCGCCGCATGGGTAAAGGCCAGCAACCCCATGGTGGCGAGCGGCCCGACCGCACCGATCAGCAGCGCTTCGTGCCAGCCGAACCGGGCAGACAGATAAGGGAAGGCGAAGCTCGCGCAGATGCCGCCAAGCGGGACACCCGCCTGCTTCAGCGAAAAGACGATGTTGCGCCGGTGCTGGGGCGTGACCCGGCTCAGCATTTCCGACGAGGCCGGATTGTTGAGACCATAGCCGAAGCCGATCAGCAGCGAGGCAACCACGATGACCGGCACCAGTGCCGTGGCGATACCGGCAAAGCCGACCGCAAAGAGAACGAGGGCCAGTTGCTCCACCTTCACCGGGCCGTAGCGCTGAACGAGCGTTCCAGCAACCGCCGAGGACACCATGCCGGAGGCATAGATGAGGCTGATCTGGTAGCCGATCCAGTGTGCGCCGATCCCGAGATCGTGCGCGACGGAGGGCGCGATGGCGGTCAGCGCCAGAACGCTGGCTGTTGCCACGATCTGGATCAGGGTTGCGGCGGCAAGGGTCTGCAAAAGCGAGGATGCCGGCGCCAGACGCCGCTCTCCCGCAAGAATGTCCGACATGCGTGGAAGCCTTGGATTGCGTGTGGGAAACGAGTATTTGTACGTACTAACTGATTTCAGGATCTGGCGCAACCGATCGGCCGTGCGGGGCTGCCATGCGGAAACCGTTTGATTCCCCTCGCAAAAGCCTGTTGATGGAGCACCGATCGAATGGATGACACAACGATGACGGAGCAGATGGAGCATGCACCGGGGGATGCACAGGGCATCGACGCCGAATGGCGCCCTGAACTTGCCACCGCGCCGCTCTACCTTCAGGTGGCTCATCATCTGGAAGCGCGCATCCGCAGCGGCGAATTTCCCGTAGGTTCGCTTCTGCCGACAGAAAACGAGCTGGCAGCCGCCCTCGGCGTCAGCCGCCAGACGGTGCGCCAGGCGATTGCCACGATGCGCACCGGCGGGCGCCTCTCCGCCCGCAAGGGCGTCGGAACCCGCGTTGAAGCCGGCATGGACGTGGCCCGCCGCCACTTCATTGCCCATTCCCGCTCGGAACTGTTCGAGGTGGCGAGCAATACGGAATTCGTGATTTCCCACCGACGGGAAATCTCCGCTCAGGGCAAGCTTGCGGTGGAACTCGGCTGCCGGCCGGGGCGGCGCTTCCTGCACATGACGGGCGTGCGCTATACGGCCGCGCGGCAGAAGGCCTTCTCCTGGAACGAGGTCTATATTGACGCCCGCCTGGCGCCGGCCGTGAAGGATGTAGAGGTGGCGAAATCCGCCATCTTTCATCTAATCGAAGAATATACCGGCGAGATGATCCATGAGATCCAGCAGGACATCAAGCCGGTCGCACTCGCCGCCGAGGTCGCGGAACAGATCGGCTGCAGGGAAGGCGACCTCGCCTTGCAGGTGACCCGCCGCTACTATGGCAGCGGTCGCCGCCTGATCGAATACGCTTTCCAGATTCTGCCGGCCGATCGCTTCACCTATACCACGACGCTGCGCGCCGAGACCTGAGGCGTAACGTCCTCTCCGGAATCGCCGTCACTTTCAGCATCTGCGCATGATTCGCGCGGCGTGCCTGCGTGCGCTTTTCAGCAAAAAGCACACAAAATAGGCATGCACAATTTCACGACATTTCATGCTGGACAGCCCCGACAAAGTTTGCATTAGTTCGTACATAAAAACTTTGAACAGGTCCGAAAACGACGACAAGGGGAACTGCACATGGATATCGGAGTCTTCATTCCCATCGGCAACAATGGCTGGCTGATCTCGACGGCATCACCGCAGTACAAGCCGAGTTTCGAGCTCAACAAGCAGATCGTGCAGAAGGCGGAAGCCTATGGTCTCGACTTCGCGCTTTCGATGATCAAGCTGCGCGGCTTCGGCGGAAAGACGGAATTCTGGGACTACAATCTCGAAAGCTTCACGCTGATGGCGAGCCTTGCCGCCGTCACCTCGCGCATCAAGCTGTTTGCCTCGACCGCCGTGCTGACTCTGCCGCCGGCCATCGTGGCACGAATGGCGACCACCATCGATTCCGTCGCGCCCGGCCGCTTCGGCGTCAACATCGTCTCCGGCTGGCAGATGGCCGAATATGACCAGATGGGTATCTGGCCGGGCGACGACTATTTCGGTTACCGCTATGACTATTCCACCGAATACGTCCACATCATGAAGGAACTGTGGGATAAGGGCGAATGCACCTTCGAGGGCAAGCACTTCACGATGAAGGAGTGCATGATGAAGCCCACGCCGGAGCACAAGATCGAGATCGTCGCCGCCGGCCAGAGCCCGCGCGGCATGAAGTTTGCGGCAGAATATGCCGATTACAACTTCGTGCTCGGCTCCGGAATCAACACGCCGACGGCCTATGCCCCCGGTAATGAGCGCCTGATCGAGGCAAGCGCCAAAAGCGGTCGTGATGTCGGCTCTTACGTGCTGTTCATGGTGATTGCCGACGAGACCGACGAACTGGCCGAGGCCAAGTGGCAGAGCTATCGTGCCGGCGCGGACGTCGATGCGCTGGCCTGGATGGCGGATCAGGGCAGCAAGGACGCCAATGCGGACGCCAGTTCCACCGCACGCTCGATCAACCTGCCGGAAGGTGCGGTAAACTTCAACATGGGCACCCTGGTCGGCTCCTATGCCAAGGTCGCGAAGATGCTGGACGAGGCCGCCTCCGTGCCCGGCACCAAGGGCATCATGCTGACCTTCGACGACTTCCTGATCGGTCTCGACCAGTTCGGGGAGCATATCCAGCCGCTGATGGCCTCGCGTAGCCAGATCACCTCGGTGGCGGCGGAATAAGCTCAGTGGCGATGTCATTGACGGTCGATGCGGGGAGCATCCTCGATCCGCTTCAACTCGAAGATCCCCGCGGGGCCGATGCAAGACTGGAGGCCGGCATCACCTCCGCCGACCTTCTTCAGCCTGCGGCGCCGAAACCGGCGCCGCTTCGCAAGGCGGTGCGAGAGGCAGGCGTGGCGGACCTGCTGTCGGCCTATGGCCATGGCAGCCTGACCCCGAGCACGGCTCTTGATGCATTGAAGCATGCCATCGCCGGCACCCGGGCAGGCGCTGAGGCCGTGCTATGCTTTGCAGCAGATCTCGAAACAAGCGTTGCGGAAAGCGACCGTCGCTGGCGTCACAAGAATCCGCGACCGCTGGAAGGCGTGTTCTTTGGCGTCAAAGACATCATCGATGTGGCGGACACCCTCACCACATCCGGCTCACGCCTCACCGGCAATCGCATCGCCCCCGCCGATGCCGATGCCGTGGCACGCCTGAGGGCGGCGGGCGCCATACCGCTTGCCATGCTTGCCACCACCGAGTTTGCCTGCGGCTCGCCCCACAATCCGCGCTTCGGTACAGTCACCAATCCCTGGGATGCGACGCGCTGGACCGGCGGCTCGTCCACCGGCTCGGGTGCGGCGCTTGCCGCCCGGCTGATGCCACTTGCACTCGGCACCGATACCGGCGGCTCGATCCGCGTTCCCTCCTGCTGGTGCGGCACGACCGGTCTCAAACCGACACGAGAGCTGATTTCAAGGCAGGGCGTTGCGCCGCTCTCCTGGACGCTGGATCACGTCGGCCCGATGGCCCGCAGTGCGGAGGATATCGCCATCGTCTTGCCGCACATGACGGCTGTGGCTCCGTCCACGCCGCCGAACGGGACCCGAAAGCTGCGGCTCGGTGTGCCCACCAACTGGTTTACCGAGAGCGTCGATGCCCACGTCATCGCCAATTGGACGGCAGCACTCACCCTGTTTGAGGCGCAAGGGTGCGAACTTGTGGATCTGCCCGGACTCGACATTCAGGCGATTCACGAGGCGGGCTGGACCATTCTGCTTTCGGAACTGGCCGCCTATCACGCCTGCCGCATCGATGAGGCGGATCGGTTCGACGCGGGGCTGGTGGCCCGGCTGAAACAGGGCATGCAGATCTCCGCCTCCGCCTATGGCGAGGCATTGCGATATCGCGCAACTGCCCAGAGGAATTTTGTCGCTCTCTTCCACTCGGTCGATCTCATCGTAACGCCCGGGCTTGGCGGCGAAGCCGGCTTTCTGGATACGCTCACGGTGGAGATTGACGAAACTGCGCTGCCCTTCCAGCAGGTCATCTCGCGCAACACCATGGTCTTCGACTGTCTGGGCCTTCCGGCCCTGATGCTGCCCAGCGGCGTGGGTCGAACCGGTCTGCCAACCGGCATTCAGATCATCGGGCCGCCCGGCTGTGACGGCCTCTGCCTCTCCCTTGGGATCACCTTCCAGTCCCTGACGGACCATCATCGCCGCACACCGCCGGATCTTTCGCCATGACTATCGTCTCCCCTCCCCTTCACCAGCTCACCGCGCGCGAATGCCTCGAGCTGATGGCGCAGGATCGGCTGACGGCGACCGCGCTGGTCGAGGCCTGCCTTGCCCGCATCCGCGAACGGGATGCCGATGTGCGGGCCTGGCTTGTGCTGAGCGACGCGGCGCGTGCCGAGGCGGCCCGTCTCGATGCCCTGCCCAAGGCAGCACGCGGGCGGCTGCACGGCCTGCCGATCGGCATCAAGGACGTGTTCGACACCAGGGACCTGCCGACCACCTACAATTCGCCGCTCTATGCCGGCTTTCAGCCGGCAGCCGATGCCGCCGCCGTCGATCTCCTTCGCGCAGAAGGCGCCATCATTATCGGCAAGACGGATACCACGGAATTTGCCGCCTGCGGTCGCGATGCGGCAACCGCCAATCCGCATGATCTCTCCCGAACCCCGGGCGGCTCCTCGGCCGGCTCGGCAGCGGCGGTCGCGGATTTCCACGTGCCGCTGGCGCTTGCCACCCAGACCGGCGGCTCGACCATTCGCCCCGCCTCCTTCTGCGGCATCTTCGGCTACAAACCGAGCGCCGGCCTCGTCAGCCGCGAAGGCATGAAGATCTATGCGATCAGCCTGGATACCGTGGGCTGGTATGCGCGGTCGATAGACGACATCCGCCTGCTGCAGGAGGTGTTCGGAATTACCGAGCGCTTCCGCGAAGACCCGGCGCCGGATGCGTCGCTGCGGATCGCCGTGACCGAGACACCGTATCATAGCCGGCTTGCGCCGGAATCGCTGGGCGCGCTCGAACAGGCAGAGCGGCACCTGCGGCTCGCCGGTCACCATGTGGAGCGCGTCGATCTGCCGGATGGCTTCGAGCGCCTGGATACCGGCCACCGCACCATCCTGCATCGCGAGGGTGCTGCCGCATTCCGCAATCTCGCCCGCCGCCATGGCAAAGCCCTGCATGACGATTTCCATCATCGCGTCGACAATCGCGACAAGCGCAGCCTCGCCGATCTGAAGCAGGCGCAGGACGATGCTGCCCAAGCCCGGATGGCCTTCGATGCCTTTGCGTCAGAATTCGATCTCATCATCGCTCCCAGCGCACCGGGCTTTGCACCGGCGGGCCGCAAGCCCGGCGACCCGGTGTTCAATGCCTTCTGGACGCTGCTGCAGGTGCCCTGCCTCAACATGCCCCTGCGGCTCGCCGGTGAAACCCTGCCGATCGGCATCACGCTGACCGCACCGCGCTATGACGATGTGCGTCTGCTGGCGCTCGCAGAGCGCCTGTCCAGTACGCTGACAGGCGCTGCCCTTGCCGGGTAGGTCAGATCCGGCGCAAAACTCTCAGGGCCTTGGCAGGGACCAGGCGAAATAACGATCCATCAGCGGAATAAGGGCCGCTCCGAGGATCGAGGAATCGCCCTCGATCTCGCTGACCAGCCGCTCAGGATAGGGGGCATCGATGCCGTAGCGCGGCGCGCTCGGCGATGGCGCAACGGCTGCCAGACACTGGCCGAGCGCCCGCGGCAATTCGCCCCCGAACACGATGGCTTCTGGGTCGATCACCGCCCGCAGCATGTCGATCGCCCGGTTCAGCGCCGGAGTGACTTCCTCGACCCATTCCGCGACGCCCGGCCAGGCGGGATCGAAACGCTGGCGCAGCTCGCGGACATTGGCAACGGCAAGACCGCGCGCATTCAGCCGCTTCAGCAATTCGCCCAGCGCCGGCCGCGACGGACCTTCCTCCACGGTGAAGACGCGACTGATTTCGCCGGCATTGCCGAAGGCGCCAAAGAAGGGTTTTCCATCGAGCACGATGCCGCCGCCGAAGCCGTAATTGAAAGACAGATAGCCGAAGGTGGCGAACCGACGGCCGGCGCCAACGGCCGATTCGCCGATGGCCCCGGTGGTGGCGTTGTTTTCCGTCCAGACCGGCAGATCGAACAGCGTTTCCAACTCGGCCTTCAGATTGATCAGCGACCAGTCGGTGAGGGGTTCCGGCGCGTTGAAGCGTCGGTCGGCGCCGACGAAGAAGCCCGCCATCGAAAAGCCGACGCCGACCAGCTGCGATGCGGCAATGCCGCGCCCTGCCAGCGCCCGGCGGATCTGTTCCTTCAGGGCAAACAGCGTGTCGCGCCGGCGGGTCGGCGGCGTCTCCAGCATCTCCTCATGCACGATCCTGCAGGCGAAGTCGCACATGCCGAAGGAAATGCTGTCGGTATTGACGGAAATGCCGATCGTATACGCCGCATCGGGCTGCAACATCAGCGCCGGGCTCGGCTTGCCGCGACCGTGAATGACCGCCTCGCCCAGCATCAGCAGCCCTTCCTCCAGCAGCGCATCGACGATGCGGTGAACGGAGGGCTGCGTCAGGTTCGTGCTGGGCGCCACCTGCGAGCGCATGACGCTGCCCTGCCGGCGCACGATTTCCAGGATCATCCGTTCATTGCCCGACAAGTCACGATGAGTTCTGGCGGGCACGGCAACCTCTTTGCTGATCCTGCAGTCCCCGTTCCCTAGCCGGTCTTCCCGTCTCCCGCAATCGTCGATCCGGGCGTCAGGCTGGAGATATGCAAAATCATACGTGGACATTGATTTGTCTGTGCTCGTTTCCATCGAGTCCACGAAAGGGGATCATCGCAAGCGGTTTCGACGAAATTTTTCTGTCATATTTATTATACACAAAGCATGATAAATAACCGGCATCCGAAACGATCGGACCATGCAATCATCGACGGAGGAAGACCGGTGCCACCCCATGCCCTGACGATAGACGAGGCGAGCCTCAGCTTCGGCCGGTTTCAGGCACTGAAATCCGTCAGCTTCGCCGCCGAGCAGGGTCAGCAGGTCACCCTGCTCGGCCCCTCCGGCTGCGGCAAGACCACGCTGCTGAAGGCGATTGCCGGCTTTCTGGCCCTGGACAGCGGCCGTATCGAGATCGGCGGGCACGACATGACCGGCATCCCGCCGGAACGGCGCGACACGGCCATGTGCTTCCAGTCCTATGCGTTGTTTCCGCATCTGAGCGTTTCTGACAATATCGGCTTCGGCCTGCGCCAGCAGCGGATCGGCGAGGCGGAAATCCGGTCCCGGGTCGGCACAGTGGCGGAACAGGTCAGCCTCGTCGCCCAGCTCGCCAAGTTGCCCGGTCAGTTGTCCGGCGGCCAGCAGCAGCGTGTGGCGCTGGCGCGAGCCATGGCGGTGCGTCCGGGCATCATGCTGTTCGACGAGCCGCTCTCCAATCTCGATGCAAAACTGCGCGATCAGGTGCGCATGGAAATCCGAGCCCTGCAGCGCCAGCACGGATTTACCGCGGTCTATGTCACGCATGACCAGTCGGAAGCGCTTGCCATGTCGGATCTGGTGGTGGTGATGCGCGCCGGCGAAATCGAACAGATGGGCCGGCCGGAAGACATCTACCGGCAGCCGAAAAACCGGTTCGTCGCGGATTTCATCGGCACGGCGAATATCATGCCGGTGCGCGTGATCGGCCATGATGCCGCAAGCGGCCTGCATCACATCGAAAGCCCGCTCGGCCGCCTGACGGTGCGTTCGCAGATCGCACCCGTCGCGAAGACGATCTTTGCCTGCTGGCGCCCCGAAGATGCCGTCCTCGTTGCCGCCGGCGACGAGACCGGTCCCAATCGCGCCACGCTGCGCGTCCTCTCCCGCACCTTCCTCGGCAATCTTTGCGATCTCAACGTGGTGACCGATGGCGAGAACCCGGTTTCCTTCCGCATCCAGACGCACGGATTTACCCCGATTGCCGAGGGCGAGCGGATCACGCTCTCTTTGAAGCCGGAAGCGATCCGCTTCCTCGGGGAGGCCGCGGAATGAGTGCATCCTTCTCCATACGGCCCTATCTTCTGTTGCTGCCGGGTCTGCTGCCGATCCTCGCCTTCATGTCGCTGGTCATCGGCATGGCCCTCTCCCAGTCCGTCGGCTATTTCAATTTTTCGGGCGATTCGGGCTTTTCCCTGCGCTTCTGGCACACGGTACTGTCGGAACAGCAGTTGTGGCGGGCCTTCTGGTATTCGGCGCGCATTGCGCTGTTCTCCTCGCTTCTCTCGGTCGCGCTCGCCTATCCCGTGGCGCTCTGGCTGCGCCGCCCCTTCGCCGGTTCCGATCTCGTCAGCGCACTGATCAAGGCGCCGATCCTCGTGCACGGGCTTGTCGCCGCCTTTCTTTATGTGAACTTCATCTCGTTCCAGGGCTTTCTCAACGCGGCGCTGGTCCATCTCGGTCTCGTCGCCCGGCCGATCCGCATGCAGAACGATCCCTATGCCATCGGCGTCGTGATCCTGCAGGTATGGAAGAACATGCCCTTCGCCTTCCTGATCCTGACCGGGCCGGTGCGGGCGATCGGCGACGACATTCTCGATGCCGCCCGTGACCTCGGCGCCGGTGCCTTTGCGAGACTGCGTCGCGTGATCCTGCCGCTGACGCTGCGCTCGCTGCAGGCGGCGCTGATCCTGATCTTCATCGGGGCCGCTGGCGACTATTCCTTCCAGTCCGTCGCCGGGCCAACCAGCCTCAATTCGCTGGCCCAGTACATGGTCCGCATCCAGCAGGACAATGCCGGCCATGGCTGGAACGAGGCGGCGGTGATTGCCGTGATGCTGATGGGACTCTCACTGTTCGGGTCGGCGGCTCTGGCAGCCCTGATCCAGTTCCTGCTGCGCCGCACGGGGAGATAGACCATGCGTCGTCATCGCTCCGCCGCCCTCCTTGTGCAGACCCGCCTGCCGGTTGTTCTCGCGCTCATCGTTTTCACGATCGGACTGGCGCTTCCCTTTGCCATGGCGGTGTTGTGGTCGCTGGTCGATCCCTCCCACCCGTGGGCCTATCCGGCGGTGCTTCCGCCGGTTCTCTCCTTCCGGCGCTGGATCGAGATCTGGACCACCAGCGCCCTGCCGCAGGCGCTTGCCAACAGCTATCTTCTGGCGGCGACGGTCTCCGTCTCGACGCTGCTGCTCGCCCTGCCGACCGCCTATGCCTTCGGCCGCCTGCAATTTCCGGGCAAGGCGGCAGCGCAGATGCTCACGCTGATCCCACTGGTAATACCGGGCTTCGTCGGAGCGATCTTCTTCTCCGCTCTGCTGGTCCGCTTCGGGGTCTATTCCCGTTTCGCCGGCATTGCGCTCGGCCACACCGTCATCTTCCTGCCCTATGCGATCCGCCTGCTCAGCCTGTCCTTCGCCATGGTGCGGCAGGACCTGATCGACGCCGCCCGCGATCTGGGCGCCTCGCCGTTGACCGTGTTCCGCACTGCCACGCTGCCGGTGCTGAAACCGGGGCTGCTGGCAGCGCTCATCATCGTCTTCATTCTGTCGATCGAGGAGTTTGCGATCTCCTACATCGTGGGTGCGCCGGATTTCACCACCGTGCCGACGATCCTCTACTCCTATCTCGGCTACAACTTCATCCGGCCCAACGCCGCAGCCATTTCCCTGATCCTCGTCGTTCCCAACGTACTTCTGATGCTGATTGCCGAGCGCCTGCTGAAAAGCGCCGATCCGGCCACCATCACCGGAAAGGGATGACGCCGATGCCTCCCCTCCCCACCAAGCTAGGACCAGCCCCATGCTGAAGACCATCGCAATGCTTGCGCTCGCCACGGCTCTGCCGCTGGCCGGCCTCACCGCCCCGGCCGCCGCCAAGGATCTTTCCCAGATGAACTGGGAGGAGATCGTGGCAGAAGCGAAGCAGGAGGGCCAGATCAACTGGTTCCACTGGTATTTCCAGGATCGTTTCCGCGAACAGGTGAAGGCCTTCGAGGCCCGGTACGGCATCAAGGTCACCATCCCGGATGGCGACGGCAAGGCCAACATGGACAAGATGCTGGCCGAGCGCGGCCGCACCGAGGGCGATATCGACGTGATCTCGCTGGGCGGTTCCGCTCTGCAGACCTTCAAGGCCGAGGACCTGCTCTACGGCCCGCTGAAGCCGCTTTTGCCTGATGGCGCCAAGCTGCGCTTCTCCATCGAAGGCACCGACAACAAGGGCTATGCGCCGGCCTTCTGGGGCAACCAGACGGCCATTGCCTATAACCCGGCCCGCATCTCGGAAAAGGAACTGCCGCACACGCTGGAAGACTTTGCCGCCTTCTTCAGGACGAACCCCGGCGAAATGGGCTTCAACACGGAAAATGGCGGCTCCGGCCCGGCCTTTATCGAGGCCGTGACCCGCGCGCTCGTCAAGGACATCGACTATGCCAACGGCGCCTCGACGCCGGAGAAGGTCGCCAAGCTCGCGCCGGCCTGGGACTGGTTCAAGGCCAACCACGATGGCTACATCATCACGGCCTCGAATGCCGACAGCGTGACCCGCATCAACAGCGGTGAGTTCAAGCTGATCGCCGGCTGGGAGGACCAGATCGCCGGCCTGCAGCGCAAGGGCGAAATTTCGCGCGACATCAAAATGTACATCCCGTCCTTCGGCATGCCGGGCGGCGGCAATGTCATCGCCATTCCCGCCAATGCCAAGCACAAGGCGGCAGCCCTGGTGCTGATCCACTGGCTGACCAGTGCAAACACGCAGACGGAGCTGGCGAAGACCTTCGGCATCGCGCCGCAGCATCCCGATGCCGACAGTTCCGTCGGGCTGATCGCAGCCGGCGACCGCAAGTTTTCCACTGTCTGGGCGGCAAAGCCCTTCGGCGACGACATCAAGAAGGCTTTCGTCAACCAGGTCACCCTGCACTAAGTCATCGCGAAAACAACCTTGGGTCGTGTCGCCAACGTCACGACCTGATCCCTTCTCTTCACAACTTCCGAAAGAACTGACATGCCTGCTTTCGATCCCCGCCCTCTTGCAACCATCCAGCGCCAGAATGTGGCCGTGCCGGATGCCCTGATTGCCCATCGCGGCGCGCCGCTCCTCGCACCGGAAAACACGCTTCCCGCCATGCGGGCAGCCGCTGCCAGGGGTGCGCGCTGGGTGGAAGTCGACGTGAAGCTGACGCGCGACATGCAGCCGGTGATCATTCACGACGACCGGGTCGATCGCACCACCAATGGCCGCGGCTTCGTCGCCAACATGAGTTTCGAAGACATCCGTCAACTGGATGCCGGCTCCTTCTTCTCGCCCGACTTTGCCGGCACCCGCGTTCCGACGCTCGAGGAACTGGTCGAAACCGTACTCGATCTCGACATCGGCCTGCAGCTGGAACTGAAGCCGACGGCGGGCGACGACATCGAGACAGCGGAAGTGGCACTCGCCGCCATGAAGGACCTGTGGCCTGTCCATCGCGGCCGGCTGTTCATCACCAGCTTCTCGATCCGATCGATCCATGCCGCCGCGCGCTTGCTGCCGGATGTGCCGCGTGCCTTTGCCGTGGTGGTGCCGCCGCGCGACCCGAAGGCGCTGCTGGCGGAAACCCGCTGCCAGATCCTGCACCTGCAGCGTGACTTCCTGCCCGACAATGCGCTGAAGATCATGGCCGACAGTGGTATCGAATATGCCGTTGCCACCATCAACGAGGCACAGGCCACAGAACGGTTCTTCGCCGCTGGCGCCCAGACCATTCTCTCCGACATCCCGGATCTTTTTGAAAGGACGGCCCCCCATGCCGACAGTCTCTGATCGTCTCACCGTCGCCCGCAGCATCATCGGCGAGGCGGCGCACCGCGCCATGGCGCACTTCATTGCTCGCGACAGCCTGCCACTCGAGCAGAAGAGCGCGAGCGATTTCGTCTCCGAAGCCGATCGTGACGTGGAAACCTTGATCCGTGCCCGACTGCAGCATTGCCTTCCGGGCGACCGGATGCTGGGCGAGGAAATGGGAGGCGACGTTTCCGACAGCTTCTGGGCCATCGACCCTATCGACGGCACGGCCAATTTTCTCCGTGGCTCTCCTCTCTGGGGTGTTTCGCTGGGCTATGTGGAAGCCGGGCGGCCGGTCGTGGGAGTTGTCGCCTACCCTGCCCTTAGCCTCACCCTGAGTGCAGCCGACGGGCTTGGTATCCAGAAGAACGGAGCGGCGTTTCACCGGCACGTTTCCTTTCCCGAGATCCGCCTCGCCTCTGTCGGAGAAAGCGCCCAATGGCCGGCCGAGGAGATGGCGCAGACGGAACTCGCTCTTCGCCGCGACGGATGGGGCATCACAGAATATCGCTGCGCCACCATAGGGCTCGGCTTTGCCGCCCTGGGGTTCACGGATGGCTATGTGGAGCGTCACACCAGCATCTGGGACATTGCGGCCGGCGCTGTGCTCTGCAGCGAAGCCGGCTTGGTGGTTCAGCAAAGCGGAACGACAGAGACCGCAGCCATGACGATTCTCGCCGCCACCCCGCCGCTTGCTGTCCTGCTGCGTCCCCTCGTTGAACTGCCTCAGATAGCGGATTGACGACAGGTCCGGCGGCACGTCCTGTCGCCGGACCTTCACGTTGTCAAAGAATGCCCCAGGCGCGAAACCGCCCTCTCCCGGTCATCTCCCGGAGACCAAGCTCCTCCACGAGGCGCAACGCTGCGCGCGGTGTGATATCGAGCGCCGCGGCCACAAGGGCAGATGACACAAGCGGACGCCCGATGACGAGTTCCACCAGTTCAGGCAGTTTGGATGACATGCGGCGACCAGACAGGCGCCGTTCAAGCAATTGCAGCGCGATCGAAAGCCTGTCCTGTTCCTTGAGGCCAAACTCGGCAGCCCCCTGCACCCCCTGGAGAATGGCCAGCAACCGCACATCCCGGTCCCGATGGCGTCGCCGCTCGACGGGTATCGCCTTCAGGCCAATACTGACTGCAAGCAGATGAGCCCCGCCTGTGAGTCCCTCCTGCCGCATCAGTTCTGCCGCCAGCAGACGACCAAGCCAGGGCGCATGCTGCAGCACCTGCAACTGATGCCATGCATCAACCAGCAGTGCTGCGCGAAGAACCGCCGGCAGACCTGCCGACTGCACGAGCACCCCACGCCACTCATCCAGACGCTCGTCTTCATCCCAATCAGGATCGTAAACGAGTGTATTTCGCTCAGGGCCCGGGCGCGGTGTCGCACCGCCGCGCACCTCGCGGATCGCCCGATCTGACCGTGCAATGGCGCGATCAATCGCTGCAAACTCTTCCGCCAGAGGATCGGCGACTGATATCGTATCATCGACCGCGCCCTCCGCCATGGGCGCGCCTCCATAGACAGGTTTGCCGCCAACGGCCTTCTGCTCCGGCGCGGCGCCCGGATCCTGGCAACGAAGGCTTGCCAACCCCTCCCGATCCAGCGCCCAGCCGGCAGGCTGCCCCGCGATGCGCCGGCGGGTGCGCAGGATATCCCGGGCAATTGTCAGCTCATGGGTCGGCGTGCGCACGTCATGCCCCGCATCATGCAAAACCAGATCCTCGAGATGCACCAGTTCGCCTTCCACCCAAAGCGAAGCGCAGGCATCGCCGAAGTGAAGCCGTTGAAGAAGCCCTTCACCGGACGGCGAACGCGCCAGCCGTTCATCAAGACGAACGATCGCCGCCGTAGCATCCGAAGTGACGCAAAGCAGCCCGTGCACGGGCAAATTTCGCAAGGAGTAACTCATTGAAATTATGGTAAACGAAACGTCAAACGGACACCAGAAGAACATTAGAGTCCGTTAGCTGGACGCTGTCACGTAACATAAAAAAGCCGGGAAAAACCGCATTGCAGCGAGAGACTGCATTATAGAGAATTCATCCACGATCGCCAGCCCCTGACTGCAAAAACGCCGGGATGATCACAGGGAAACCGCCTCAGATATAGAACAGCCCGGCGTCTGTTGTTCCTCAGGACACAAAGGGCGGGGGTCATCGTGAAGCGGTGCGGATACAAACTGAATGGGCAAAGCCCGAAGTCACCGGCCCCAGACTTGCGCCGGACACATACAATCGGATCGCTAATCCGATCACATATCCCCGGACATTGCGGAGGGGGACATCAATCTCATCCGGGCACATCCAATATTCGACGCATCATCAATCCGGTCGTACCGAAATCCAGACTCTCTTGCGTGGCGAAGCTTATACGCAGGAATCCCTCCATTGGCTTCTCCCCCTGCACGACCATGGGATTTGGATGGATGACCCCCTCGCCGTTCGCGTCGGTCAGACGTCGACACCTCCCTGTAAGAACGCCGGCATTACCGCAGGAATAAGCATCACAGCTCCGTTCGGGATTTCATCTCGCATGGTAAGTTGGAAGCATTGGAGTCGATCGCAGCAGCGATATATCCAGCCACAGAGGAGCTCCGGCTGCGAACAACGATACATGCATTCGTTCGATTGCAGTGTCAGCGGATAGACCGACCTTCTCCAGTCATCTCGGTTGAAACTCAAAATCAGTCCGCGAAGGAAAACTCTCCCCGGACAAGACGCATTGCCTCGATCCAAATGCCATGCGCAATGATCCACGACCTCGCCTTTCCTCCCGGAGCGGGTCATGCACTTGCTTCTGGGATCACGCAGTAGGTCGCCGGCCACAAACCGGCGCAAGCTGTAACCGAGGCACCGGCAGAAAGAAGGGCAGAACATTTCGTGGTAACGGAATTCCGACGCCTCTTCATCGTCACCATGAGGGACTGAGACCATCCCCAACTCAGGGTTTGGATCGACGCTGGAAACGGCGGGTTGATGCGGTGGCATCGCGACGCACGAGGGATGTCCGCATGCCGCATCGCATCCAAGAAACATGCGTGCAGAATGGGCGGAAGTCTCTCAGGAAGTCCTGACAGCTGTCAGGCTGGAGCCGTACAAAGGGTAGGCGCCATCACCTCGGCGATATCCTGCGAAGATAAAACAGCCCATCGCGGACCCCAGGGCCAACTATGGCATATCCGCCCCGCACGGACGGGACGGAAGCCGTTAGGGAAGTTCCGATCATCGATCCCGTCGAAACAGTTCTTCGATCACCAGTGAGTGGGTTGGAATGTCCACGTATCACTCTCAAAAGGGAGACTTTGTATTCCATTGCCGCGGTCCTCATATCCCGGCCGAAGAACGGACGGGCGCGCACAGAGCGTCATCCCACGGTGCGCTGATTCCTGACAGCTGTCAGGCAAGGTGACGATTGTTAACACGCTGATCAGCTGAAAAGCACCGCGCGCGTGAGCAGACGCAGCTTCCGCCATTCTCCACCAAACGCCGCTGGTAACCACCCACGCCCTTTCGCAGTGTTCACCGAAACAGCCGCAATCACGACATTTACTAACACCAGTTTGGTCGACAATGCGTGATGTCCAGCAGCCAACCGGTTACCGACCAGCGGCATAAACAGGATGGGTAGCATTGTCCAACCCACCCTGACAGCTGTCAGGGTCGCACCAAACCGATCAGGCACTTCGCGCCGCTCCCAACATTTCCCAAAGCCATGTGCCACAAGCCCCTGGTTGACAGTCTCAGGCATCGATGAAGACTTACAATCGCATCTATTTCAACAGAGCAGGTGAACAAATGCCGCTCTGTCAAGCCGACCGAAGTCGCGATGAGATAAACCTTGGAATACAGACCCAGGAACGAAGCATCGTCGGATCCCTCAGCGATCGAGAGGGAAGGGGAGGGGTCTCCTTCCCTCTTTCATCCCAGACCACAGCCAATGGCGAATCAATGCGATCACGAGCAGGCTCACCGGAGCCGGACCGTTCGCGGCGCGACGTCCGGTAAAGGAAACGGACACCCTTCCACACGCCATCGGCAGGGCTTCGCCGCATGCGGAGCAGCGCGATCCGGACACCTCCGCATGCAGTGTCCGACACATGACATCCTCGCAACCAAGTCTCCGAAAACCAAGTTGAGAAAGGACCATCCAAACCTCAACGCAACCGCAAGATGCATCCACGCGGTTCCGTGAATTGCCGATCAATTGAGATTCTCTCCGAAGTTCCAACGAAAGACGGCGCACCCTGAGGCGCATGCGGGACTGCCTGACATACCTGCGAGACAGGATTGGTGGTGCCCTCCCGGACGCCCAACCGTGAAAGCCCGTCCGCCCTCATGGTCGAAACGGGCAAGGCTCTGAAACGCAAGGGCGGCGAGGCGCCAGCCCAATCATCCTCACGCCTGCCTTCGGGAATTCATTCAGGAATCATTAACCATATCTATATGGCGTCGCCGCGTCCTGACACCAGAGCAAAGAGGCACAACTGTCGGCATGATCGCAGCACAAAACCACCGCCATCTGCTGACGTTGCAACCACCACCGTCTTCCCGTCATCGCCCTGGAGCGAGGTCGCTGGGTTCCTCCAGCCGCCCTGTGGGAACACATACTCGGCTGACGCAGATCCGCTTATTAGCTACTGCTTTACTTAACCCGGCTTTAAGCCTATCCGTCTAGAGTTTCCCCGTCATTGTCGCGGGGAATGTCATGCTCAACTTGCTGTTTCCGAAAGAAGACTTCCGTCGGGAGCTATCCGCCTTCCTCTTTGAAAACTCGCCAGATGCCTACTGCGTCATACGCGAGGGCCGGGTTCTCGCCTTCAACAAGGCTTTCAGCACAATCATGCGTCAACCCGACGCCCAACTCGTCGGCCTTTCTCCCGCTGAATTTTCTCCGGAGTTGCAGTTTGGCGGACGGCGATCCGACGAGCTGGCTGCCGAATACATCTCCCGCGCTATGCGGGATGGACATTGCCGGTTCGAGTGGGAAGTGCGCCGCACAGACGACAGCCGTTTCGCCGTCATGGTCACACTCATTCGCTGGCAGCGTCAAAATGAAACTCTGTTGATTTTCATATGGCAAGACATTGATGAGATGGTAAGGTTGCGCGAAGAGGACAGGGCTCGTCGTCTGCGGGAACAGCAGGAGGCACAAGCGGACCAGTTTGCGATCAGTCGGCTTGCAGCAGGACTGACGGCACTCGCCGAAGGTGATCTCACGGCACATCTGGACGTCGAATTCTCGCAAAAGTCCGAGGCCTTGCGCCGGAACTTCAATTCCACCGTCGACCGTCTTCGGGCACTTATCGACGAAGTCTCGACAGCGTCGAGCACCGTCCTGCAAACCTCACGCGAAATTGGTGCCGCGGCGACAGATCTCGCGTCACGAACCGAACGGCAAGCCGCAAGCGTCGAAGAAGCCTCTGACGCCCTGTCGCAGATTGTCGCCGGCGTTGCCGATGCGACGAGTTCCGCCCGTACTGCCAAGGAAACCATCGACAGCGCGCACAAGGATGGCGACAACGCCAAGAACATTGTGACCAAAGCGATTTCCGCGATGGAGGAAATTGCGCGATCGTCCAGCGAAATTGGCAAGATCATCGGCGTCATCGACGAAATTGCCTTCCAGACAAACCTTCTTGCGCTCAACGCCGGCGTCGAGGCTGCCCGGGCAGGGGAGGCGGGCAAGGGATTTGCGGTCGTCGCGCAGGAGGTACGCGAATTGGCGCAGCGTTCCGCCGCTGCAGCAAAGGAAATCCGCGCGCTGATTACCGCATCGAATCAACAGGTGAGCACAGGCGTCAGCCTGGTCGACGAAACGGGCCACGCCCTGTCGCGGATCGTCTCCCACATCGGCAATATCGATCATGTGGTTGGAAAAATCGAACAGAACGCTCGCGACCAGGAGGTTTCGATCCGCGAAATCGACAATGTGATCCGCAAGCTTGACCAGGTTACCCAGCAGAACGCGGCCATGGTGGAGGAGACCGCGGCCGCGTCCACCTCCATGACCAATGACATGGGCGAAGTCGCCCGCATGTTGTCTGGTTTCCGGACCGGGAGGACGTTCGTGCAGCAGGGTCGGCGCGCCGCATAGAGCCTGCTGGTTCCAGCGAAAGCGGACAGATTTCGGAGTTTCTTCTTCCTGTTCGCCTCTTTTCGCGAAAAGCGGTGTCAGCTTTTCCCGCCACCTTCAAAGAAGGGATTTGCGGCCCTCAAGGGAGGACCGCAAACTGCATCTCTCACCGGATCATCGGGAGAAGATCGTTCACCGACTTCTTGGCGTCGCCATAGAACATCCGCGTGTTCTCCTTGTAGAAGAGGGGGTTCTCGATACCGGAGTAACCCGTTCCCTGTCCTCGCTTCGACACGAAAACCTGCTTTGCCTTCCACACCTGCAACACCGGCATGCCGGCAATCGGGCTGTTCGGATCTTCTTCCGCCGCCGGATTGACGATGTCATTGGAGCCAATCACGATGACCACATCGGTATCGGGGAAGTCTTCGTTGATCTCGTCCATTTCCAGAACGATGTCATAGGGCACCTTGGCTTCCGCAAGCAGGACGTTCATATGACCCGGCAGTCGCCCGGCGACGGGGTGGATTGCGAAGCGAACGGTTTTGCCGGCAGAGCGCAGTTTCCGTGTCAGTTCGGACACCGCCCCCTGCGCCTGGGCCACCGCCATACCGTAGCCCGGCACGATGATGACGCTGTCCGCCTCGTTCAGCGCGCTTGCCACGCCTTCGGCATCGATCGCGATCTGTTCCCCCGTCACCTCCATCTGGGGCCCGGTGGTTGTACCGAACCCGCCCAGGATGACCGATACGAAGGAACGGTTCATCGCCTTGCACATGATGTAGGAGAGGATTGCACCCGACGAACCAACCAGCGCACCGACGACGATCAGGAGATCATTCGACAGCGAAAAGCCGATAGCTGCGGCAGCCCAGCCCGAATAGCTGTTGAGCATGGATACGACCACCGGCATATCGGCGCCGCCGATCCCCATGATCAGATGATAGCCGATGAAGAAGGCCAGAAGTGCCATCAGGATCAGCGTCCAGATCCCGGCGCCGCCGACATAGAGAAACAGCAGGATCAGCGATAGAATTGCAGCCGCCGCATTCAGCGCGTGGCCGCCCGGCAGTTTCCTCGCCTTGCCGTCAACCTTGCCTGCAAGCTTTCCGAAGGCGATGACAGAACCTGTGAAAGTCACCGCGCCGATAAACACGCCGAGAAAAACCTCCACCTTGAGGATAACCTGTTCGACAGGGCTCTTGTGCGCAAGAATGGCACCGAAACCGGTTAGCGCCGAACGCATTGCTTCATCCATCGCGAGAACGCGGCCCAGTTCCAGATGCGCATTGAAACCAATGAAGACCGCGGCAAGGCCCACGAGGGAATGCATCGCCGCCACAAGTTGCGGCATCTCCGTCATCTGGACCCGCTTGGCAACAACCCAGCCAATCGCACCGCCGGCAGCAATCATCAGCACGGAGAGAAGCCAGTGTCCTGCGCCCGGTCCGTAAAGCGTCGCCAGAACGGCGAGTGCCATGCCGGCGATGCCATACCAGACGGCGCGCTTGGCGCTTTCCTGTCCTGAGAGGCCACCGAGCGAGAGAATGAAAAGAACAGCCGCGACAACATAGGCAGCGGTGGTGAAACCGTAATCCATCTTACCCTCTCCCGCCTCAGGACTTCTGGAACATCGCGAGCATCCGCCGCGTCACGAGGAAGCCGCCGAAGATATTGATGCCTGCCATAAAGACAGACAGAGCGGCCAGCAGAATGACGAGAATGCTACCGGATCCGATCTGCATCAGCGCACCAAGGATAATGATCGAGGAAATGGCATTCGTGACGGCCATCAGCGGCGTGTGCAGAGAATGCGAGACATTCCAGATCACCTGGAAGCCGACGAAGCACGACAGAACGAACACGATGAAATGGCTCATGAAGCTTGCGGGTGCAAAAAGCCCGGCCAGAAGAATGAGTGCGCCTCCCCCCAGCAGCAACCCAACCTGGTTTCGCGTCTGTGTGCGAAATGCAGCCGCCTCTCTCGCGCGCTTTTCCTCAGGTGAAAGTTCCTTCACCTTCTCCTTCGGACGGGCAGCGGCAATCGCCTGAACTTTGGGCGGGGGAGGGGGGAAGGTTATGGCACCCTCAAAGGTCACCGTCGCACCGCGGATAACATCGTCTTCCATGTTATGCACGAGGTTGCCATTCTTTGTCGGCGTCAGGTCCGTCATCATGTGGCGGATATTCGTCGCATAAAGCGTGGAGGCCTGCGTTGCCATGCGGCTCGGAAAATCCGTGTAGCCAATGACGGTTACACCATTCTCCGAGACGACCTTCTGATCCGCGACGGTCAGATCGCAGTTGCCGCCACGTTCGGCAGCGAGATCCACGATCACCGAGCCCGGCTTCATCGCCGCCACCATATCGGCAAGCCACAGCTTTGGCGCATCGCGACCGGGAATAAGAGCGGTGGTGATCACGATGTCGATCTCTGGTGCCAGTTCGCGGAACTTCGCCAACTGCTTTTCGCGAAACTCCGGAGACGAGGGCGCGGCATAGCCGCCGGTCGCCGCACCATCCTGGCTCGCCTCAAATTCGAGAAATACGAATTCGGCGCCCATGCTCTCGATCTGCTCGGCCACTTCGGGGCGTACATCAAAGGCATAGGTGATGGCACCAAGCGATACGCTGGTCCCGATGGCCGCCAGACCGGCAACGCCAGCACCGATCACAAGAACCTTTGCCGGAGGGATCTTGCCGGCTGCTGTCACCTGACCGGTAAAGAACCGACCAAAATTGTTGCCCGCCTCGATCACGGCCCGATAGCCGGCGATGTTCGCCATGGAGGAGAGAGCGTCCATCTTCTGGGCGCGCGAAATGCGCGGCACCATATCCATGGCGATCACATTGGCGCCCTTCTCCTTTGCCTGCTCCAGAAGCGCCGCGTTCTGTGCCGGATAGAAAAAGGAGATCAGCGTCTTGCCTGAATCCAGTCGCTGGATTTCCTCGGGAAGGGGAGGGCGCACTTTGGCAACCACGTCTGATGCGGAAAACAGTGCCGCCGCATCACCCACAACAGTCACACCGGCATTACGATAGGCCTGGTCGGAAAATCCGGCCGCCTGGCCAGCGCCCGTTTCAACAAGGCATTCATACCCCAGTTTCTGCAGTTGAACCGCACTATCCGGCGTTAAGGCAACACGTGCCTCACCCGCGAAAGTCTCTTTCGGTGTCCCGATCTTCATCCACCTCTCCCAATCTGCCAGCCGAGAACCTCCTGCCGGCGTCTGTCTTCAACACATTGTGTCGCCTGTGCCTGAAATACAGTCACAATATTTAAACCATGTTGGTTCCTTCGCTGCGGTGCAAGGCATCTTCCCGCTGATTCCGTTCGGCAGGCAAAGGCAATCGCCACAAGCGACCCAACTCGCCAGGGAAGGGGATGAAATTCAACGCTTCCCTGGACAGTCCAAATCAGACGACAAGACGCAAAGTTTCGCCGCGTGCCCGCAACAGGGCCATCAGCATCGGCCCGATCGAAAACTCGCCGCGCCGGGCCTTATCCGTCAGGCTTCGCAAATAGCCGCCCGGCGAACTGATATGACCGGCCCGCTCCAGGATACACGCCATCAGCGATGCCGCATTTTCGGCACCGAGAATTTCGCAGGCTTCCTGATAGGCAGACGGGCTGATGCCAAGCATCGACCGCACCACAATGGCCGCCGCCATCAAATCACGCCAGCTTCCAACGGCGCCGTCCGGACCGTAATTGATCACCTCCGGGCAGGCCTTCAGCACCAATCCCAAGGGGAACACCCGGCTATTTCCACTCTCACGTTTTTGAATGTCCGCCGGTTTCGCCTCTGGCTTCGTTTCGAAGGCTGGTTCAAGTTCATTGCTGGTTTGTGGTTTTGAATTATGTATGTGCTGCTCATTTTGAGCGCCTTTGCTGCTTATATTCTCAGCTTTAACGCTGTTTTTCAGCAGGTTAAGGATCATCTCCCTCAACGCTTCCATCTCGGCAAGCAGCGAATTGACGTCGGCGAGCCTCGGAGTTCGCGGCAGTTTGGCCACCAAGGCCACATACGCATCCTCGATGGCGATCCAGTCCCCCGGAGCCCCCTCCTCTATCGCGGCAGAAATCAGCTTGCGAATATCCCGTCGGCAGATCGTCAGGCTTTCCTTGGCCTGCCGAAAGGCCGCGCGAGCGGCCGCAACCTGCTGGGCAAGCCCTGCCAGTTCCTCGGCACGCATCAGCAGGGGAGAAAGATCAAAACCAAACGCGGCCTCGATGTCGCCGGCCCTGTCCTTGCGGATATAGCGTTTGCCGTTGGCACTATCCCGCCGGATGATGATCCCTGCATCCACAAGAAAGCCGAGATGACGGCGAAGTGTTGCACCCGCCATGCCATGCGCGCGCAGCGCCAGCTGTGTATTGGAGGGAAAGACGACCAGTTGACCGTCCTGGCGCAGCTCATTTTCCGGATAAAAGGTCAGAAGCGCGTCCAGAACCGCTATGCCTCGGTCTTGCAGACCAAGCAGTTCGCGTGCTTCCGCAACATCGCGGAATACCTTCCATTTATCCACAGTCTTTCCGGGCCGGATCCCGTCCACGTCCAGCTGTCGCTGCACGAGGGCAAGGGTCATCGGCCGCCGCCCAAAGGGCGTCGTCACATGTCCACCTGGCATATCTCTTCACCTATCAAGAGGCAAAAGAAGACCGTCCACCCGAAAAGGTGCCAAAGCGACTTGACTATGATTCGTGGAAATGCGAGTCTTGAGGTGCTAAATCAGAGAGGCTTCCACGACGGCAACGTTTTGGGGGCCTTTTTTCTTTTGCTGTGCTTCCTTTCCTGTACCTGCTTCGTCCAAACGTGAACGCCGTATGGCGGTCAGGACTTTTGATTGTCCCGTGTCGCGGTGAACCGCTCCACAAGCGATGGCAACTGTTGCTCGACGAAGCGAATGAAATCCTTTCCCAGCGGGCTGTCTGCGGAAATCCGCATCTCGCCTCCGGACACAAGGCAGGCGCCGAGACGTCGTCCATTTCGATCCGCAAGCAACTGTCCTGGCATGCGCGCTGGCACGCCGGGCTTCACAGCGGACAGAACGCGCTGGAACCGCAGATCCGATGTCAGAGCATCAACCGCCAGCCCCGACAAGGTGCTGCGGACGACATCCAGCGCTCCGGGCTCACTGTTCAGGGTCTTCGCCAGATCCAGCCAGCGCGGACGGCCGATCTTCGGCGCACGGCCGATCGCTTCGATGACATCCAATGGAACCGCGCGGTAGACACTGCGCATGCGGGCAAGTTCCGCATCCTCGATCGAAAGGGCGGCATAGATGTCGCGCGGCCGAACCCCGGCTTCATCCATGCGCAGCGCAAACAGGGCACGCTCGATCCAGGTCAGATCCTGGCGGTTGGCATTCTCAATGCCTTGAGCCACCACAAGATCGATATCGGAAAGCTCAACCTCAAGCGCCCGCACCGACTGCTGCAGTTCAAGAGCAGCGCGCCAGCGGCGATGACCATAGACGATCTGGTAACGCCCCGCCGCCGTGGGGTGACGACGAACCTGGATCGGAACCTTCTGACCTTCCGAGGCAATGGAGCGCTTGAACGCCTCGAAATCCGAGACATCGTCATCCGGCAGCCGATCTGGATAGGGTGAGGGATCGACGAGCTTCGGATCGAGTTCGAGAATGGAGCCGCCACCCGCTTCCACGATGGCACGCAGGCGGTCGCGCTCGGCACGAATGTCGTCGATCGCCCGATGCGCGGCACCGATCACACCGGCCCCGACACGTGGCTGAGGCGTCTGGCCGGGGGAGGGGGCAACGGCAGGAGGTACCGTTGCAACGGGCGAAGCCGGCGTCGTCACCGCCGGCTCGCTTTCCAGTTCGGCTGACAACAGGCCGAAGCTTGCAACGATCGATTTCCGGGGCGATTTGGTCATCCTCTTCCCCAACTTGCAGTAATCAGACTTTCGATGGCCTGGTTGACGGCATCGACCGCCTCGCGGGCACGGCGATGCGTATCACGACCGATCTGCCCGACTTCCAGTTCATAAATCGAGCATTTCGCCAGACCGGCAGCCTCGACCGCCGTGCTTTCAATGGCCGTCGGCAAAAGCACATCGGTACCGAACAGGTGACGCAGCATGGCAACCACCTGCGACTGCGGTGCATCATTCGGATTATGTCGTGTCACGAGATAGCGGATGAAATCCTGATCCAGATGCGCACCGCTTTCATTGAGAACGTTGATCAGGTCACCCATCATCAGCAGGAACTGGCTCATCGAGGCGACGTCCAGCATGGCCGGATGGACCGTGATGATCAGGCTTGTGGCGGCATAGATGGCACTCAGGGTGAGAAAGCCGAGAGACGGCGGCGTATCGAGGATCACCACGTCATAATCGGACTCGACTTCCGCAAGAGCCAGCTTCAGCCTTTCGAAGAAGATCGCACCGAAACTCGACCGGTTGGCAAGCACGCGTGGCGTCTCGTGTTCGTATTCCATCACCTCCAGATTGCCCGGAATAAGATCGACGCCATCAAAATAGGTCTTGCGGATAATGTCGCGGATCGGCCGACGCTCGGCCTCGTCATAGCGAAGCGTGGCATAAATGGTCTCGTTGGCGCCAACATCCACTTCCGGCTGCGCACCGAACATCGCAGACAGCGATGCCTGCGGATCGAGATCAAGCGCCAGCACCCGGTACCCCTGCAGGGCAAGATAATGGGCCAGATGCACGCAAGTCGTCGTCTTGGCGCTACCACCCTTGAAGTTGGCAATCGCAATCACCTGAAGGTGCTCGCCAGCGCGGCGGCGCGGAAGAAAGCGGAGCGCTTCCGCTGGCTTCTGCCGTGCAAAAAGCTCACGCAATTCGTTGATTTGCGCCAGCGTATAGACGCGGTGATTGTTTTCCAGGCGGCTCGGAACCGGCCCACGTCCTTCGCTGGACATCAGCTTGAGCGTCGAATCCGGAATCGACGTGAGCTTCGAGACCTCGTTGGTCAGAAACTGACGCAGCGATTTCTCCGACTTCGGCGGATACATACGTGTGCGTAACTGCTGCAGTTGACTGGACAAAAGCCCTGCATGCCGGGCAATCTTGCTCCCGGCATCTTCACGCGAAGGTGCAGCCATGTCTGCCTGATTTGCTATCGCCATGCTTCCCTCTTGGCGGCCCGTCGCCGGTTTGCCGGCCATAACCCGCCAAACATAGAACATGATTCTGCCGATCCGTCCACAGGCGAAGGGTTAACGCGACATAAACGAAGCGGGTGACGCAAACAGAGATTTCCTTAAGTCTCTGATTTAAATATGTATTCTAGAAGACAAGCCCATCGTCGGTCACGGGGGCCTCGCCGTCAGCCGCCCTTTCGCGGCCATAATCATCACGTGGATGTGCTGCAATCGGAGCACCAGAGACAGAATCAAAACAGGGGCAGCCGGATCCGTCCTGCCCCGAAAACAAGGCCCCTGCCGCCATCGATCAGCCGCTTGCGAGTTGCACCATGCGGTTGGCCAAAGCGAGCCGTTCGGCGAGCGAAGAGGCAAGCAGACGGTGAACGAGCGTCGCGAGGGTCGGATCCTCGCGCTCCAGTCGGCGAACGGTGTCACCCGCAAGCCGAAACAAGGTTGCTCTCTCCTCGACGATCACATCAGCCGTTCGCATGCCTCCGACATAGAACGCCACTTCGCCCAACACCGCACCGGCGGTCATGCTGCGCAGACGCAAGCTGCGCCCATTGGACAGCGTCAGTTGAACCCGCACGCGACCTGCCCCCAGCAGGAAGACATCATCAGCCTGCTCGCCGGCCGCCATCAGCCTTGCTCCCGGCGGCCGCTCCAGCCTTTCCATCGTCCGGATGAGGTCGGGAAGTCGCGGGTGAAAGCCGAGACGCTCCACGAGTTGTGCCGCAATGTCGCCGGGCTCATCCACGCAACCAAACTGTTGAAGAAGACGATCCTCCGCATTTTCCAGAGCATGATCGAGATCGGGCGCAAGATTGACCGGTGACGGATCGTCGCCGGACATGTCCACCTGCTGCTGCACCTGCAGCACCAGCGGCATCGCGGGCGAAAGGATCAGGGCAACGTCCTGGCGCCTCGCCATATTGGCGATTTTCGTGAAGCCGGCAACCGCCGCGGAATCCATCCCGCTGACATTACGCAAATCCAGAATCAGGAAACGCGGCGCCGTTTCCGCCGCAAGGAGCCGCTGGACCGCGCGTACGACTTGCTCCATCGTGCCGAAGAACAGATATCCCTGCAGTTCGATGGCGCGGATCAGTTCCCCCTTTTCCGCCAGAAGATGATTGGCAGCCGGAAACCGGTCCGTGCTGCTGCGCCGGTCTCGACCGCTGGCAGAAAATCGGATCACGGGAAGCCGTGCATAGGTGTAGACGAAGGTCGCGATGGCAAAGGCCAGCCCCACCGCCATGCCGCTCAGAAAGCCGAAGGCCATGATGGATGCCACGATGACAAGCACGATGGCCCATTCGAGCGGCGGAAGCTTGCGGCAGGTGACCACCGCCCAGTCATGGACCAGTTCGCCGCCCAGCATCAGCATCAGGCCGGCGGCAAGAAAGAGCGGCACACCGGCGGCCAACTCGGTTGCGAAGGGCAGGGCAAGCGCCATCACCAGCCCCGTTGCAAGACCCGCAGTACGCCCCTGAACCCTGAGGCGATCCGCAAGCAAGGTCATGCCAAGCCCCGTAAAGCCGGCGGCACCTCCAAACAACCCGGTCACGAGATTGGCCTGGCCGGCGATCTTCAGCTCTCTGTTGGCGTCGATTTCCGTGCCGGCGGCAACTTCGAGACCGCTGATGTTCAACAATAGACCGGCCATGGCGATCAACGGCACCGAGACGAGAACCGGCGTGACGCTGAGAACCGCGCTCCAGTCTGCATGCGTCATCACCGTGAGGGGCGAGGGCAGTTGAAAGCCGCCGCCGCTTGCCGCTTCCGGCAGCCATCGCCAGGACCGAACTGTCTCCAGGGGAATGCCGGCAACAGCGATCACCAGATAAAAGAGCCCAACCGACAGGACCATCACGACCGGTGCGGCGAAGGGGCTGCTGATCAACCGCAAGGCCGCCGACATCACGCCGGCAAACAGGATTGCCGGCACAAGAATGCCGATCACCAGCGGGTCGGAAAAGGAGAGCAGGATGTCCGCAAGGTTGCTGTGAGCAGAAATCATCATCAGCGCGCCATCGACCAACAGCCAACCCGATCCCGCCAGAAATCCCGCGATGACGGAATAGGGCATGAACCGCACCAGAACCCCAAGCCGAAACTGCCCCAGAGCATAGAACAGAACCCCTGTGGCGACGGTGCTGACTCCCAGGATGGCAAAGGTGGTGGCAACCGCACGATCCGCGCTGCCTCCGGACATTGAGCCAACGGCGGCCGTGACAGCAGCCGCGAGGATGGCAATCGTCGTCTCCTGGACCTGGGCGACACTGGAGGCGTGGCAGGAACGCCATGCCACGTAAAGGGCCAGAATCACGCAGCTGACCAGCATGACGCTGACACCAGCGGCCAGACCTGCAGCCTGAGGACCGGAAAAGATCAGCGCAGCGAAGGCAATACTGGTGCCCAGACCGTCAATGCCAGCAAGAACGCCAAACATGGCAGGAGAGAAATAGCTGCGTATCATTGACATCATCAAGGAACCACGACTGTCCAGGCTTGCTCATTCTGGCGAAAGCCAAGGCGGAGGACCCTTTATAGGCACGCCACCCCGAAGGCACAGACACAGACAGGCTGCGATTTCGTCCCCGACTACGTGTATTTCGTCCCGGCAAAAAACTTTCCACAGATCGCCATGGCAATGATTGTGGCGAGGCTCGGACCAGCAAATCTGCTGCCCGTTGCAGCCACCGCCCACCGCCCGCAGATCGGCAAAACGCCTGTTTCCCGGGGGGATCGCCGCCCATCCCCTTTTGCCTGATCAGCGCCATCATCCACGGCCAGATCTGCAGCCTCATCGCACCGGTCGAGGCAGCGGGACGAAAAGCGACCAGTCTGGGACGAAATTGCGCCTTTGCTAAACCTCTGATTCCTCCTCATGTCTCGGCCGCTTATGTTAAATGCCGGTCAGGGCATGGGGATTCTCGGTCAGGACAATGATTTCAGTCAGTACGCTTTCCAGATGGATTTGCGGCGCGGTCGTCTGCGCAAGTGTTTGCACGCCGGCAGTCATGGCGCCGTCTTGGGCGCAGGCGGCTTCGTCGGACTTCAACCGGCCGCCGCGCGCAGCAAACGCCGACGTGGAGAAGATCGAAGCGCGACGCAAGGTGCTGTTTCAGCAGATGCTGGATAAGCCAGGCAATCTGGATGTGGCATTCGAATATGCAGCACTCTCGTCCCAGGTGGGCGATCTCGAGGGGGCAATCGCAACGCTCGAGCGCATGCTGATCTTCGCACCGGGACTGCCGCGCCTGCAGCTGGAACTCGGCGTGCTCTATTTCCGGCTGGGTGCCTATGCGACGGCGGAAACCTATTTCAAGGCGGCGGCATCCGGGACCAACGTTCCGCCGAAGGTGCGCGACAAGGTCAACGAATACCTTGAGGCAATCGAGCGCAACACACAAACCAGTGTGTTTGCCGGTTCTGTCACCACAGGTCTTCGTTACCAGAGCAATGCCAACAGCGGTCCAAGCTCCCAGTTCGTCACGCTGAACGGGCTCGACTACGTGCTGTCGGACAATGCACGCAAGACGGCCGACACCAATGGCTTCCTTACGGGTGATTTCACCGCCCTGTTCGACCTTCCCGGGCAGGGGGAAAAGTTCAAGGTGAACCTGCGCACCTATGCCGAAGCCTATCGCGACCGGCACGATCTCAATCTGGCCTATGCGGAACTGGCAGCCGGCCCTTCCTTTGACCTCAACCGTTTCGGCTGGGAAGGCTATTCGCTGGATCTGTATGGCATCGCCGGCGGCGG
The DNA here is from genome assembly GCF_900156005.1 of Rhizobium sp. RU35A. Taxonomy (NCBI): domain Bacteria; kingdom Pseudomonadati; phylum Pseudomonadota; class Alphaproteobacteria; order Hyphomicrobiales; family Rhizobiaceae; genus Rhizobium; species Rhizobium sp. RU35A. The sequence continues at coordinate 389,110 of NZ_FTMR01000003.1, read as the reverse complement.
CATCCTGTCCGGCGATCCACTGACGTCGGTCCTGGGTGCCGGAGCACTGCTTGGCGTGCGCGCGTCCGATGACGTGTTCTACGGTCTGCGCAGCGAATATCGCCACGAGACCTACTACAACTCTGCGGATCATCCGCGTCTGGATGAAAAGACCGGCGACCGGTTCCAGGCGCAGTTGCTCAGCACCTTCCGCCTGACCAGCAGCCTCAGCCTCGGCGTTTCCGGCATCATAGACCGCTTCGATGCGGATGTCGGAAGCAATGCATACTGGCAGTATGCCGCTGTCGTCGGCGCCTCGATCGATTTCGACAGCCCGATCGTCGCACTCCCGGGTCTCTGGAATTTCGGCGTCTCCACCCAGGTCTCGCAACGCCATTACGACGAAGCGGATCCGATGATCAGCAGCGAGACGCAATCGACCACGAAATGGTCGATCAACGTCACCCAGACAATTCCGCTGGACAAGACCTGGGCTGCGCAGATCCAGGCCAGCTACCAGAAGTCCTGGTCCAATTACGATACGAGCGAATTCGACAATGCCACGATCAGCCTCGGGCTGAAGAAGGTCTTCTGACATGGTCAAGATCCGTCATCGTTTCCTTGCCGCCACCAGTCTTGTGCTGACCTCCCTACCGGGTCTTGCCGCAGCCGAGGTATCGAACCGTGTCGGCGTCACCAGCGCCGTCAACCAGGATGCCAGCGCCCGCCTGCAGGGCGGCATCACCAAGACGATAGCGATCGGCGATGAGGTCATCCACAATCAGGTGATCAACACCAGCAATATCGGCCTTGTGCAGATCCTGCTCGCCGATGGTACCGCCTTCACCGTCGGTCCGAATTCAAGCCTCACCATCGACAACTTCGTCTATGATCCGGCAGCCGGCACGGCCAAGGTGTCCGCAAGCCTCTCCAAGGGCTTCATGCGCTTCATCGGCGGACGCACGTCCAAGACCGAGGATGGCGCAACCATCCGCACCCCGATCGGCACGGCCGGAATCCGCGGCGCCGTGGTGGACATCGACCTCGGCAATATCGGCCAGCAGCTGCCACGCGACGAACGTGGTCGCAAAGGCAAAAATGGTGAACGCAGGAACCCGCCGCATGTATCGATGATCTTCGGTCGCGAGGTCGTTCTGACCTCCGGCGGCCTGTCCAACCGAATCTTCCAGGCGGGCTATTCGATCGTCGTCGATGGCGACAAGCGCTACGAGACCCGGACGCCGGAAACATTCCTGCAAGACATGCAGGATCGGCTGGCCGGCCGCGACGGCACGCATGGCGGAGTTCGCGTGCCGCCGAATGACCAGCAGGTGGCAGACAGCGGAATCGAGCGGCACAATTCGGCAAGTCCCATTCCCTATAACGTGCCTGTGCCCGTGTCCCGACCGGACGGTCTGCCGGGTGTCGTCGCTGCCTCGGAAGCACGGAACGCAGCGGTTGAAAATGCCGCGCGTCCGGTGGTCGTCACTGTGCCGCGCTCTGACAGTGTGCGCGTGCTGACGCTGCGCACACCCGGAAGTGGCGACGGCATCATCGGCGGCGACGCCGGCAGCGAACGAACAGGCACGCTCGCCGGCAACGAGGGCAGCACCGGCACCGCCACGCTGAGTGATAACAGCACCCTCAGCCTGCCGATCTTTGCCGATAGCACCGGGCTCACTGTCAACCCTGTCAGCGTCACCACGGGCAACGGTACCTACACCGGCAACGCCTATGTCGGTCGCGATGGCTTCCGTGCCTATCTTCTTTCGCAGGGAACCGATCCGCTCTACATCATCTCAGGCACCGCAACGCCAAATGTTCCAAGCGTGTTTTCCACGTCAGGCACCCGCCATTACGCCCTGACCGCCGATCCGCTGACCGGCCTCGTCACCGGTTCGGGAACCACCATTCCCTTCGCCGATGCCACGCGGCTTGCCTCCCTCAATCTCAGCGGTGCGGTCTCCAGCGACCTGCTGATGACAGGCACGCCTGATGATTTCGACTTCCCGTCCACGACAGCGCGCGGCCTGCAGGCCTGGCTGGTAATCGACGGAACAGGAGCGAGCCAGAAAAGTGCGATCGGCATCATGACCGGCGAAATGTCGGGGTCTGGCACCGCCTACGGCTTTACCGGTCAACGCGGCGGCAGCGACCGGCTTGATGCCAGCGATGGCTCAACCTCCTATTCCGGAGAGGTTGCGAGCGCCCCGGTTGCCGATGGTGGCTCCGGCGTGTTCGGCGCCAACGGGGACTATATGGTTCTCACCAATGCCATCGGCAGCAACGCCTCATCCTATCACGACGAAGGCAACCACAACGCCATGGCGCCAACCGGTGGCGACTTCTCGACGACGCATGTGGCCAGCCTGACCTCGATCGATACGAATGCCGCCCGCAGCTATGCAGGACAGACGATCAAGGGCTATTCGGCCATTGCGATTACCCGCGACAATGTCACCACGCTCAAATCCGGAACATCCTCGTTCAGCTTCAATGGTGATCGCGGCACCTTCAGCGCAACGTTCCAGCGGTTCGACACGGACAGCAACCCGTACAACGACGAAATCGGCTTCACCGACGCCTATGGCGGCGCCGTCTATGTCGATGACCAAAACTTTGCCTCCGCGGGAGCGAACAATCGCAACTATGTGGTCAGCGCCAAGACGGTGCCGGCGAAGATCTTCGATGGCGGCACCTCTGCCGAGCTTTGCCAGTGCGCCTACATGAGCTGGGGTTGGTGGGGCTCTGCCGATGTCAGCGACGGTTACACACAGAACGCCCATATGGGGAACTGGGTGATCGGCGATATCACGGCCAATGTCGCCATGCCCTCAAGCGGTCAGGCGACCTATACCGGCCATGCCGTTGGCACCGTTCTTTCCGGCTCCAGCCAGTATATTGCCACCGGAAACATGTCGGCGACCATGGATTTCGGCGCCCGCACCGGCAACGTGGCCGTCAGCAATTTCGATGGTCATGCGTTCGACAGCAATGTCAGTTTCGCCTCATCGTCGACGTTCACCGGAACCAATGGTGCAACCGCGCTGACGGGCTCCTTCGTCAACAATGGCGCCACGACCGCACAGGGCATCATGGGATCCTTTGCCACATCCGCATCGGGCTGGTCGGCCTCGGGCATCTTCGGCGGCAACCGAAATTGACCTGCGGATACCGGAACGCATGAAATCACCGGTCTCCCTCAGGCGGAAACACCGATTTCCCCCGCCAGCGCTGACAGCGCTGGCGGGTTTCTGCGTTCTGATGATGTGTCTCGGCTTTCTGCGCGCCGACCCGTCCGTCACGGCTGTCCTTAGCAATCAGCTTTTCGATACCTATCAGCAACTGCATCCTCGCCCTGCAACCGATCCGCCTGTGGTGGTGGTGGATATCGACGAGACCTCCATCGACAGACTTGGACAATGGCCATGGTCCCGCGCGGTGATCGCGCGCATGGTCAATCGGCTGCAACTGCTCGGCGCTGCTGCGATTGGCTTCGACATCGTCTTTTCCGAGCCGGATCGGCTGTCGCCCGCACGCGCCGTGGAGGATCTGCGCCGGCGCGGTGTCGGCATCACGCTTCCAGAAGGCGGCGAGCCACTGGATAATGACAACATCCTTGCCGCAGCGCTTTCTGCAAGTCCCTCCGTGCTCGGCTTCGCCCTGACGGACGAAAGCCACATTGCCCCCAATGCGGCCAAGGCAGGCTTTGCCTATGGTGGCAGCGATCCCCGTTTCTATCTGCCGCCATTTACCGGTGCCGTTCGTAATATCGAGGTGCTGCACAAGGCCGCGCCCGGTGCCGGCTTCTTCTCGTTCAGTCCGAGCGCCGACAATGTCATCCGCAGCATGCCGCTTGCGGCCGTCGCAAACGGGCAGATCTATCCCGCTCTTGCCGTGGAAAGCCTGAGAATTGCACAGGGCGCCCAGGGCTTTGCCCTGCGCGGCAACGATGCAAGCGGGGAAGGGGGAGGCGGTAGCCACGGCATGACCAGCCTCCGGGTGGGTTCGCTGGACGTGCCGACAGCAGCCGATGGGCGCATGCGGCTCTATTTCTCCGGCATGCCGCAGATGACGACCCTGTCGGCCGCCGATCTGCTGGAAGATACCAACACGGCTCGAATTCGCCAGGCCGTGGAAGGCCGCATCGTGCTTGTCGGCACCAGCGCAGTGGGACTGCGCGATATTGTTGCAACGCCCGTGGCCGCCGCCATGCCGGGCGTGACGGTGCATGCCGAAATCATCGACCAGATCATTGCCGGTGCCTTTCTGCAGGAACCGGACTGGGCACATGGCACTCTGCTCCTTGTCACGCTGCTTTGTGGTCTGATGCTGATCCTTATCGCAACCCGCAGCGGCGCGCTCGCCAGCGCCATGATGCTGGCCGGCCTGATCACCGGTCTGGTCGCCATGTCGTGGATCGCCTTCACGCGACTCTCCCTGATTCTCGATCCTGTCGGCGCGGTGGTGACACTCGTTATCGTGTTTCTGCTGCTGACACCGCTGAGGCTCGCGCTCGAAAACCGGGAAAAGAGAATCGTGAAAGGCGCATTCGGCCGCTATCTCGCACCGGCTCTGGTGGAACGGCTGGCTCGTGAACCATCCGCTCTCGAACTTGGCGGAGAAACGCGCCGCCTTACCGTGATGTTTTCCGATATCCGCGGCTTCACGACCCTGTCCGAAGGCATGGATCCGCAGACGCTGACCAGCCTCATCAACTCTTTCCTGACGCCGCTGACCGATGTCCTTTTGCGACGCGAGGCCACGATCGACAAATATATCGGCGACGCGATCATGGCGTTCTGGAATGCGCCGCTCGATATCGAGGGGCACGAAGAGAAGGCTTGTCGCGCCGCCCTCGACATGGTCAAGGCGGTCGAGTTACTGAATGCCAGCCGGCAGGAACCGATCAGGATCGGCATAGGTCTCAACAGCGGTGAGGCCTGTGTTGGCAATCTCGGTTCCGCCCAGCGCTTCAGCTATTCCGCGCTGGGCGACAGCATCAACCTCGCTTCGCGCATCGAAGGGCTCACCAAGCTCTATGGCGTGACGATCGCCGTCAGCGATTTCACACGCCAGGCGGTACCTTCACTTGCCTTCCTCGAGATCGACAACGTACGCGTCAAGGGCCGCGCCGCGCCCGTACGCCTCTATGCCCTGGTCGGCGATGAGACGGTCGCCACAAGCCAAATCTTTCAAGCGCTTGCCGAGCGACACGACGCTTTTCTCGACCATTATCGCCGGGGTGATTTTTCCGAGGCGAACACCCGCCTTGTCTCCTTGCGGCAGGGGGCACCAGCCGAACTGCAAGGCCTCTACGCGCTCTATGCACAGAGGCTGGAGGAGTTGCGGGCATATCCGCCGGGCCAGACCTGGGACGGTGTCTACACGGCGCGGACCAAATAGATTGCAAGGCTCTGCTTTCTTTGCGACCCGAGCCTGACCTGCCACGATAGCCAATGACCACCAAATCACAGAGACGTGTGATAACGATAGCCGTCCTGCATCACGTGACCCGCGCAACGAATTGCGATATTTGCGGCATTGTCTTATTTGTCATCACATATTTTGCGTTTTTTTAGTCGTCGGCAATGTAGAGCCTCGACCTGACGGTGCCGGTCGGCAAATGATTGGGTTGCAAAGCCGCATCCGGTGAACAACGAGACGATCTGGGGACTTCGTTTGACAACGGATACAATCGAACATCAGGTCATCCGCTCGCATGAGCTGAGCCGTGATGAGAATTTCGAATACTGGCGAGCGGGCGTCTCAAGTCTGTTCGAGGCAAGGCCATCAAAGGACGAACTGGAAAACTTCCGGGCTGACCTCGTCAGCTACAATCTCGGCTATTTCCTCATCGGGAAATCTTCGACAACCGCCCAGTCATTCCGCCGGACGCGCGAACTGGTTGCTGCCACAGGCGTCGATCATCTCCTGATCCAGCTCTATGTCGGTGGCGAATGTGCCTATGATGCCGATGGCGGTGTAGCGAAGGGGGTGCGCGGAGACATTGTCTGTTTCGACCTCAGCCGCCCGATGCAGAGCCAGACGAGCGACATGGACATCATCAGCCTCGTGCTGCCGCGGTCCCTGTTGCGGCTGACGCCACGGGTGATCGACGAGATGCATGGTTCACGCGTCATGGGCGATTCGACACTCGGCATTCTGCTCGGTGAACACATGATGTCGATGGCCAAGGTCGCCCCGCGCCTTGCCGGCGCGGAAGGTCGGCTCGCCGCGGAAGTCGCATCGGTTCTGGTCTCCAGCAGCTTCTCCGCCGCAGTCGCCGCGGAGCGTGAAACACTGATGGACATCAACCTGCAGACCATCCAGCTGTTCATCGAACGCAACGTGACCAACCCCGCGCTGTCACCCGAGATGATCATGCGCCATTTTGCCCTGTCGCGATCGGCACTCTATCGTCTGTTCGAACCGGTCGGCGGCATCGCAAACTACATACGCGAACGACGCCTCAAGCTTGCCTATCTGAAGCTGACATCGGTCGGAACGGCACGTGGCTCTGTCGCCAAGCTCGCCTATTCCACCGGATTTCCAAGCGAGAACGCCTTTTCACGCGCCTTTCAGCAGCATTACGGCATACGGCCGAGCGATGCGATCCGCAATGCGGAAGCCGGCATCCGGCTGAAAACCGATCTCGAATCAGACAGAGACAACTGGATGCAGCACTGGCTGGAGGGATTGCGCAGAACGACCTGAGTGTATCGCGGCGCCCGGAAAGGCTCAGGATGTCCCAAATTTGCTGAAATTTGTCCCATATCTTAGACAGCATCTTTTCTTCTGGTGCTGTAACGTTACAGTCACCATCTGTGTTACGATGATTATGTGCATGACGAAATAGGACGATATTTGACTATCCTGCCCAAGGAACTCTCCGCATGAGCTTCAGTGACCTGCAACAGTTTTGTATGCGACTGCGCAAGGATCGTGCGCTGGAAGCCCGAATTTCCGTCGCGATGCAGCAGGGGACAGCTGCCGTCGTGGCGGCGGGCAAGCGGGCTGGCTATTCCTTCTCCGAGGAGGAACTGTCGGTCACGCTTGCCGCCCATGACGCGCTGCAAAAACAGATGGCATCGATTGCCTGCACCACCGTCGTTGCCGGCTCGCCCGTGCCCCTGGCGCAGGTCGCCCTCAACGACTGATAAGATCGCCGGGGCGGTTGCCGCCCCGGCTTGACATGACAGCCCTGTTCAGCGCCCGATGAGGGTTGCAAGATTGCGTGCGCGTTCCAGACAGGCCGGCTGCTGGTCCTTGAAACGGTGCGAATCGATTTCCATGATCAGCATCGTGTCCGGCAGGAAGGTCAGTTCCGCAAAGATCTCGTCCCAGGCGATGTCACCCCAGCCGAGCGGCAGATGCAGGTCGCCGATCCCGAGCGCTGTCGCCTCGGCCGGATGAAAAAACTTGTCCATCGTATAGGGCAGGCCGAAACTGTCATGCACGTGAAGATGGCCGGTCACGGGTGCCATGGCACGCAGTTCCTCACGGAAGTCGAGCTGCTTGAACGTGGATTCGATATAGGCATGGCTGAAGTCGATCAGCGCCACCACGTTGTCGTGGCCAACGGCGCGCACCGTTTCCGCCACCTGGCTCGGCGTCTGGCGATACTGCCCGCTTTCGGTCGTAAAGATGTTTTCCAGCGCAATGCGCACGCCGTAGCCCTTGGCGACGTCGGCCATCTCGGACAGCGCCTCGCGTTCCATCAGGTCGAGATCCGCGCCGTTTTCGCCCTCGGCGAGTTGTGCAGCACCGGAATGGTGCACCAGAATGCCGGCGCCCAGGCGATTGCAGAGCTCAAGCATGGCGCGCACCACCTTCTTTTGCAGGGCGAGGTGCTGGCGATCCATGAAGTTGGACGAGATCTGCCCGTGCAGCGACAGCTTCTTGAAGCCGTAGGCGCGCACGATCTCCTCCACCCGGCGCGTGCGATCCTCGATGATGCGGCCGCCGGACACGATTTCCTCGGCATAAATGCCGATCTCGCAGGCATCGGCACCGGTATCGGCGATCTCGCGCAGCGACGCGTCGAGAACCGAAAGGTCACCATGGCCCGTGCGGTTGCAAAAGCCGATGGCTGAAATGATCTCGTTCATCAATGGACTCCCATGGTCTGTTCGGAATGCTGGCTGGCGGCCGGTGCCGCAACCGGTGCGGCCGCATCCGTCTCGATGCGGCGGCCGGATTCGATGTCGAAAAAATGCAGGTGTTCGCTCGGCAGGGTGAGGAACAGGCTGTCGCCTGCCGCCACCACTGTATGATCGTCCAGCGAAATGGCAAAGGGCAGGCCGTCCACCTCGCAATAGGCGACGCGGCCGACGCCGAGTTCCTCGATAAAGTCGACGCGGGCTTCAACGCCGCCATCGCCCGGTGCGGCAAGGCGGCAATGTTCCGGCCGGATACCGACGGTCACATCCTGCCCGCGCAGTTTTGCGGCAAAGGCAGGATCGATCGCCACCATCGCGCCACCGAAGCGAATGCCGGCGCTTTCCACCTCGACGCGGCTGCGCACAAGGTTCATGGCCGGCGCGCCGATGAAGGAGGCAACGAAGGTGCTGGCCGGGCGGTGGTAGATCTCCAGCGGACGGCCCACCTGCTCCACATGGCCGCGATTCATCACCACCAGCCGGTCGGCAAGCGTCATGGCTTCGACCTGATCGTGCGTCACGAAGACCGAGGTGGCCGAGAGACGCTGGTGCAGCTTGCGGATTTCGGCGCGCATGGAGATGCGCAACTTAGCGTCGAGGTTCGAGAGCGGTTCGTCGAAGAGGAAGACCTTCGGCTCGCGGATGATCGCGCGCGCCATGGCAACGCGCTGGCGCTGGCCGCCGGACAGGGCAGCCGGCCTACGCGCCAGGTAATCCTGAAGGCCGACGATCTTCGCAGTCTCCGCAATACGGCGCTCCCGCTCCGCCTTCGGCACGCCGGAAACCTTCAGCGCATAGCCGATATTGCCGGCCACCGACATGTGCGGGTAGAGCGCATAGTTCTGGAACACCATGGCGCAGCCGCGCTCGCGCGGTTCCAGCCGGTTGACGACGCGACCGTCGATGGCGATCTCGCCGCCGGTGATGTCTTCGAGACCGGCGATCATGCGCAGAAGCGTTGACTTGCCGCAGCCGGACGGACCAAGGATCACGACGAATTCGCCGGAGGCGAAGAAGAGATCGACGCCATGCAGGGCAGGGGTCTTGCCGTAGCTCTTGCGTACGGCGCGAATAGCGATGTCTGCCATAGTTTCAAACCTTGTTTTCGGGGGCCGGATACGGCGTCACTTTTCGGTGGCCACCAGACCGCGGACGAACCAGCGCTGCAGCACGCCGACGACGATCAGCGGCGGCAGCATGATGAGCAGGGAGCCGGCCAGCGTGACATTCCAGTCCGGTGTGCCGTTGTCGGCGGGCAGCAGGGAGCGCAGCGACATCATCACCGTCTTGTAGGACGGGTCCGTGACCATCAGCAGCGGCCACAGATACTGGTTCCAGCCATAGACGAACATGATGGTCGTCAGCGCCAGCATGTTGGTGCGCGAGAGCGGCAGCAGCATGTCGAAGAAGAAGCGCACAGGGCCGGAACCGTCCATGCGCGCCGCTTCCGCCAGCTCGTCCGGCAGCGTCATGAAGAACTGGCGGTAGAGGAAGGTGCCGGTGGCGGTTGCGATCAGCGGCAGGGTGAGGCCGGTGTAGGAGTTCAGGAGGTTCCAGTCGATGCCAATCTGAATGTCGCCGAACAGCGACAGTATGGATTTCACCGGCTGCAGCAGGTCGGCCGCGACGGCATAGGTCGGAACGACGCGGACCTCGAGCGGCAGCATCAGCGTGATGAACACGCTCCAGAAAAACACGTGCTTCAGCGGCGAGCGGAAGAAGACGATGGCGAAGGCCGTGAAGGCCGACAGCGCCACCTTGCCGGCCGTCACCAGCACCGCCATGATGAGGCTGTTGGTCATGGCGGTACCAAGATCGGCCCGCTTCCAGGCCTGTGCCGCATTGGTCAGGAACTGGTTGTCCGGCAGGAAGCTGAAGGGAATGGCGTTGACCTGCTGCATGGTCTGGCTGGCGCCAGCGATGATCACAAGGAAGGGACCGATCAGCAGGATGAAGCCGAAGACCATGATGGCATAGGTTACGGCATTGGCGACGGGGGTGCGCTGGATCATGCCGCCCTCACTTGTAATGCACGCGCTTCTCGACGAAGCGGAACTGGATGAAGGTGAAGATCATGATGAGGCCGATCAGGATGATGCTCTGGGCCGAGGCGCCGGAATAGTTCAGTCCCTTGAAGGCTTCGTCGACGATCCGGTAGACCATGACTTCCGTGCCGTGGTTCGGGCCGCCTTCCGTCACGGCATGCACGATGCCGAAGGTGTCGGCGCCGACAAAGCCTTCCGTCATCATGGTGACCAGCAGGAAGAACAGGGTCGGGGCCAGCAGTGGCACCTGTACGTCGATCGCACGGCGGAAGGGACCGGCCCCATCCATGGCAGCGGCCTCGCCCAGGGCGCGCGGCACCGATTGGAGACCGGCCAGCAGGAAGATGAAGGTGTAGCCCGACCACTTCCAGATGAAGATGATGATGACCAGTGCCAGCGCATGCTCGCCATATTTGGCAGGGTTCCAGATATCCGGCCACATGGCGTTGAGCGACGCGGCGAGCCCACGCTCCGGCGACAGGATGAAACGGAAGGCCATACCCGCCGCGGGCCCTGCGATCGCATAGGGCAGGATGTAGAGAAAGCGGAAGAAGCCCGAGCCGGGCAGCTGCCGATCGACCGCAATGGCAAGAACGAGGCCGATGGAGATGGCAAACAGCGGACCGACGATCGCGAAGATGAGGCTGACGACCACCGAATTCCAGTAGAACGGATCCGCAAACGCCTCCTGGAAATTGGCAAATCCGACGAATTCGGCCGGTCCCCCAAACGGCGGCTCCAGGGTAAAGGCCCAGTTCACGACGGCCGCGACCGGCCAGTAAAAGAAGCAGAGGATCAGGAGAAGCTGCGGCAGGGCGAAGACAATCGGCAGCCACCAGCTTTTGAAGACGGCACGTTTTTCCATGAATGGACCAGAACGCTCTCGAGGAGAGGGAATGCCCCGCGACCCTCAGGTCACAACCCGCTGGCCACGGGGCACTCGGCGATCGCAATCGATCAGTTCAGTTTCTGACCGGCATAGGTCTTCTCGAAACGGCGCAGGATGGCGTTGCTGCGTTCGGCGGCCTGATCCAGTTCCTTCTGAACGTCAGCGTTCTGCATGAAGATCGCTTCGAGGGACGTCGAGACTTCCTTGCGGATCTGGGTGAAGCTGCCGAGACGGATGCCGCGGGTGTTTTCCGAGGTCGGCGTGTAGGTCAGGCTGGCAATTGCCAGTTCGCGGCCCTTGTAGGGAGCCTTGTCGTAGAAGCCGTTGGCCTTCATGGCATCGAAGCCGGTCTTGGTGACCGGGATGTAGCCTGTAACCGTCGACCACCACTGAACCATGTCGGGCTGGGCGAGGAAGTTGAGGAAGGCGGCAGCGCCCTTGTACTCGGCAGCCGGGCGACCGGCCATGACCCACAGCGACGCGCCGCCGACGAGCGAGTTCTTGCGCTCCGTGCCCTTCCAGACCGGCAGCATCGCGACATCCCACTTCACGCCTTCCGGCAGCGTCTTGCCAACGGTGCCGTGATCGGCAACGGAGGTCTGGATCATCTGGCAGGTCTGCGAGGTGAAGGCCGGAACGATATCCATACCAAGCTGCTTGGTCTTGACGACGAACAGCTTCTCGTCCTGCATCTTCTTGAAGAACTTCACGTGATCGACGAACTTCGTCTTGTTGAAGACGACTTCCGCATCGAGCCCTTCATAGCCGTTGGCCTTGGTGGCAAGCGGCTGGTTGTGGATGGCGGAGAACTGCTCGAGCAGCGGCCAGGTGTCGAAGTTGAAGCCGAGCGGGCATTCGAAGCCGGCGGCCTTCAGCTTGCGGGCGGCTTCCTCGACATGTTCCCAGGTGTCCGGCTTGAAGTCGATGCCGGCCTTCTCGAAGGCGCTGACATTGTAATAGAACATCGCGGTCGAGGAGTTGAACGGGAAGGACTGCAACTCGCCGGCAGCCGTGGCATAATAGTTGGCGATGCCACCGAAATAGTTGTTCCAGTCGATCTTGTAGCCGTTGTCGGCCATCAGTTGCTTGGCCGGGATGAAGGCCTTGGACAGCATCAGGTCGAGCGTGCCGGCGTCGTAGATCTGGGTGATGGCCGGCTGCTTCTTGGCGCGGTAGGCGGCAATCGTGTTCTGCAGCGTGGTGTCGTAACCGTTCTGGGACGTGCAGAGGATTTCGAAATCGCTCTGGCTGTCATTGAACTTCTTGCAGGCATCCTGAACGCGGTCACCGAGATCGCCGCTCAGGCCGTACCAGAATTCAAACTTCGTCTTCTCGGCAAAGGCCGGCGCAACGCCCAGCGTGGTCGCGGCCATCAGACCGGCAAGCGCCGTCTTCAGAACAAAGAGTTTCATCGCAAAATGCCCTCGTTTCGGAAAATGACTTTCCGGCTTCTGTCCCCCGGAAATCAGGGGGCGGTGTAGCGGGCATTTGTGATGGCTGGGCCACGGATCGGTGACGCGATCGTGAAGTTTTTCTTCCAGTTCGATGACAGATCAGCCGGCAGACGAGGCCGGCACAGGCGGTATCGCAGCCGCTGGCCGGCAACCCGTCGCGGCTTCTACAGCGTCAGACCTCCCGCATGGCGGCAACGGCCTGCCGGACCGTCTCACACCGCACACCGTCGCCGTAGTTGGACAGGACAAAGGTCCGGCCCGCCTCCCGTAAATCCGCGGCGAGACCCGCATCTGCCAGCACGCGAGCCAGCATCTCGGCGAAGTCCTCGGGCGTCTCGGCCGCCAGATAATGCCGGCCCGGAACGAGACCAAGGCCCTCCACAGCCTTAGCCGTCGCGACGACCGGGCAGCCGACCGCCAGAGCTTCCAGCACCTTCAGCCGTGTTCCGCCTCCCTGCCGCAGCGGAATGGCCGCGACGCCGGCCGCAGCATATATCGGAGCCAGATCCCGCGGATTGGCGGTCAGCTTCGCGCCTGTGCCTGCCAGCAGTCTCTGCATCTTTCGGGAGGGATTGCGACCGCAGACATGCAGGCCAGCGTCTGGCCTCATACGCTGAAGTCTCGGCATGATCCTGGTCGCCAGTTCGCGTACCGCCAGCTTGTTGGGACCATAGCGCAACTGCCCGACGAAAAGGACGTCTCCTCCGTTACCGGCATTGCCATCGCTGGCAGACAGGCACCAGTCCGGGATGGGGTTGGGGACGACGAAGACCGGCCGGTCGACACCAAAGGCCTGTACCAGACGTCGGTCCTCCTCCGAGCAGACCCAGACAGCCGTCGCATGTTCCACAACGCGCCTGTCCGCTTCCAATGCCTTCTCAGTGCGCCGCCGCAAAAGAACAGCCCCCAGAGGTCGGAGGGGCGCGGGCCACCGGGCGAGACGCATATCCCTGTAGAGCCGGGATTCGACGTTATGAAAATCGAGGATTATCCGGACATCAGGATAGGCCAGACGCACGGCCTCGACAGCCTCCAGCAAAGTTACACTTTCGAAAAGTAGAATTCTCGGATTTATTTCCCCAATGACGCGCAACAACTCCGCGATACTTTCGCGTTTGAGATGTAAAACTGTTGCAGATAAGTCACCTTTACTGGATGCGCCGTCACTCTTCTTGAGAAAGAAACGACTTACGCTGGAAAACGATGATAGGTTCGAATAATTCGCCGCGTCCCGGAGTTCACTTCCGGAAGCATGATCATTGTTTCGTGACAGAATTACTTGCAAATATGTCATTGCCCGTACCGCCAGGTGTGCCGCGCATCGTCCATCAGACGTGGATCACAAAATCTGTGCCTCCGGATAAGGGGGATACCGAGAGTTGGCAACGGCTGAATCCCGATTGGGAGTATCGTTTTTGGGACGACGCGGCGCTCAGATCTTTCATGGCTGAAGAGTTTCCGGACCTGCTGACGTTCTTCGACGGCTACAGCCGTCCGGTGCAACGCGCTGATCTTGCCCGTTATTGCCTGCTGAAGCGTTTCGGCGGCGTTTACGCTGATATCGATACGCGTTGTCTTGCTCCGCTGGAACCACTCGCCGGCACCCACCGTATCGTCCTGTGCGAGGAGCCGCGGGATCGCCAACACCACGCCACCCGCCGAGGCCTACCGTTCCTGCTCTTCAACGGCACCATGGCAAGTCCCGCTGGCCATCCTTTCTGGGACACGCTCATTGAACTTTGCGTCCGTATGTATCCCCGTCGGGACGGCGACGTGCTGGAGACCACAGGCCCACTGCTTCTAACCGCCGCCGTGCTTCAGTGGCCTGACACGGACGCCTTCGCCCTGCATTCTTCCCACCTGTTTGCAGAGACCGGAGATGTGAGCAGCTGCGATCGACGCGGTGCCTGGAAGGATAGACGATTTTCGGAGCACTTCTGGAACGGCAGCTGGTTTCGTGAAACGCCACCGAACGTCATCCGCCGCACCGTGACCAAGTTCCGAAAGCTGCGGCATCGCCTGTACAGCCCGAGGCTTTCTCTTGTCGACGCCCAGCAGCACGTCGCGATCGATCTCCTCCAACGTCCGCTGCCTGACGCATCGGAACCTCCGAAGGTCGCCATTCTCATCCCGGTACGCAACGGTGCAGACACCCTTGTCCGCAACATGGAGCAGATCCTCGGCCTCGACTACCCGAAGGATCGCCTGCATGTGCTTTACGGCGAAGGCGACAGCACCGACGACACCGCTTCGGTGATTGCGGGCCTGATTCGGGACCATGCCGGCTCGTTCGCCAGCATCGCCACGGTCCGCACGGATCGCAACGCACCCCACGTCCCCCGGTCACGGCGATGGCGCAGGGTCTACCAGTTTCACAGACGTGCCGGTCTTGCCCGCGCGCGCAACGACCTTTTGCGGCAGGCCTTCGCGCTGAACACAGACTGGTTTCTGTGGCTTGATGCGGATGTCGTCGGATTGCCGCGCCATCTCCTGGATGTCCTGTTGTCGGCGCGGGCAAAGATCGTGACACCGGACTGCGTGCTGCGACAGGACGGGCCAAGCTATGACCTGAATGCCTTCCTCGACGTCGGCGAACCGCCTGATCACGAGTATTACCGCCATATCCATGGCGGCATCCTGCAACCTCCAGAGCACTACTGGGTGAGGCGCCATCTTCACGACCTGCGCTATCTTGATGCGGTACCGCTGCACGGTGTCGGCGGCACCGTGCTTCTGGTCCATGGTGACGTGCACCGGGCAGGCGTGATGTTCCCGGAAATCCCATATCGCGACCTTCTCGAGACAGAGGCATTTGGTCAACTGGCGCGCGACCTTGGCGTGACCCCAATCGGTCTTCCTCAGATACAGGCGGTCCACGATGCATCATGACCCAGAGCACCAGGTGCGAACCGGAGTCATCATCCTCACGTGCAGCCGGTCGCCGGCGGAACGGGTGAGGAGTGCTCTTGCGGAAGCCGCTACCTTGTTCCCGCCACATCAGGTCCATCTGGCCCACGGCTTCGTCGGCACAGATACCGAGGTCGATCACCTCTTCGACACACGCAAGGCGGCCTTATGGTGCAAGCATATGCCGACACGTGGCGAAGTGGCCGCCTATGCGACCCACCGGCTTGGATGGCAACGCCTGCTGGCGGAGAACTGGGACCATGCCCTTTTGCTCGAAGACGATTTTCGTTTTCATGATCCGGCTGTGGTGCACAGGGCAGTGGCAGAAGCATCGGCACTGCTGGCCGATGGTCGACACATGATCAAGCTCTTCGACTTCCCGCGAGACCGATCCCGCCACGAAGGCATATCGGTGGAGATCGCCGGCCTGCCACTCGTCAAGTGGAAGAGAACCCGTGCCGGCCTTGTCGGATACCTCCTGTCCCGCGAGGGGGCCGAATTGCTCTTGTCACGCAAGCACATCTTCCGCGTCGTCGATGAGGATATCAAATTCTTCTGGGAGTTCGGCCTCGATATCTGGTCCATTCCCGGCAATCCGATCCGCGAAGCTGCCATGGATCTCGGCGGAAGCCTTCTGGATGTGGAGCGGACAGGTGCACGCAAGCGCAATTTCCTGCGCTCTCTGAAAGGCATTCTGCTGACATTGCATCGGGACTGGCACACACGGCGGCAGTATGACCGCTACCGCACGAGCTATCTGCTGCAGCACCGCGCTCCAGACCCGTTTGCCCGGCAAGGATTACCGCAGGAATTTGCGGAAGCGGCTGAGTGAAAAGGCAAACAGCAAGCTGCCGATGACGGCGAGCGCCAGGAACTGTGGCCAGACGACGGACAGGCCGGCACCGCGGAAGAGCACGGACTGGGCGAGAATGACGAAATGCGTGTTCGGCGCCGCCAGCATGATGTCCTGAATGATCTGCGGCATGCTTTCGCGCGGTGTCATCCCTCCCGATAGAACTTCCAGCGGCAAGAGGATCAGCATCATGAGCAGACCGAACTGCGGCATGGAACCGGCCACTGTGGCGAGAAAGATCCCCATGCAGGTGGTGGCGAACAGTTGCAGCACGGCCGCCGCCATAAACAGAAGCAGCGAACCCTGGATCGGAACAGCAAGCCAGCCCTGAACCACGACGACGAGGGAAAAGGCGGTGGCGAGAAGCACAACGAGGCCCATCGACCAGACCTTGCCGAGCATGATCTCGGTCGGTGTCACCGGCATGGCCAGAAGGTGCTCGATCGTGCCGTGTTCGCGTTCGCGGATGAGCGCCGCCCCCGTCAGGATGATCGACAGCATCGTGACCGACTGGATCACCTCGTTGACCGCGCCGAACCAGCCCTTGTCGAGCTGCTGGTTGAAACGGGCGCGCAGGACGAGATCGACGGGGCTTGCGCTCGCGCCCCGATAGCCGTCCAGAAACTCGCTCACTTCTCCAGACACGATCGACTGCACATAACCGCCGCCGGTAAAGGCCTGCGTCATGCGCGTTGCATCCACGTTGAGCTGGATGGTGGGAGAGCGTCCGGCCAGCAGATCCCGCTGGAAATTGGGGGGAATGTCGAGAACGAAGGTATCGAGACCGGAATCCATCCGCCGGTCCATTTCCTGCTGCGTGACAAGTTTCGGCACGACGAAGTAGGGCGGGGTGAATGCGGTGATGATGCGGGATGAAACGGGCGACTGGTCCTCATCCACCACGGCGATCGCGGCGTGGTTGAGGTTTTCGGGCATGGCCGTCGAAGCGGCGTAGATCGACAGCGTGAAGGAATAGACGATGAGGATGAGCATCACGGGGTCGCGCAGCAGACCGCGCAGTTCCTTGATGCCGAGTTGAAGAACATTGGCCGCGCGCATGGTTCAGCTCGCCTGTTTCTTGAGAAAGAGGGTGCCAAGGCCAAGAAGAACCGGCACGGCGCACAGAAGCGGGATGAAGGAGCCGATCAGATCTCCGAAGGCGAGGCCCTTGGAAAAGGTGCCGCGCGAAATGGTGACGAAATAGCTCGTCGGATAGATCTGCCCGATCACGGCGCCGGCCCCTTGCAGGGAAGAGACCGGGTCGATCATGCCGGAATACTGCACTGCCGGGATGAGCGTGATCAGAGCGGTCGCGAAGATGGCCGCGATCTGCGAACGAATGAAGCTGGAGATCAGCAGGCCGAGGCCAGTTGCGCTGATCACGTAGATCAGCGCCGCCAGAGCGAGCGTCAGGAAGCTACCGGTCAGCGGCACTCTGAACACCATCACCGCGAAGGCGACGAGCATCCCGAAGTTGATCATCGCCAGCGCGACATAGGGAATCTGCTTGCCGAGCAGGAATTCAAGTCGACTGACAGGCGTCGCATAGAAATTGATGATAGACCCGAGCTCCTTCTCGCGCACCACGCTGAGTGCGGCCAGCATGGCAGGAATCATCATCAACAGCAGTGGAATGACCGCCGGAACCATGGCAACCAGACTTTCGACGCCCGGATTGTAGCGATAACGGATGGCCAGTTGAAAGCTGCCGCGGCTCGCGGCATCCCCATAAAGCGCGCGCGCCTTTTCCTGAAGCCAGGCAGCGTGAATACCCTGGACATAGCCCTGCACCGTCTCGGCGCGCGTCGGCATGGCGCCGTCGATCCACGCTGCAATCTGGGCACTGCCCCGCCCGCGCTCGACATCGCGTCCGAACCCCGGCGGTATCTCGATCGCCAGGCTCAATTCGCCGCTGCGCATGCGCCGATCGAGATCCTGATAGTCACGGATCGGTGGTTTCTCGATGAAATAGCGCGATCCCGCGATCTGCAGCGCATAATCATGGCTGAGCACGGTATCATCCCGGTCGAGGACGGCGAAGGTCAGATTATCGACGTCCAGATTGATGCCATATCCGATCACGAACATCAGGATCACGCTGCCGAGAATGGCAAGCGTGGCGCGGATCGGATCGCGGCGGAGTTCCAGCGTCTCGCGCTGCGTATAGGCAAACATGCGCCTGAGATCAAAAGCGCTCCGGCGAAGCGCCGGTGCCTCCTGTGGTGCCGGAGCGGGATCAGCAGCAATCTGCTCCGCCGGCCGATTGCTTGCCGCGCCCATCGCATCTTCCAGATAGGCGATGAAGGCGGCTTCCAGATTGTCCGCACCGCGCCTTTCAACGATCGCCGCCGGCGTATCGCTGACCAGAACCTTTCCTGCGTGCATCAGGGAAATCCGGTCGCACAACTGGGCTTCGTTCATGAAATGCGTCGAGACGAAAATCGTGACCCTGTCCTTGCGCGAGAGATCCGCGAGGATCTGCCAGAAACTGTCGCGCGCAACCGGATCGACACCCGACGTTGGCTCATCGAGGATCAGGATATCCGGCGCGTGGATCATCGCGACAGCAAGGGACAGGCGCTGGCGTATGCCGAGCGGCAGCGCGTCCGGCAGGCTGTGGACCACATCGGCCAGTCCGAACCGATGCAGCATCTCCTCGATGCGCTGGTCGATCGTGTCCGGCGCCATGCGAAACAGGCGCGCATGCAGATCGAGGTTCTGGCGAACGGTCAGCTCCGAGTAGAGCGAAAAGGCCTGGCTCATGTAACCGATGCGACGGCGGACATCGATATCCTTGGGATCGACCGGACTACCAAAAAGGCTTGCGGTTCCCTCGGTTGCCGCAAGCAGCCCCGTCAGCATCTTCATCGTCGTCGTCTTGCCGCAGCCGTTCGAACCGAGAAAGCCGAAGATTTCACCCCGCCGGATGCAGAAACTCACATCATCGACGGCCTTGAAATCACCAAACCGCATCGTCAGATGCTCGGCCTCGATTGCCACCTCGTCGTCGGTGCCCTGGTTGTCTGCAGGTGGCGGGATCTCGAGGTCTGTGTGCCCCTTGCGCTTGTCCTCGGGCAGAAGGGCGATGAAGGCTGAATCCAGATTGTCGGTGCCGGTGCGCGCCCGCAACTCCACCGGCGTACCAGTGGCCAGAATCTTTCCTCCGTCCATCGCCACGAGCCAGTCGAAGCGCTCGGCCTCTTCCATGTAGGCCGTGGCGACGATCACGCTCATACCGGCGCGCTCGCGACGGATGTCTTCGATCAGTTCCCAGAACTGCCGGCGCGACAGGGGATCGACGCCCGTGGTCGGCTCATCAAGGATCAACAGATCCGGATCATGCACCAGGGCGCAGCAAAGACCGAGTTTCTGCTTCATCCCGCCCGACAACTTGCCTGCAGGACGATCCGGGAAAGGCGAAAGTCCGGTGCGCTGCAACAGTGCGCTGATCCGCTCGCTGCGCTCTTCTCTGTCCTGTCCGAAGAGGCGGGCAAAGAAATCGACATTCTCGGTGACGGAAAGCGTGGGGTAGAGGTTCTTGCCCAGCCCCTGCGGCATATAGGCAATACGGGGGCAGACCATATCCCGATGCCCGCGCTCGGCGATGTCCCCCCCGAGAACCCGGATGCGTCCGGACTGGACAACCTGCACACCTGACAGCAGCGACAGGAGCGTTGATTTCCCCACCCCGTCCGGCCCGATGACGCCCACCATGCAGCCAGAGGGAATATCGAGACGGACACCATCGAGTGCCAGCGTCTTTCCATGCCGGTGGCTCACCCCCTGCAGGCTGGCGACCGGCGCGGCGACTGCAGCATGTTGCGGCGCCGGCATCATTGCACGACACCCGGCAGCGTGGCGGGCCAGGCAGCGTTGGCATCAAGCCTGACATAGGCCATGCCCGGAAGGCCGGTCTTTACCTGCTGGATGTATTTTTCCAGAAGCGCCTGCGGGATGCGCGCCTTGATGCGGAACATCAGTTTCTGGCGTTCTTCCTCCGTCTCCACCGTCTTCGGCGTGAACTGCGCGACATCGGCCACGAAGGCGACCTTGGCGGGAATGGCAAATTGCGGCGCAGCATCCAGCACGATGCGCACATCTGTGCCGATGGCGACGCGGCCGGCTGCTGCGGTCGGCAGGAAAAAGGTCATGTAGACATCACTGAGATCGACCAGGTTGAGCACCCGACCACCAGCCGCCAGCACTTCACCCGGCTCCGCCACCCGGTATTGGACCCGACCGGGTCGCACGGCCTTCAACGTGCTGTCATCAAGGTCGGCCTCGATGCTGGCGACAGAGGCTCGTGCCGCTTCCACCGCGGCTTCCTGATGGACGACCTGAGCCTTCGCGGTGCTGATCGCCGCATCCGAGGCTGCCACCTGCGCCTTTGCGGCCGCCACCGCCGCCCGCGCGGATTCCGCATTGGAACGGTCGTCATCCAGAACCTGCTGGGTGGTGACATTGGAGGAAGCGAGTTGCTCGGATCGCGTCAGCTTGCGTTGAGCACCGTCGAAGGAAGCCTCGCGCTGCGCAACCGTGGCCGCAGCGGCTTCACGCTCCGCCTGCCGCTGCGTGACCGTGCTTCTGGCGGTATCGACACCGATCAGCGCCTGGCTCAGCGTTGCTTCCGCCTGACGGCGCTGCGCCTCAAGCTGAAGCGTATCCATCCTGGCAAGAACGTCACCGGGCCGCACAAAATCGCCTTCCTGCGCCAGAATGTCCCGAATTCGTCCGGCCGTCTTGGTGGAGACATCCACCTCGGTCGCCTCGATCCGGCCATTGCCGGAGGCGATACCGGGCGGCAGATCGGACTTCTCGAAGCGCATCCATGCGTAATAGGCCCCGACTGCCGCAACCGCGACGATGGCAAGGGGAATCCAGCGCGTGATCCTGTTGTTCATATCGCTCTCCGAAGCGTAGCGCGCGTCAACTTTCAAGCCGTCTGAAACCGCACAGAGGCTTGATGCCATGCCGTCCCGATCGACTTTCTGCAGCGCTCATTGGCCTCAGCTGTAATCGAGGATAACAAGGTGACGATTGATCGGAATCAAAACTTCGAGACGGAAAATCGCCGGTTCAGCACACCTTGCGAGCCTCGATGCGGAACGCCGCACCGGCAAGTGACTGAGGGAAAAGGAGTATGGCCTCCACGGCAGTGATAGCGGACAAGGACACGCGGGCCATCAACCAAGGAGTTATACACCAGACACATTACACTTCGTTATATCAGCCGAAAACTTTCGCTAGAAAAGGCAATTACTTTAGCATTATACGTAGTGCCTTGCTCTTCCCGGATGTCGTCAGGCATGAACGCAACACCTCCAATGACCGGCCCATATGATCTTGCCCGCCATCTGGCGCAGAGCGGCACGGCCGCTATGCCGTCTGACGGTGAGGCGGCAGATTGTGAGGAAAGCGATCAACGGCTTGATGCGCTGATGCCGCGGTCAGGACGGCATGATGGCCTAGCGCCTCAAAACCTCCGGGCAGGGGAGCGGACCTGATGCCTTATGGCACAACCCCCTCCAGCATGCGCATTACCCCGGAACGGCATGAAGTCGTCAGCCAGATGCTGTCCGGCGCCGCGACACGTGCGGACATGGCGGATGCTTTCAGTCATCTCGCCCGGCACTTCGGTTATCGCTACTTCTCTCTCGGTCGCATGCCGAGAGACAGCGACGAAAAGGTCCTACCGTTACTCGTCATGCGAAACCTGCCCCTCAGCTTGTTGAAGGAAGTCGATGCCGGGGGGCTGATCACAGTCGCGCCACTGACCACAGTGCTGAGAAGTGCACAGCTGCCGCTGTGCCTTGATCTGCGGGAACACCAGACTTTGTGTCCGCAGCAACTGATAGACTTGCTCCTGCAATACGGTACCTACAGTGTCGCTTTCGTTCCGCTGTGGTCGGGCGATGGCACCCACTACATGATGACCTTCTCCGGCAATCGCCCGCTCATGTCGCTGTCGGAACTCAACGAAATCGGTATGCTAACGCTGCAGGCCTTCCGGCTGTACGAACGCCTGTCACCGTCCGAAACCTCCATCGTTCAGCCGCTGACGCGGCGCGAACTGGAGGTTTTGCGCTGGGCGTCCTTGGGCAAGACCTCCGTCGAGATTGGCGATCTTCTGTCGCTGTCCGATTATACGATCAACACGCATCTCAACAGCGTCATCCGCAAGCTCGACTGCGTGAACCGTGCACAGGCGGTGGCCGTGGGCCTTCGCCTCGGGCTGATCGAATAAGGTGGACATCCTCACAGTACCTGCTCGAATTCCACAACCTTCAGCATGGCATAGCCGGCTTCATCTTCTGCGCCCCTCTCGATGGCGGTGACGAGATCGCGGTGCAGGCCGAAAAAGGGCATCAGATCGGCACCGTCAGGCTCGTTCACCGGCTTCAGATAGGCAAAGGCGTGCGACAGCTCGATCACGCCATTCAGACCACGGATGAAGGGATTCCGGGAGGCTTCGCCGATAATGCGGTGCAGTTCGAAGTCAGCCACGCAGAAATTGCTGGCCTGATCGAGCGAAATCTCCATCTGCTGGATCCAGTAGCGCATCAGACGGACCTGCTCGGCGCTGCGGCGCAAAGCGGCATGGGCCGCCCCGAGGGGCTCAAGCGAACGGCGCACCTCGCCGAGACCGGCCAGAAAATCCCGGTCTGGCGGCGCGACAAGATGCCAGGCAAGCACTTGCGGATCATAGAGATTCCAGCGGCTCTTTTTCGCGACCTTGGTGCCGACCTTGGGGCGCGCTTCCAGCAACCCCTTGGCCTCCAAGGTCTTCAGCGCCTCACGCAGCACCGTGCGCGACACACCGAATTCATCCATCAGCGCCGCATCGTTCGGCAGCGTACTGCCAATCGGAAAGCGTCCGCACACAACACCAGCCCCGATGTCATGGATGACACGGGACTGGAAATTGCGTGCCGCGGTTCGCTCGGTCAGGGAGCGAAGCAGGCTCCCCGGTTCGATCATGCGGGAACCTTCTGCAACCTCGTCCGGCGCCCCTGCGCGGAAAACACCAGTTTCTGCAGGAGAATGAACATGAAGAGCAGCAAACCAATGGCAATCTTCGTCCACCAGCTCGACAATGTGCCATCAAAGACGATGTAGGTCTGGACGAGTCCCTGCAGCATCACACCGATCAGTGTTCCGAAAATGAAGCCATAGCCGCCGGTCAGCAGCGTTCCGCCGATCACCACCGCAGCAATCGCATCGAGTTCCATGCCGACCGCCGCGAGGGGATAGCCTGACGAGGTGTAGAGCGAATAGACAATGCCGGCAAGACCGCCAAGAAAAGAGCCGAGCGCGTAGATGGCGATCGTGGTGAACCCGACCGGAACGCCCATCAGCGCCGCCGATGTCGGATTGCCGCCAAGCGCGTAGACGTAAGAACCGAAGCGGGTCTTGTGCGCGATCACGCCGCCGACCAGGAAAACCAGCAGCATCAGCAAACCGATAACGCTCAGGCGACCGCCGCCCGGCAGCAGATAGTAGAGGCTCGAGATCGTGCGATAGAATTCATGATCGATCGGGATCGAATCCTGGGTCAGGATCGAGGCCACGCCGCGCGCCATGAACATGCCGGCAAGGGTCACAATGAAGGGTGGCACCCGCAGGAAGTGGATCGCTGCGCCCATGCCCGCACCGAAGGCGGAGGCCACGAACAGCACGATGGCAAAGGCAAGGAGCGGGTGCAGGCCGAGCTTGGTGATCAGAACGGCGGACAGAACCCCCGCCAGTCCCACCACGGCGCCGACGGAAAGATCGATGCCGCCGGAAATGATGACGAAGGTGGCGCCGACCGCTGCAATGCCCAGAAAGGCGTTGTCCGTCAGGAAATTGCCGAGCACGCGGGTCGACCACATGGACGGATACTGCATGATGCACAGGGCATAGGCGACGATGAAGATAAGCGTGGTGGCGGCGAGGGGCCGATAGCGCGGATTCATCAGGTCTTTCCCCG
Organism: Rhizobium sp. RU35A; assembly: GCF_900156005.1. NCBI lineage: Bacteria > Pseudomonadati > Pseudomonadota > Alphaproteobacteria > Hyphomicrobiales > Rhizobiaceae > Rhizobium > Rhizobium sp. RU35A. Next base: position 364,852 of record NZ_FTMR01000003.1, on the reverse strand, counting down.
CAATTTGAGACGTGCGAACCGGCGGGCGACGATTTCACCGATACGGTCCGACTGCATGACAAGGATCAGGATGATGACACTCGCCTTGACGATGAGGTTGAATTCCGGCGGCAGGCCCGACACCAGGATACCTGTGTTCATCGCCTGGATGATGACGGCGCCCAGCACCGACATCGGGATGGAGAACCGTCCGCCGAGCAGCGAGGTGCCGCCGATAACGACCGCCAGAATGGCGTCCAGCTCCAGCCAGAGGCCGGCATTGTTGGCATCGGCGCCACGGATGTCCGCAGCGGCGATCACGCCGGCCAGCGCCGCACAGAGCCCCCCGAAAGCATAGAGCGTCAGGATGACCGTCCGGGTGCGCAGACCCGTATAGCTTGCAGCCGAGCGGTTCGTGCCGATCGCCTCCACGAACAGCCCCATCGCCGTGCGCCGCATGACGAGATGGGCGGCAAGCATCAGGGCAAGCGCGATCACCGCCGGCATCGGCAGACCGAGCAGGGAACCGGTGCCGACGAAAATCAGAGCCGGGTCGGAAAAGGTGACGATAGAGCCCTCGGTGATCAGCTGGGCGACACCACGCCCCGCCACCATCAGCACCAGCGTCGCAACGAAGGGCTGCATGCCGAGAAAGGCCACCAGAGATCCATTCCAGAGCCCGCAGAGCAGGCCGACCAGAAGCGCCGCGATGAGGGTGACGACCAACGGCTGCCCGGCGACAGCGGCCGTTGCAGCAACCGCGCCGGCAACCGCCATGACAGCACCGACCGAGAGGTCAACGCCGCGTGTCGCGATGATGGCCGTCATCCCGATCGCCAGGATCGCGACGGGCGCGCCGCGGTTGATGACATCGATCAGGCTGCCGAACAGCCGACCGTCCTGCCAGGTAATGGTGAAAAAGCCCGGGAATACGAACCAGTTGAGCAGAAGAATGCAGGCGAGCGCCAGAAGCTGCGGCCGCACGATTTCGGTCAGTTGCAGACGTTTCATGCCACGTTCTCCACGCCCTGGCCGGCAATGGCCTGAACGATCCGTGACGGCGTGATGTCCGCGCCCCGCAGTTCGGCGACCAGCGCCCTGTCGCGCATCACGACAACCCGCGAGGAATAGCTGACGATCTCGTCCAGTTCCGACGAGATCACCACCAGCGCCAGTCCGTCCTCCCGCAGGCGACTGATCATACGCACGATTTCTGCATGTGCACCGACATCGATGCCGCGCGTGGGCTCGTCGAGGATCAGAAAACGCGGATCGGTCGCAAGCCAGCGGGCGAGAATAACCTTCTGCTGGTTGCCACCCGACAAAAGCTTGACCGGCAGTTCGGCGGAAGCGGTACGGATATCGAGCGCCTCGATGAAATTGCCGGCGATTTCCAGCTGTTCATCACGGTTCAGAGCCCGGAACCAGCCAAGGCGTGCCTGCATGGCGATGACGATATTTTCGCGGACCGAGAGATCACCGAAAATGCCATCGGCTTTGCGATCTTCCGGGCAGAAGCCGAAACCGAGGGAAACGGCTTCCCGCGCCGAACGCACAACCCGGCTTTCACCATCGATATGCAGCGCGCCATTGTCGGCAACATCGATGCCAAACATCAGGCGGGCCATTTCCGTGCGGCCGGAGCCCAGAAGCCCGGCAACGCCGACCACTTCCCCCTTCCGGATCTCGAGATCGAGCGGCAGCACGCTGCCCGTGAGCCCGAGCTGGCGAACGGACATCAGCACGTCGCCGCCATCCGGTTCACCGTCTACGGGACCATTGTTGTGATGGACGAGATCCTTGCCCAGCATCATGCGGACAAGCCCGGTGCGGTCGAGCGCGCTCACCGGCTCCGAACCAACGCGGAAGCCGTTGCGCAGCACCGTGACGCGGTCCGAAAGCTCGAAGACCTGGTCAAGAAAATGAGTAATGAAGACAATGGCGAGGCCGCGCGCCTTCAGGGTGCGGATGATCTCGAAGAGTTTCTCCACCTCATGGCGGTCGAGGCTCGCCGTCGGCTCATCAAGGATCAGCACCTTGCCGGACAGTTCAACGGCACGGGCGATCGCAACGATCTGCTGGATAGCAACGGAATAGGTCGAAAGCTCCGCGCGGACATCGATGTCCAGACCGTATTGGGCCAAGACCGTGCGGGCCATCGCATCTGTCGCGGAGCGGTTGACCATGCCAAAGGCGCTCGGCTGACGGCCGATGAAAAGATTGTCGCTGACGGTCATGTTCGGCAGGAGATTGACCTCCTGGTACACCGTTCCGATGCCCAGCGCCTGCGCCTGCTGCGGGGTGGTGAAGGAGACCGGCTGTCCCTCCAGCTCGATGGTCCCGCCATCCGGCGTATAGGCACCGGTCAGGATCTTGATCAACGTGGATTTGCCGGCACCGTTTTCTCCCAACAGCGCATGCACCTCGCCGCGGCGAAAACTGATGTCGACCCCTTTCAGGGCCGTATGATTGCCGAATATCTTGGTGATGCCCCTGGCTTCAAGCACCACGTCTTCCGCTGTCGCCATGTTGTCCTGCATCCACCCGTCGCGAAAATTCAGTCTGGCCGATTGGCGGCCCTCACGGAAAGACGGCCCGCCCCAAGGGAGACGGGCCGATTCCTGCTTCAGATGTTTAGTAGCCGAGACCCTTGCGGCGCTCGTACTCACCCTTCGGATCGTCCGCCGGCGTATAGAGCTTCGACTGGGTGATGATGAACTTTTCCGGCTGCTTGCCGCTCTTGAGGTAGGCGTCGAGCGCATCAAAGGCCGGGCCTGCCATGTTCGGCGTCAGCTCAACCGTCGCATTGGCTTCACCGGCCGCCATGGCCTGGAAGATATCCGGCACGGCGTCGATCGATACGACAAGGATGTCCTTGCCGGGCTTGAGGCCCGCATCCTTGATCGCCTGGATGGCGCCGACGGCCATGTCGTCATTGTGGGCATACATGGCGCAGATGTTCTTGCCGCCGTTTTCAGCCTTCAGGAAGCCTTCCATGACTTCCTTGCCCTTGGAGCGGGTAAAGTCGCCGGTCTGGCTGCGCGCAATGCTGATGTTCTTGTGGCCGGCAATGGCTTCCTCGAAGCCCTTCTTGCGGTTGATTGCCGGCGTGGAGCCAACAGTACCCTGCAATTCGACAACCCGGCACGGCTTGTCGCCCACCGTCTTGACGAGCCAGTCACCGGCAACGCTGCCTTCCTTCACCTGGTCGGATGCAACCGACGTGAGGTAGAGATCCTTCGAGGCATCGATGCCGCGATCGAGCAGGATGACCGGAATCTTGGCATCCTTGGCCTCACCCAGAACCTGCTCCCAGCCCGTGGCAACGACTGGCGCGACGAGGATGGCGTTGACGCCCTGCGCGATGAAGCCGCGAATCGCCTTGATCTGGTTTTCCTGCTTCTGCTGCGCGTCAGCGAACTTCAGCGTGATGCCGCGCTTTTCGGCTTCCTGCTTGGTGACTGACGTCTCGGCAGCGCGCCAGCCGGATTCGGAACCGATCTGCGAGAAGCCTACGGTCAGGCCAGCAGCGCTTGCTGCAGTGCAGCAAATAGCGATCATGCTCGCGCCCAGCGCAAGCGTGCGAAGAATTTTCATTGATGTCCTCCCGAAAAAAGACGCCGCCTCCAGGCGTCTGCATTATTGATACTGACTGGAACTCGGGTTGTAAAGACGAAAAGTATGATTATAGATTGTGCAGCGCAGCAAAATTGTGGGCGTTGCGATCACACGATTTTCCGCAGCTCCAGACGCCCGCCAGGCGGCTCGTCACCCGCCTTGCCGCAGTAGCAATACCAATACCGTTTCATCTTTGCATTGACAGAGCACCCCGACTTGACGCCGATACGCCGGACATCTGACGAAGCCCTGCGGAAGGAAATGCGATGACGCGGCTATCGACCCTTGCAGCACTGCTCCTTGGCCTGTCCACGACCAGTCAGAGCCTGGCTGCGGACATCAAGATCGGCGAGATCAACAGCTATTCCGGTCTGCCGGCCTTCACCGAGCCCTACCGCAAGGGCTGGCAGATGGCTGTGGACGAGATCAATGCCGCCGGCGGCATCCGGGGCAACACACTCGTGGTGATTTCCAGGGACGACAACGGCAAGCCGGGCGATGCCATTACCGCCGCCAACGAACTCGTCGCGCGCGAGGGGGTGGTAATGCTTACCGGCTCCTTCTTCTCGAATGTCGGGCTCGCCCTTGGCGACTTTGCGCGTCAGAAGAAAGTGTTCTATCTGGCCGGCGAACCACTGACCGATGCCATGGTCTGGTCCAAGGGCAACGACTACACCTTCCGCCTGCGTCCCTCCAACTATGTGCAGGCCGCGATGCTGGCGGAAGAAGCGGCCAAGCTGCCGGCGAAGCGCTGGGCAACCATTGCCCCGAACTATGAATATGGGCAGAGCGCCGTTGCCGTGTTCAAGGAACTGCTGAAAAAGGCAAGACCGGACGTGGAATTCGTCGGCGAGCAATGGCCGCCGCAGGGCAAGATCGATGCAGGCTCGGTGGCGCAGGCCGTGGAAGCAACCAAGCCGGACGCCATCCTCAACGTGACCTTCGGTGCCGATCTCGTCAAACTGGTGCGTGAAGGCACCACGCGCGGCCTGTTTAGGGATCGCGCCGTGGTCTCCTTCCTCACGGGCGAGCCCGAATACCTCGATCCCCTCCAGGCGGATGCACCGCAGGGCTGGATCGTGACCGGCTACCCTTGGTACGGGATCGATACACCGGCGCACAAGGCCTTCCTTGACGCCTACAAGGCCCGTTACAATGACTATCCGCGCCTCGGTTCCATCGTCGGTTACGCGCTGGTCAAGTCCGCCGCAGCCATTCTGACCAAGGCAAAGTCCACCGATACAGCCGACCTCATCGCAGCAGCCCGGGGCATTGCCGTGGACACGCCGTTCGGGCCGATCACGTTCCGCGCCGCGGACCATCAGTCAACGCTCGGCGCGTTCGTCGGCAAGACGGCCGTGCGCGACGGCAAGGGCGTGATGGTGGATTTCACCTACCGGAGCGGCAATGACGTACTGCCCGCCGAAGCGGACGCCGCAAAGCTTCGGCCCTGATCCGCATGCAACCTGACGGCCGGGGAGGGCACAGCCAGGCCCCCACCGACCACAATCATCGACGGCCGCATGTGCGGAGGTTTGGCGCAAGCGGATGACGAGGGATTGAGTGTCCGTGGAACTTTATGTTGTTCAATTCCTGACCGGACTGGCCAATGCAGCGTCGCTGTTTCTGGTCGCGTCCGGTCTGTCGCTGATCTTCGGCGTCACGCGGATCGTCAACTTCGCCCACGGCGCCTTCTACATGCTGGGCGCCTACCTGGCCTACAGCCTGACAATACGCTGGCAGACACCGGTTGGCTTCTGGCTCGCCCTCCTGCTCGCGACTGCAATCGTCGCGGTTCTCGGTGCCATCATCGAAATCCTGCTTTTGCGACGCCTCTATCGCGCACCCGAACTTCTGCAACTGCTCGCGACCTTCGGCCTGACACTGATGGCGGAGGATGCCGTGCGCCTGATCTGGGGTCCCGAGGATCTGGTCGGACCCCGCGCTGCGGGTCTCTCCGGCGCGATGACCGTTCTGGGACGCCCCATGCCCGTCTATGATTTCGTGCTGATCCTGCTCGGCCCGGCCGTGCTCGGACTGCTCTGGCTTCTGTTGCACCGCTCGCGCTGGGGCCTGCTGATCCGGGCCGCCACGGAGGACCGCGACATGGTGAGCGCCCTTGGCGTGAACCAGACCTGGCTCTTCACAGGTGTCTTCGCGTTGGGCGTCTTTCTGGCGGCCTTCGGCGGCGGGCTTCAGATCCCGCGTGATGCCGTCAGTCACGTCATGGACCTTTCAATCATCACGGAAGTCTTCGTCGTGGTGGTGATTGGCGGTCTGGGCAGCCTGACCGGCGCCTTCTTGGCCGCAATCATCGTCGCAGAACTCAATGCCTTCGGCATCCTGATCCTGCCCGGCATCTCGCTGGTGCTCACATTTCTCATCATGGCCCTGGTCCTGGTTCTCCGCCCCTTCGGCCTGCTTGGCAAACCTCTGCCGCAGAGCCGAACCCTATCCCACAGGATCCATGGCGCCTGGCAACCACTCGGAGGCGTTGGCCGCAGTGCGGCACTCGCCATTCTTATCTGTGCGGCCCTGTTGCCGCTGGTGCTTGGGGAGTACGGTCTTGGCGTCGCCAGCGAAGTGCTGATTGCGGTGATCTTTGCCGCAAGCCTCCAGTTCCTGATGTCGGTTGCGGGTCTCGACTCCTTCGGCCATGCTGCCGGTCTCGGTCTTGGCGCCTATGGCGCCGCCCTGTCCGTCCAGCATTTCGGGTTGTCAATGGAGGCGGCGATGCTCATCGGCCCGCTGGCGTCAGCGCTGTTTGCCGCGATTGCCGGCTGGTTCTGCGTACGCCTCAGCAGCATCTATTTCGCCATGCTGACGCTCGCCTTTGCCCAGATCGTCTGGTCCATTGCCTTCCAGTGGGTGGAGGTCACAGGGGGAGACAACGGCATCGTAGGCGTCTGGCCGTCCGCCTGGGCATCCGGGGCAACAGCCTATTACTGGCTGACGCTCGGCTGCACCACAGCTGTCGTGCTTCTGACGCGGCACCTCACCTTTTCACCCTTCGGTTACGCCCTGCGCGCCCTGCGCGATAGCCCGTTGCGGGCTGCAGCGATCGGCATTTCACGCCAGCCGGTGCAGCACGCAGCCTTCGTCATCAGTGCCTTTCTCGCCGGATTGGCTGGTGTGCTGTTCGCCTTCCTGAAGGGCAGCGTCTTCCCGGATACGCTGGGGATCGGCACGTCGGTCGATGGCCTGATCATGGTGCTGCTCGGCGGTTTCGGCACTGTGTCGGGCAGCGTGGCCGGCGCCATTGTTTACAAGATGGCGTCGATCTGGCTGATCAGCAACACGGATTTTCCGCGTCTCATCCTTGGCGGCCTCATCGTGCTTCTGGTCCTCGTCTTCCCGCTCGGCATTGTCGGCACGCTGAAACAGGCACTGGCCGGACGCCTACTCGCCGGCAACGCCTCTGTCAGAGGTCGCACATGAAGCCGATCTTGCAGGCGGAAGGCCTCCGCAAGAGCTATCAGGGCGTGAAGGCGGTTGCGGACGTGTCGCTGACAGTCTCGGCAGGCGAACTTGTGGCCCTGATCGGTCCGAATGGCGCCGGCAAGAGCACATGCTTCAACATGCTGAGCGGGCAAATCCGTCCGGATGGCGGGCGTATCCTGATCGCAGGGACGGAGACGACCGGCCTGCAACCCTCCGATATCTTTCGCCTTGGCGTCGGGCGAACCTTCCAGGTGGCACAGACATGCCTGTCGATGACTGTCCGCGAGAATGTTCAGCTGGCCCTGCAAAGCCGGCACGGCGGTCTGCGCGGTGTGCGCACTCTTCTGTCCCGCTTCGACCGGCGCTTTGCTGCCGAGGCGGACGCGCTTCTTGATCTTATCGGACTGGCGCCGCAGGCCAATCGCCCGTGCCATGAACTGCCTTATGGTGACATCAAGCGGCTCGAACTGGCCATCGCGCTTGCCGGCGCCCCCCGGTTGCTGCTGATGGACGAGCCGGCGGCCGGCATGGGAAGCGAGGAACGCGCCGGTCTGATGCGGCTCACCGCCGCCATCGCCCGCGAACGTCAACTGGCCGTTCTCTTCACGGAGCATGACATGGATATCGTCTTTTCCCACGCAGACCGCATCATCGTACTGAGCCGCGGCACGATCATCGCGCAAGGATCACCGTCAGACGTCCGCGCCCATCCGGGTGTGCAGGCCGTTTATCTCGGCACGGGTATCTTCGCGATCGGAGACCCATGACATGCTGCAGGTCTCCGATCTCAACAGCGGGTATGGACCGGCACAGATCCTGTTCGACGTCAGCCTTCAGGTCGGAGCAGGGGAGGTTGTCGCGCTTCTCGGGCGCAACGGGGCGGGCAAGTCCACCACCCTGAAATCCATCATGGGGCTGACCGACCGGAGGAAGGGGAAAATCCTCTTCCGCGGAACGGACATCAGCCAGTATCCGCCGTTCGAGATCGCGCGGCTCGGTCTCGGCTATGTCCCGGAGGACCGACGCATCTTCACCGATCTGACGGTGGCGGAGAACCTGGAGGTTGGCCGGCAGAAGCGCCGGTCAACGACCACCTGGTCGCCGGAGCGGATCTATGCGCTCTTCCCCAATCTCGCCGATCTGCGCCACAGACCGGGCGGCCAGATCAGCGGTGGCGAACAGCAGATGCTGACGATCGGCCGCACACTGATGGGCAATCCGCATCTCGTCCTGCTCGACGAACCCTCGGAAGGGATCGCACCGAAGCTCGTGGAGCAGATGGCCGAAGCAATCCGTCAGATGACACGCGAGGGCGTCGCCATCCTTCTCTCGGAACAGAACCTGCCCTTTGCCCGCCTGATCAGCGACCGCTGCTACCTTCTCGAAAAAGGCGAGATCCGCCATGCAGGCACGATGGCGGATCTTGAGACAGGGTCGGGACATCCGTAACGCATACCCATTCCATCCCCGGCGCGAGGCCAGCGCTCATACCGTCAAGCTTCTCGGCTCGAAAACCTCGAGAAGGCCGCGATAAGGTTTGGACAGAGGTGCGGCATAGGCACCGCGCTTTGCGGTCGCAAGCCCCATCGTTACAAGGGCTTCCGCCTGCTTGACGGCAGCAGCCACGCCATCGACCACCGGCACGCCGAATTCACGACGCAGTTCTGCCGTCAGATCCGCCATGCCGGCGCATCCAAGCACGATCGCTTCCGCCTTGTCCTCGCGAAGCGCTGCGGCAATCTCGTTGCGCAGCCGGTCGCGGGCGTTGGAATGCGGATCCTCCAGCGACAGAACCGGAATATCGGCAGCGCGGACCTTGGCCCGACCAGCCATGCCGTAACGATGCACGAGATGCTCCAGCGGCAGGCGTGACCGCTCCATCGTCGTCACGATCGTTACCCGCTGGGCGATGAAGGACACCGACGCCAGCGCTGCCTCGCAGATTCCGATCACGGGAATGGTGGCCAGAGCGCGCGCCGCATCAAGGCCGGTATCGTCGAAGCAGGCAATGATGGCCGCCTGCGCACCCGCCTTCTCGCCACGAGCGATCTCGAGGAGAAGACCGGGCACTGCCAGCGCCTCGTCATAATAGCCCTCGATGGAGACAGGCCCCATCGAGGAGGTGGCAGCGACGATCTCCGTGCCGGCAGCAGCGACGCGCCGTGCTGCATCGGCCGCCGTCGCCGTCATGCTGGCGGTGGTGTTCGGATTGACAAGAAGGATCTGCATCAGCGGCTGGCCTGGCTGCGGCGGTTGAGCGTGACGATGAGGCCCAGCGTGCCGGCAATCACGAGGAAGGAGAAAACGGTGGTCACGGTGCCGAGCGCATAGAGAACCGGCGTCGTGACATTGGTCGTCATGCCGTAGATTTCGAGCGGCAGCGTGTTGTAGGTGCCGGCCGTCATCAGCGTCCGGGCGAATTCGTCATAGGAGAGTGTGAAGCCGAACAGGCCGACCCCCACCAGCGAAGGCGCAATCATCGGCAGCACCACGTAGCGGAAGGTCTGCCAGGCGGTGGCGCCGAGGTCACGCGCGGCTTCCTCGTAAGCTGGTGAAAAGCGGTTGAACACGGCCAGCATGATCAGCACGCCGAAAGGCAGCGTCCAGGTCAGATGCGCGCCGAAGGCGGAGGAATACCAGGCCGGCTGCAGGCCAAGCTGCGAGAACAGCACGCCAATACCGAGCGAGATGATGATCGAGGGCACCACGAGGCTCGCGACGGAGAGATAGAACAGCGCGGTTGCGCCGATGAACCGGCGGCGGAAGGCAAGGCCCGCCAGCAGCGAGACAAGTACCGTTACCACCATCACCATCAGTCCGAGCGCCAGCGAGCGGCGGAAGGAGCCGCCAAAATCGCCCACCGCCTGCGTTTCGAACAGGTTGGCGAACCAGTGCAGCGAGACACCATTGAGCGGGAAGGTGAGGCCGCCATTCTCGCCCTGGAACGACAGGATCAGGATGGCCGACAGTGGACCATAGAGAAACAGGACGAAGAGAGCAAAGAAGATGGCGAGGATGTAGAACTCGCGCGAGCGCTTGTCACTGTACATGTCAAAGTTCCTTGCGGATATCGACGATGCGCAGGATGCCCGCGACCATCAGGAGAACGAGCACGAGCAGCACCACCGCATTGGCAGCCGCGGCCGGATATTGCAGCAGCGACATCTGGTTCTTCATCATCAGTGCGACCGAGGCGCTCTGGCCGCCGGACATTACCTGCACGGTGGAGAAGTCGGCCATCACGAGGGTGACGACAAAGATGGTGCCGATCGCCATGCCGGGCTTGGCCAGCGGCAGAATGACGTTCGTCAGCACCTGCCAGCTGGAGGCACCGGCATCACGGGCCGCCTCCACCAGCGACTTGTCGATGCGCATCAGCGTGTTGAAGATCGGCGTGACCATGAAGAGGGTGTAGAGGTGCACCATGGCAAGCACCACGGCGAAATCCGAATAAAGCAGCCATTCCACCGGTTCGGAGACAATGCCGGCGCTGATCAGGCCGGAATTGATCAGGCCGTTTCGGCCGAGAACAGGAATCCAGGAGATCATGCGGATAATATTGGACGTGAGGAAGGGCACGGTGCAAACGAGGAACAGCACCATCTGCATGGCGGTGGTGCGGATGTGGAAGGCGAGAAAATAGGCCACCCAGAAACCGAGGAAGAGAGTGATCGCCCAGACCATGGCGGCATATTTCAGGGTGTTGAGATAGGTCTGCCACGTCACCCAGGAACTCAGCGTCTCCTGGTAGTTCATCAGCAGAAAGCCCGGATACATCTGGGCAAAGTCATAGTCCCAGAAGCTGACGACGACGATCATCAGCAGCGGAAGCGCCAGGAAGCAGCCGAGGATCAGCGTCAGCGGCGTCGCCTGAAGATAGGAGGCGAGCCTGGCCGGGATGCGGAGGCTTCGCCTCGCCTTTGGCGTGCCCGCGCCTATGAATCGGACTGTGGCCATGGATCGTCGTCTCCGTTGTGAATTCCCGCTCCGGTCCGCCGGTCACCTCCCTTGCGAGGGACGACAAGTGCGGACCGGCATTGCCCTCTGTCGGAAGTGTACCCCCGCAGATCACCCCGCGCGGTGCGTGCTCTGGCTGCCATTCTCCGTGACCTGATGCGGCTTTGAGGCAATGGCAGCGTACCCGGGAGGAAAATCGACAAGCCGCGTTCCTGCCGGAGGAACGCGGCCGCCAAGCTCGGATCAGGCCGCGATGAACTCGTTCCAGCGACGGACCATGTAGCGGTCTTCGTCCATCACCGAGTTCCAGCAGGCAACCTTGCCCATGCGGTCCTCGAAGGAGCCGCCATCGCGCACGGCACCGGCCTTCTCCATGACCTTGCCTTCCGGGGAGAGAATGTCGCCCTTGGCGGCCTTGCCCTCGATCCAGTAGCCCCATTCGTCTTCGGTCATGAATTTCTTGGCGGTTTCCATGCAGGCCGAATAGTAGCCCTGGCGGTTGAGATAGCCGCCGACCCAGCCGGACGTGTACCAGTTGATATACTCATAGGCCGCGTCGAGCTGCGCACCCTTGAGGTGCGAGGCAAGGCCGAGACCGCCGCCCCAGGAGCGATAGCCTTCCTTCAGCGGCTGATACTTGCAGGCGATGCCCTTGGAACGGACGGCAGCGACGGCCGGCGACCACATCGACTGGATGACGACTTCCCCCGATGCCATCAGGTTGACCGACTCGTCGAAGCTCTTCCAGAAGGCGCGGAACTGGCCCTGCTTCTTGAGGCCGATCAGGAATTCGATCGTCTTGTCGATCTCTTCCTTGGTCATGTTGCCCTTGTCGGCATATTTGATCTTGCCGGCGGCTTCCATGATCATCGCGGCATCCATGATGCCGATCGAGGGGATGTTGAGGATCGAGGTCTTGCCCTTGAAGGCCGGATCGAGAATGTCGGCCCAGGTGGTGATTTCGCGTCCGACGAGGTCCGGACGGATGCCGAGCGTATCGGCATTGTAGATCGTCGGCATCATGGTGAACCACTCGGTTTCACCCTTGGCGAAGGTCTTGGTGCCGGGCTTCTCGACATAGCCGACGGTGTGCGGGGCGGTGCCCTGCGCAATCACGCTGTCCGGCTTCAGCTTGCCGTTCTTGAACAGCGAAACGACGCTGCCGTAGTTCTTCAGCTTCTTGACGTCCATAGGCTGGATGACGCCGGCCGGATAGACCTTCTTCAGAATCCAGTATTCGATATCGGCGATGTCGTAGGAATTCGGCTGCGTCACCGCGCGCTGGGCGGCAGCATCGGAATCGGTTGCCGTCATTTCCAGCGTGATGCCGAGGTCCTTCTTGCACTGTTCGGCAATGGCGTTGATGTTGGAAACGCCGGTGCCGAACTGACGAAGCGTGATCTTGGACTGGGCCCAGATGGTGGGGAAGCCCGTGATCGCGCCGGAGCCGGCGGCGAGGCCGGCTGCAGCGGAAGCGGTTTTCAGCAGGCTGCGACGGCTAATGCCGGCCGGCTTCTTGGTGGTATCGGTCATGCCATGTTCCTCTCGTTCGTTTTTTTTGCGGGATTGCTGTTGTTCTTGCTTAGTGGGAGCGCCCGAGGACGATCACGTCCTCGCGGTTCCAGGACAGCTCGATGGCTTCGCCGACCTTGACGGGGCGGTCAAAGAACATCGTGTCGCTGAGGATGGCCGTGAACTCCTCGATACCGGCGCCGGTGGCAACCAGTTTCACGGAGGAGCCGCGGTATTCGACATTGGAAATCGTGCCGGTAAAACCGAGACCGGCTTCGGCGGCCGCGCCCATTCGCACGCGATCGGTGCGGATGGCAATGTCAGCCAGATCGCCTTCCGGCGTATCGCTGGCGGGGGCCCAGAAATCACCGCCCGATGGCACTGACAACAGGGTGTCACTGGCGGTCGATGCAGTCACCCTGCCGGAGATGACATTGTGATCACCCATGAAGCGCGCGACGAAGGCCGTCGCAGGACGCTCGAACACGGTGCGCGGTGGCGCGGCCTGCTCGATGCGGCCGTCATTCATCACGACGATGAGATCGGCGAGCGCCATGGCCTCTTCCTGGCTGTGCGTCACATGTACGAAGGTAATGCCAAGCGCTGTCTGCAGCTTCTTCAGTTCCGCGCGCATGCGGATCTTGAGGAAGGGATCAAGGGCCGACAGCGGCTCATCCAGCAACAGCGCCTCCGGGTCGGTGATGAGCGCGCGCGCCAGCGCCACGCGCTGCTGCTGACCGCCGGAAAGCTGCGCCGGACGCCGGTTCGCATACGGCTCCAGCTGCATCAGCTTCAGCATGTCCAGCGCCTTGGCGCGTCGCGTTTCCTTGTCGACGCCCTTCATCTTGAGACTGAAGGCGACGTTGTCGACAAGATCGAGGTGCGGAAACAGCGCGTAGGACTGGAACATCATCGCCGTGCCGCGCGCCGCCGGCGGCAGGTCGGTGACATCCTTGTTGCCCAGCAGAATATCGCCGCTCGAGACGCTTTCATGGCCGGCAATCATCCGCAGCGTCGAGGTCTTGCCACAGCCGGACGGTCCGAGAAGGCAGCAGTAGCTGCCGGCCGGAATCTTCAGGCTGATGGCGTGCACGGCCGTCGTCGTTCCGTAAACCTTGCTTACCGAGGCGATTTCGATCTCTGCGGCTTTGGTCATGCGTGTCTCCTGTGAGGCAGCTTTCAACATGCATCTGGCGTGCCAGTTTGCGGAGCACCGAAAAATCCACCTGCAGCATGCATGAAAGCCAGATGAAGAGACGCTGTGCGCACAGAAGCGATGCACATGCTGCACAGTTTTTGATCGATCGTGTACCAAAGGCACCATCAATCGTATTCAATCCAGACTGCACTTCAATCGAGGCTTTGCAAAGCACGGTTCTCGGGCGTACAACAGGACGAAAAGCAGGATTTCCCATGAACATCAGCGAAAAGCTCTCCCCCTTCGACCTTGTCCCGGACGATCGTGCGCTGGCCATTCGCGAGGCGCTGCGCAACGCCATCGTCGACCGACGACTGGCGCCGGGAACCAAGTTGGTGGAGAGTGAAGTGGGCGAACTGTTCGAGGCGAGCCGAACGGTGGTCCGGGCAGCCCTGCAGATGTTGACCTTCGAGGGGTTGGTCAAGACCGAACGAAACCGTGGCGCTTTTGTATCCAATCCGACGCCCGAGGAAGCACGCCAGGTCTTTGCATCCCGCCGGCTGCTGGAGCCGGGCATTGCGGCAACTGCCGTCGAGAGGATCACGGACGCGGAGATCGATGCCTTTCGCCATCACCTGCAGGAAGAGGTCCGGTTCATGAACGAGCGCGGGCCCGCCGCCCGCCGCGCCGAGATCAAGGCCTCCGGCGACTTCCATCTGATGCTGGCATCCGTGGCCGGCAACGCCATCCTTCAGCGCTTCATGGATGAGCTGGTGGCACGCTCCTCGCTGGTCATCGCGCTTTATGGCAGCACGGGCGTCTCGCGTTGCGGCCATCACGAACATGCCGACATTCTGGAAGCGCTGGAGCAACGGGATGCAGCCCGCGCCGGCGCGCTGATGCTGCACCATATCGACCACATCGAGGCCGATCTTGATATCCGCATACGGGACGGACTGGCGCTCAAGGATGCACTGGACATCTGACCCGTCTCATCGGGAACGCAACACGCTCCCGATGACGTAACCTCGGCTTTCGCTTCGCCTCAGTAGGTCGCCCGGCCGCCGGACAGATCGAAGACGGAACCGGTGGTAAAGCTGTTTTCCTGCGACACCAGCCAGGTCACCAGCGAGGCAGCCTCCTCCACCTTGAGAAAGCGGCCGCGCGGGATCTTGGAGCGCATGTAGTCGATGAACTCTTCAGACAACTGCTCGAGAATGCGCGTTTGCGCGGTCGCCGGCGTGATGCAGTTCACCGCGATGTCGAAGGCGGCCAGCTCCTTGCCAAGCGACTTGGTCATGCCGATGACCGCAGCCTTCGAGGCCGAGTAGGCGGCCGCGTTTGGATTGCCCTCCTTGCCGGCGATCGAGGCGATGTTGACGATACGGCCGTAGTTTCTCTCCTTCATGCCGGGCACCACCACACGGTTGACATGGAAGGTACCGATGAGATTCACCTCGATGATCTTGCGGAACATGTCGATGTCATAGGCATCAAGCGGTGCCGCAGGTCCCGCAATCCCGGCCGAATTGACGAGGATCGACACGGCCCCGCCCGCATTCTCCGTTTTCTCCAGCGCGGCCTCGACCGCTGGATAGTCCGTAATGTCGACCACCACGGTCTGTGCCTGCGTGCCGAGCGCCGACCGTGCCTCGTCCAGCAATGCCGCATTCATGTCCCAGAGGGTAACGGTCGCGCCGGAATCGATAAAACGGCGCGCCATGGCAAAACCGAGACCCTGCGCCCCGCCGGTCACGATGGCGTGGCGCCCCTTCAGATCATACTGGTTCATGCGCTATTCCTTTACCGCACCGGTCATGGACGAAACGTAGTAGTCCACAAAGAACGAGTAGAGGATCACCACCGGCAGCGAGCCGAACAGCGCCCCGGCCATCAGCGATCCCCATTCAAAGATGTCACCGCGCACAAGCTCGGTCAGCACGCCGACCGGCACCGTCTTGTTCTCCGAGGACTGGATGAAGGTGAGCGCGTAGATGAACTCGTTCCACGACAGCGTGAAGGCGAAGATTCCGGCGGAGATCAGGCCCGGAACTGCGAGCGGCAGGATGATCTTGGTCAGGATCTGCCAGCGGCTTGCACCATCCACCAGCGCACTTTCCTCAAGTTCGAAGGGGATCGAGCGGAAATAGCCCATCAGCAGCCAGGTGCAGAAGGGAATGAGGAAGGTGGGATAGGTGAAGATCAGCGCCATGCGGCTGTCGTAGATGCCGATCTTGAACACGATGAAGGCAAGCGGGATGAACAGGATCGATGGCGGCACCAGATAGGCGAGGAAGATCAGCAGCCCGACGGAACGCGAGCCGCTGAAGCGGATGCGCTCGATGGCATAGGCCCCAAGTACGGATGCCGTAAGCGACAGGACGGTGGAGGCGACTGCCACGACCATGGTGTTCCAAAGCCAGCCGGGATAGGAGGTTTCGAACAGCAGGTATTTGATGTGGTCCAGCGTGGCGCCCACCACCCAGAACGGACTGTAATTGTCATAGTCCGTCAGCTGGGAATTCGGCTTCACCGCCGTGATCGCCATCCAGTAGAACGGAAAGAGCAGTACGAAGACGAAGACGGCCATCGGCAGATAGATCGTCACGATCTGTCGCGGCAGGCTGTTGAGATAGGACATGCCCTGGCTGTCATCGGTCAGCATGGCATCGGGTGTCTTGATCTTGGACGTCATGGCGGTCTCCATCTCAGTCACCTCCGCCCTGCTGCCATTTGCGGCGCTGCAGCCCGAAGAACGAGAACATGATGGCGGCAAGCAGGAAGGGGATCATGGCAACTGCAATGGCCGCACCCTCCCCCAATTGCCCGCCGGGGATGGCGCGCTGGAAGGAGAGGGTGGCCATCAGATGCGTCGCATTCACCGGCCCGCCCTTGGTCAGCACGTAGATCAGCTGGAAATCGGTGAAGGTGAACAGCACCGAAAAGGTCATCACGACGGCGATGATCGGCGTCAGCATCGGCAGCGTCACGTAGCGGAAGCGCTGCCAGCTGCTTGCGCCATCAAGCGAGGCTGCCTCCTGCAGGGAGGCCGGAATGGTCTGCAGCCCGGCGAGCAGCGAGATCGCCACGAACGGAATACCGCGCCAGACATTGGCGGCAATCACCGAGGCGCGCGCCGTGTTCGGGTCGCCGAGAAAATTGATGGGGCTGCCGATCACGCCCATCTTCATCAACGACCATGACACGATCGAGAACTGTGAATCGTAGATCCACCAGAAGGCCAGCGCCGAGAGCACGGTCGGAACCACCCACGGCAGGAGCACGATGGCCCGGAAGAAGGACTTGAACGGCAGATGCTGGTTCAGAAGCAGCGCCAGCCAAAGGCCGAGCGCGAATTTCAGGATGGAGGCAACCGTCGTATAGAGCACGGTATTGAAGACCGAGAGCCAGAAGACCTGATCGCTCAGCAGGAACTGATAGTTTTCAAGGCCGATGAAGATCCCGTCGCGACCGATCTTGGTGTCGGTGAAGCCGAGCCAGACGCCGAGCCCCAGCGGATAGGTGAGGAAGCACAGCAGGAAGACGGCCGCCGGCAGCATGAACAGGAAGCCGAGCACGTCGCGGTGACCGATCAGTCGTGACCAGAGCGAGCGCTCCGGCAGGTCGGGGTCCGTGTTGGTAATTGAGGTCATGGGCTTTGCGAACTCCAGTGTCAGCGGCGTGGAAGGACGGCAGGGGCTGGATGCTCCCGCCGCCGGTTCGCTTGAGCGTCAGACGCGGTAGTAGCGGTTGGCCCGCTTTTCGGCCTGTGCCATGGCATCCTCCGGTGTTGCCGCGCCCGTGACGGCGGAGGCGAACATGTCGACCAGCACATAGTCGGCCATGACGGCTGCCGAGGCATAGCCGAGCGGGCCGGCATAGCCGTTCGGGCGCAGTGTCTCGGAGGCTTTCGCATAAGGCGCGTGGATCGGATTCTCCGTCCAGACCGGATTGTTCGCGAAGGCCTTCAGCGGCTGGCAGCAATAGGCGCTGGAGCCCTTGATCCAGGCATTCATCTGGTCGGCTTCCATCATGAACTTGATGTAAGCCTTGGCGGCTTCCGGATATTTCGTGTGCTTAAAGAGCAGCAACGAACTCGTCTGATGCAGTTCGATACTCTTGCCCACCGGGCCGACGGGGAAGTTGGTGCTGCGCATGTCGGCGGCAATCTCCGCCAGCTTCGGGTCGTTCTTCGCGGCATAATAGATCGAGACGCCGTTTGCCGTGAGCGACACCTGGCCGGCGAGAAAAGCGCGATTGTTGTTGATGTCGAGCCAGCTTTCGGTGCCGGGAATGAAGGTCGCGTAAAGCTCCTTGGCATATTTGATGGCAGCCAGCGTTTCCGGCGAATTGATCGTCACCTTGCCGCTTTCGTCCACCATCCTGCCGCCATGGCTCCACAGCAGCCAGTGGGCGTAGTTGTTGCCGTCGCCGACGGCCTTGCCGTGCGGGAATCCAGCCGGCGTGCCCTTGGCTTTCATGGCCTTGGCGAGTTCGAGGAAGCCTGCGGTATCCTTCGGAAACTCGCTGAAGCCGGCCGCCTTCATGTGGCTGTCGCGATAGACGACGGCATTGCCGATCGCCGTCAGCGGCATGGCGATGAACTTGCCCTGACGGGTGGCATAGCCCTTCACGCCGTCATAGAAGCCGCCATACTTTCCGTCGAGATAGGTGCCGAGTTCGGTGAGATCCACCAGCTTGTCCGGATACTGATGGGCGTCGTCAAACCAGCACATCACGAGATCCGGGCCGGACCCCACATTGGCGGCAACGGCTGCCTTCGGGCGGATGTCTTCCCAGCTTTCCTTGTCGATGCGCACCTCGACGCCGGTTGCCTCCGTAAACTTCTTGGTGTTGGCAAGCCAGGCTTCTTCATCGCCCTTCACGAACGGTGTCCAGCGCAAGAGACGCAGGCTCGCGCCCTTTTCCGGCGTGTAGGTGGGCTCGGCGGCCTGAACGGGTCGAAGCCCCAGGCCGGTCAGGCCCGTTGCGCCAACAAGACCGGCTGTCCCGGCCAGGAATGTTCTTCTCCTGATGGTCATGACTGCTCCTCCTCCAAATCGGGACCCTCCCGCGAAGCATCCGCTGTCCCGAGCGGCGAATGCCGGTTTCCCAATATCTGTCGAATTTGATGCGAACCGGATGGCTCCTCTTCCGCCCGGTCGCGGTCCTTGCGATCAGCGTGCCAGACGCTGGCCGCCCTCGGCATCGAAGAGATGCACGTTGGCCGGGTCGATCGCGATGGTGATCGCTTCCCCGGGGCGCACATCGACCCGCTCCCGGAAGACGCAGGTCACTTCGGATCCACCGAAATTGACGACGATCTGCGTCTCGTAGCCCGTCGGCTCGATGACGACGACGTCTGCCCTGTAACCGGTGCCGTCGAGGCGGATGTATTCCGGCCTCAACCCGTAGACGAGATTTTTCCCAACGGCCTGCGGATAGGGGCGGGCAAGCGGCAGGCGCGTACCATCAGCCGCCACGAATACCTGCGGGTTGTCCACATCCAGCCGCCCCTTGATCATGTTCATTGCCGGGGAACCGATGAAACCCGCCACGAACAGGTTGTTCGGATTGTCGTAGAGATCGAGCGGCGTGCCGATCTGCTCCACGCGGCCGTCATGCATGACCACGATTTTGTCGGCCATGGTCATGGCCTCGATCTGGTCATGCGTCACATAGACCGTGGTGGTTTTCAGGCGGTGATGCAGCTCCTTGATCTCGGCACGCATGGCAACGCGCAGCTTGGCGTCGAGGTTGGACAGCGGCTCGTCGAACAAAAAGACCTGCGGATCGCGCACGATGGCGCGGCCCATGGCCACCCGCTGGCGCTGGCCGCCCGACAGTTGGCGGGGATAGCGGTCGAGCAGGTTGCTGAGCCCGAGAATGCCGGCCGCGTAATTTACGCGCTTGTCGATCTCCGCCTGCGGCGCCGAATTCAGCATCAGCGAGAACGCCATGTTCTTCGCCACCGTCATGTGCGGATAGAGCGCATAGTTCTGGAACACCATCGCGATATCGCGATCCTTGGGCGGCAGCGTGTTGACGACGCGTCCGCCAATGCGGATCTCGCCGCCAGAAATATGCTCCAGCCCCGCCAGCATGCGCAGAAGCGTGGATTTCCCGCAGCCAGAGGGGCCGACCAGAATGACGAACTCGCCATCCTCGATGTCGATATTGACCCCCTTGATGACGGGAAAAGCGCCGAAGGACTTCTTCACCTCGGCAAATTGAACAGTGGCCATGCGTCTCCTCCCCAGAGTGCAATCCCTATATGTCAGGCGTAGCCAAGGATGCCGCGGGCTCCTCTTCCCGCATGTGGAATCCTTGCAAGTTCAGGGGCCGCCGGCTCCTCCCCAAGCCGGCGGCGATGCCGGTCGCGATCAACCGCGCCCGACAAACGGCATTTTCGTTGCCATCACCGTCATGGTCAGCACATTGGCGTCGAGCGGCAGGCTCGCCATGTAGACGACGGCATTGGCGATATGCGCGGAGTCGATGGTCGGCTCGGCCGCGAGGCTGCCATTCGCCTGGATCACCCCTGTCGAAATCTTCTGGGTCATCTCGGTTGCGGCATTGCCGATGTCGATCTGACCACAGGCAATGTCGAAGTTGCGCCCGTCGAGCGCGGTCGACTTGGTCAGGCCCGTGATCGCATGCTTGGTCGCGGTATAGGGCGCCGAATTGGGGCGCGGCGTCGTTGCCGAGATCGAACCATTGTTGATGATGCGACCGCCGCGCGGCGATTGAGCCTTCATGAGGCGAAAGGCCTGCTGCGTGCAGAGAAAGGCTCCGGTCAGATTGGCGGAGACGACGGCGTTCCACTGCTCAAAGGTCAGTTCCTCCATCGGCACACCGGGTGCGCTGACGCCGGCATTATTGACCAGAAGATCAAGGCGACCGAAGGTCTGCTCGATCGCATCGAACAGGGCGCGCACGGACTGCGGATCGCCGACATCTGCCGCGAGCGCATGGACCTGACCCGACGTTTCGGCCGCAAGCTCTGCCGCCGCCTTTTCCAGCACCTCGCGCCGGCGTCCGGAAATGACGACCTGATAACCGGCTGCCGCAAGCGCCCTCGCGATGGCGCGCCCGACGCCCGTTCCTCCACCCGTGACCAGCGCAACCGCGCCCCTGCCTGCTGCCGTCATCGAATGCTGCCTCCCAGTTCGTCATCAATATGGATGCGGATAATCTCGTCAAAAGTCTTTTCAGCGCTGAACCCCAATTGCTCGGCGCGGCTTGCATCGAAATTCGTCGGCCATCCCGCCACGATGCGTTCGATCACGGCGTCCGATTCGCGGCGAATGAGGGAGACGGCCCGTTCACCGGCCACCCGGCGCAGCGCCTCGATTTCCTCCCCCACCAACGCGGAAAGCCCGGGCATGGTCAGGTTGCGGCGTGGACCGATCAGGCTGGTGTCCATGGTCGCCGCATGAAGGAAGAAATTCACCGCCGAGCGTGGGCTGGCAAACCAGTGCCGAACCGTCTCGCTGACCGGCAGTACAGCTTCCTTTCCCGACAGCGGTTCGCGCAGGATGTTGGAGAAGAAGCCCGACGCCGCCTTGTTCGGCGTACCTGGTCGCACGCAGATGGTCGGCAGACGGATGCCGACGCCATCGAAAATGCCGCGACGCGTATAGTCGGCCAGCAGCAGCTCGGCGATCGCCTTCTGCGTGCCGTAACTGGTGAGCGGCGTCGAAAAGAACTCGCTGCCGATCGTTTCGGGGAAGGGTGCGCCGAAGACGGCGATCGACGAAGCAAACAGCACGCGTGGCGTATAAGGCTCGCGCAGTCCTTCCTGCCGGATCGCTTCGAAGAGCGCGCGCGACCCATCCAGATTGACCGCATAGCCTTTTTCGAAATCCGCTTCCGCTTCGCCGGAAACGATGGCCGCCAGATGAATGATCAGATCGGGCCTGCCGGCAATCAGCGTTTGCGCGCTGCTGGGCGTTGCCAGATCGAGCGTCAAGGCCGTACCAATGTCGGCGAAGATGGCGGGCAGGACGGGGGCAAAGGCATCCGCCAGCGTCAGGCGCGAGATATCACCGCCCAACACATGCGGCTCGCGCGCCAGGCGCTCCACCAGCTTGCGGCCCACCATACCAGCGGCGCCCAGGATCAGTACATGCATGCGCGGCGTCCTCCTTGCCGTATCCCTTTTCTGCCCACAGCCACCTCCCGTGACGTCAGGCCTTCTCCCGCAGGAACGCCGGCCGTCTTGCTGCTGCGTCCTGCGTCGTCTCGTAGATCCGCGTCAGATGGCGGCGGAAGGCATCCACCACGGCCACCTCATCGCGCCGCTTCAACGCCTCGACAATCTCCACGTGATCCGCATAACTGTCGGCCGTCGCGCCGCTCCGGGCCATGGCCTGCCGCCGCTGATCCATCAGGTAGCCGTAGAGATCGATGACGAAATCGATCAGCAGCGGATTGCCGGCAGCCCGATAAATTTCCAGATGGAATTCCCGGTCGCAGATGAGGAATCGCATCGTATCGCTTCCGGCAGCCTGCTGTGCCTCCAGAAGCGTTTCCAGCTTGGCGATGGTGTCTTCGCCGATCCGGGCAACAGCCTGTCGCACGACATCAAGCTCCACCAGCATCCGTGCGCCATGCACGGCCTCCAGATCATAACGATCAATGGCGCTCGGTGCGGCAATCGTCACCGGAAGATGGCTAAGGTCCACATCGGCCACACGGCTGCGGCTGCCCTGCGAGACCTCGACAAACCCCTTGGCGGCGAGATTCTGGATGGCACCCCGCACCGTCTCGCGGCTGACGTTGAGCACATGCGCGAGTTCACGCTCGCTTGGCAGTTCATCACCCGGCCGCAGCATGCCCATCGCGATCAGCGTGGTCAGCTTGTCGGCCACCGCATCACGCGCGGTCTGTCGCACCAGCGCGCGGCCGATCGTCGGTACCTGGTTCAGAATGCCGTCGGTCTTCATGCCCCGCCATCCCATGGATCCGTCTGACATTGGTGTCTCATGCACCAACTGGTCTGCTGGTTGGACCACTGGATAAGTTGGTAAAGAGCTTTCTTCCGAGCGTCAATCGACATTCGTCGCTGCAACGCAGCGATGCTTTCGATGCATCGTTGCACCGCAAAAGCGCATGAACCGAACCACAGAACGAGACGCACAACAAGAACCCGGCACCTTGTTGATGCCGGGCTCACGATCTTCGTGGGGCTCTCAGTTCGGGATCAGGCGGTCCCGTCGACGATTACCATCGGACGACCCTGGGTGCAGTTTTCAACGCGCGCCTCCACGCGGTAGACGCTCCGCAGCATCTCCGGCGTGATGACATCAAGCGTCGAGCCACTGGCAAGCAGTCGTCCGCCGGAAATGACCATGGTCTGCGCACAGTAGCGCAGGGCATGGTTCAGGTCGTGCAGCGCGATCAGAACTGCCATACCCTTTTCCGCCGCCAGATGGCGCATGAACTCCAGCACTTCGATCTGGCGAAAGAGATCCAGCGCAGACGTCGGCTCGTCCATCAGGAGGACTTCCGGTCGGCGCACCAGCGCCTGGGCAATCGCGACCAGTTGCCGCTGGCCGCCGGAGAGTGCGCCGAGATCGCGAAAGGCGAGGTCAGAAATGTGCAGCGCCTTCAGCAGGCGGTCGATGTCCTTCAGGTCATCCTCGGCCACGCGCCAGCCGCCGCCCTGCTTTGCGGCGAGCAGGATGGATTCGTAAACGGTCAGCACGGCATTGGCGCCGGTATCCTGCGGCATGTAGCAGATCGGCCGGAAACCCTCCCGGACATCTTCCACCTGCACGACGCCATCGCCTTTAAGAAGACCGGCGATCCTCTTGAAAAGCGTGGACTTTCCGGCCGCGTTCGGACCGATCAGCGCCGTCAGCGTGCCACCCTTCAGCCAATCGGTCGAGATCGCCTCGAAAACCTGGGTCTTGCCATAGCGGGCGCCGACCTCCTCGAGTTTCAGGGCTACCATGCGCGCCTCCGGTTGGTGAAGATGAGCGAGAAGAAGAAGGGAACGCCAACCAGCGCCGTAATGACGCCGATCGGCAGGATCGCGCCGGGGATCAGCATCTTGGAGACGACCGAGGTGGTCGACAGAAGCAGCGCGCCGCAGATGACCGAGCCCGGGAGGAAGAAGCGCTGGTCTTCGCCCACCACCATGCGCGCGATATGCGGACCGACGAGCCCGACAAAACCGATGGTCCCGACGAAGGAGACCGGGATCGCCGCCAGCAGGCTGACCAGCAGCATGGTTTCCAGCCGCAGCGAACGCACGTTGACGCCAAGACTTGCCGCCTTGTCGTCGCCGAGACGCAGGGCCGTCAGCGCCCAGGCGCGGCGGGCAAACAGCGGCACGCAGACGACGAGCACCGCAAAGGTCACCGCCACCTTCGTCCAGGTCGCTTTTGTCAGGCTGCCCATGGTCCAGAACACGACGGCGGCGAGTGCCTGTTCAGAGGCCAGATACTGCAGCAGCGACAGAAGCGCGTTAAAGGTAAAGACGAGCGCGATGCCGAGAAGCACGATGGTTTCCACCGTCACGCCTCGCAGCGTCGAGACACCGTAGATGAACAGCGACGCGAGCATTGCCATCAGGAAGGCGTTCATCGGCACCATGAACTGGATGGCGGCCGGAAACACCGCGACACCGGCCACCAGCGCCAGTGCAGCGCCGAAGCCTGCGGCGGCCGAAATGCCGAGTGTGAAGGGGCTCGCCAACGGATTGGCAAGGATCGTCTGCATCTGCGCGCCGGCAAGCGATAGGCAAGCGCCGACGGTCACCGCCATCAGCGCGATGGGCATGCGGATATCCCACACCACGACACGCAACTGGTTCGGCACGCTTTGTGGCGTAAAGATCGCGGAGAGCACCTCCGAGAGCGAATAGCGCGCCGGACCAAGCCCGATATCGACCGCGATGCTGAGCGCCAGCGCTGCACAAAGACCGGCGAGGATCAAAAGGCGCCGGGCGGCGAGCGCCCGGTAGCGGCTGCGCCCCTCTGTCGCCACATCGTCCTGGATTGCAATGGCCATTATTGTCCACCTTCTGCAAGCGATGCGAAATAGCCGGGCTTGTAGCTGACCGGCAGGAATTTCTCGTGGAACTGGCGGAACGTGTCTTCCGGGTTCAGATCGGCAAAAAGCTCCGGATGGAACCATTTGGCGAATTGCTGGATCGGCAGGAATTCATAGGGCACACCGTAGAACTGATGCCACACGGCATAGACCTTGTGCGTCCCGACCGCCTTCAGCTGGGGGAAGGGCGTGCGCCTCATCAGGTTTTCCAGGCGCTGGCGCGCGACACCCATATCCGCGCCACGCCCGACGGGCACAAACTGGTTGACGTCGGATTCGGCAGCCCAGTTGGAGCCGGTGACGATAACGGCGTCAGGATCGGAAATCACCAGTTGCTCCGGATTGAGATCGCCGAAGGTCGTGCTGATGATGCCATCGGCGACATTGTGACCGCCGGCCGCATCAACCATGGCGCCGAAGTTGTAGGGACCGAAGGTCCGGCAGCAGGCGTCCTCACCGGAGATACCGGGTGCGCGCTCGATGAACACCGTGGGGCGCTGAAGGTCCTTCACGGCAGCAAGACGGTCCGTCACCCGCGCAATCTGCTCGCGACGAAAGGACTTCAGCTGTTCCGCCCGGTCCGCCGCGCCGAACAGCTGGCCGAGAATATCCACCGATCGTTCGGTGTTCTTGTCGGGATCAATGCGGAAGTCCAGGTAGACAACCTTGATGCCGGCAGCCGCAAGCTTCTCCTCAAGACCGCTGTCGCGCGCCGATTTCTGGGATTCCAGATTCAGCGTCAGGACATCCGGCGCCAGCGAGATTGCCGTTTCCAGATCGAATGTACCCTGTGGGATATAGCCGAACTGTGGCAGCTGGGCGATCTGCGGAAAACGCTCCACATAGGCCGCGTAGCTGTCCGGATCCTTCTTCAGCAGGTCATCCCGCCAGCCAATGATCGTATCGAAGGCATGTTCGCCCTTCAGCGCCGCGATCACATGGATCTGCCGGGCTTCGCCCACGATGACGCGCTTGGCAGGCAGATCGACCTCGACCGTGCGGCCGGCAACATCGGTGATCTCGGCCGCCAAAGCCCCCGGCACCCAAAATGACAAAAGGGCGAGCACCGCCCGCACGATAAGCCTGGTCATTCGCATTCTTCCTGAAAGAAGCCGGCAGGAGACAGTCCTGCCGGCATGTATCGGATTACGTGTCGTCCTTCAGCGAGACGAAATAGCCGCTGTGGTAATCGACCGGAAGGAAGCGTTGATGCAGTTCCTGGAAGGTTGCTTCAGGATCGAGATCCTTGAACAGGTCAGGGTGCAGCCACTTGGCAATCTGCTGGATGGCCACGAACTGGTAGGGATTGTTGTAGAACTGGTGCCAGATGGCGTGCACATTGCCGTCCTTGACCGCCTTGATATCCGTGAAGGCCGGGCGCTTCATCAGGGCGGCCAGCTTCTTGCGGGCCAGCGCCTTGTCTGCGCCGGGACCGACGCCGACCCAGGCGCCGCCGGGCACATAAAGCTCCCAGTTGGCGCCGGTCACGATCACCTGATCCGGGTTGGACGCGATGATCTGCTCGGGGTTTACGGTCCCGAAGGTGCCGGGGATGATCTTGGCTGCCAGGTTGACGCCACCGGCCAGCTCCACCATTTTACCGAAGTTTTCAGAGCCGAACGACATGCAGCAATCATCGCTGTAGCCACCGGCGCGCTCCATGAACACCACCGGCTTCTTCAGGTCCTTCGTCTTGGCGATCACGTCGGTCACGCGGGCGATCTGCGCATCGTGAAACTTCACGAATTCCTCGGCCTTCTGCTCCTTGCCGGACAGCTTGCCGATCAGACGCATCGAGGGATCCGTGTTCTCCAGCGACTTTTCGCGGAAATCCACATAGACCAAGGGAATGCCGACCTTGGACAGCTTCTCGATATAGCCGCTTTCCTCGGTGGCGGATTTGGCATCGATGTTCATGATGATGACATCGGGCTTCAGCGTTACAGCCTGCTCGATATCGAAGGTTCCGTCCTTCATCCCGCCAAAGGTCGGGATCCTGGCCATTTCCGGAAATTTTTTCAGATAGATGTTGTAGCCGTCGAGGTCGGCCTTCTGGAAATCGTCACGCCACCCGACAACGCGCTTGAACGGCGCTTCGGTATCAAGAGCGCCGGTGAAATAGATCTGGCGACCTTCGCCAAGGATCACGCGCTCGACCGGGACGCTGACCTCGACCTCACGGCCGGTAATATCCTTGACCTTGATCTTTTCGCCAGCCTCAGCCACACCCGCAAGGAATGCGAGCGACAGGGCTGCAGCCGTTGCGACGCCGGAAATTTTGAACACCTTTGCCTCCATGGATCGATTTTGGGCGCTTCTATGATTTTATGAGTTTTCACGTCAACAAATATCTTTTAGAAGAATTCCAATCGGTTACTGGAAGCAGGACGGCATTCATGCATCAGTTGGCAGCGCAGGCAAACTACAACCTCAAGGACGAGATCAAGGCCTACTGGTCGGCCAGGGCCGAGACCTTCGACGAACAGCCGGGGCACGAAATCTTTTCGGATGCGGAGCGAGCGGCCTGGCATGCGCTGATCCGTCGCCATCTCGGCACAGGCGACGGGCGAAAGGCGCTCGACCTCGCCTCGGGCACAGGGGTGGTCTCACACCTCCTGGATGACCTCGGTTTTTCCGTCACGGGCCTCGACTGGGCAGAGCCGATGCTGGAGCGCGCCAAGGCAAAGGCAAAGGCGCGCGGTCGCTCGATCCGCTTCCTGATGGGCGATGCGGAATCCACCATGGAGCCGGATGAAAGTTACGACGTGATCACCAACCGGCATCTCGTCTGGACTCTGGTCAATCCGGCAGCGGCCTTTCGCGAATGGCACCGCGTGCTGAAGCCGGGCGGACGGCTCCTGATCGTCGATGGCGACTTCGTCAATCCGGGTGTGATTGCACGCCTGGCGGGCAGGCTGGCGACCCTGCTTGGCCGTTTCGGCATCTCCGACAAGCGTCCGGCCCATGGCCCCGGCAGCGCGCTGGCGGACACCCATCGCAGCATTCTTTCGCGCGTCTATTTTTCGGAAGGTGCACGCGCGGATGCCGTGGCGGCGCTTTTACAGGATGCCGGTTTCTCTCAGGTGAGGGTGGATACCAACATGCGCGCCATTCACCGCGCCCAGCGCAAGAACTTCAGCCTGCTGAAGGGGCTCGAACGCGCCACCCAGCACCGTTATGCCATCTGCGCCGTGAAGTGACGGGAGCCTTACGCCGATGGCGGGCTCGGGCTCACCCCTTGAGCCCGAGCAGCGCGGCGCCGATCAGGCCCGGCTCGATCCGGCATTCGGCCCTGACGATCAGCGGGCGGTTGAACTTCCGCAGGACGCGGGCGCGGACCGCCCGGTCGATCTCGACCAGAAGGGCCGGCACGTTGGAAAGACCGCCACCCACCGGCATGATCGTCGCACCCGTGACATTGGCGACCAGCGCCAGCGGCCCGGCCAGCACACCGACATAGACATCAATGGTGCGTGCGGCGAGAGGATCCTGCTCGGACCACGCCTTGATGATCTCCTCGCTGGTCAGCGTCTCGTCATGCAGATGCTGATGCAGTTTCTCCAGGCCGCGCGCGCTGCAGATGGCATCGATGCAGCCGGCAAGGCCGCAGCCGCACTGGAAGCGCGGCAGACGCGCGGGCGGGTGGCCGGCCTCGGTGGCTGCAACTGGCCCATGGCCCCATTCGCCGGCAAAACCGCCATCGCTGTTGATCAACCGGCCGTCGATCACCAGTCCACCACCGACACCGGTCCCGAGAATCACGCCGAACACAACGCGATGTCCGCGACCGGCGCCGATGCCGGCTTCGGCGAGCACGAAGCAGTCCGCATCATTGGCAATCAAAACCGGCAGGCCGAGCGCCGCTTCCAGATCTGCCTTCAGCGGCCGGCCGTGAATGCAGGGCACGTTGGCAACAACCGCGAGCGCAGTATCGGGATCGATGATGCCGGCAATCGAAAGCGCCACGCAGTCCGGCCGTTCCCCGGCCGTTTCGATCACAGCGCGCATGACTGCGACGAAGGCTTCGAAATCATGCAGCGGGGTCGGCTGCCTCGGGACGGGACGAATATCCTCTGCGCTGTAGGCGAGCGCCCCCTTGATCGCAGTGCCGCCGATATCGAAGCAGACGATCATGTCCTTGCTCCCTCTTCACCGTCCGCGGCATCATAGACCGGTGCTCCGCCGATCCAGGTGGAACGCAAGGCAAGCGATGGATCCAGCAGCAGGAAATCGGCTGCACATCCGGCAGCCAGCCGACCGCGATCCTGAAGACCCATGGCTTCGGCGGGATAAAGCGAAGCCATGTTCAGCGACTCAGCAAGCGAGAGGCCGAGACGCCCATGGGCAAAGCGGACGCAGGAGAGCATGTCGATATCCGCGCCGGCCAGCGTTCCGTCGGCCAGCGTCAGTCGCCCGTCACGGCGGTAGACCTGCCGGCCGTTCAACTCGAAACCGGGCTCATCGGTGCCGATGGTCGACATGGCGTCGGTCACCAGGAAGATCCGGCCCGGCCCCTGTTTTGCACGCAGCGCAATGCCCATGCTGATCGGATCGACGTGGAAACCATCGGCGATCAGGCCGCAGGACAGCGCGCCGGACGCAAGTGCGGCCCCGACCACGCCGGGCTCTCGATTGCCAAGCGGGCTCATCGCATTGAAGAGGTGCGTGACCATCGACGCGCCGGCCTCGACATAGGTGGCGACGGTGGTGGCGCCCACATCGGTATGGCCGAGGCTCACGACATAACCGGCGGACCGCAGCGCACGGACCTGATCCGGCGTGACGTTTTCCGGCGCAATGGTGATGAGGGCCTGACCGAAGGTGCCACATGCCGCGCAAAGAACCGCAAGATCCTCCGAGGTCATCGGACGAATGAGGGCCGGATCATGCGTGCCCTTGCGCGCCAGCGACAGGTGAGGCCCCTCCAGATGCAGGCCGAGGAAGCCTGGCAGGTGACGCTCCTGTGCCAGACGTCCGGCCGCAAGCGCCTTGTCGCGCACGTCAGGACGATCGGTGATCAACGTCGGCAGAAGCGCCGTCGTACCAAAGCGGGCATGGGCCGCGAGGATCGTGGCAATGCCTTCAACGCTCGGATCGTTGTTCAGCAGAACACCGCCACCACCATTGACCTGCAGATCAATGAAGCCGGGAACGACCAGCGCGCCGCCGGCATCCTGCCGCGGCAGGTCGGGCAGGGCTCCATCGGCCGCAGAAACCTCGACGATGCTCCCGTCTGATACGACAAGGACCCGGTCATCGTGGAAGCGCGCGCCATCAAAGATAAGCCCGCCGAAAAGAATGAAACCAGTGCTCATCGGGTCTCGGTCACCTTCTGCAGGGCGGCGGGCTTGTCCGGATTGAAGCCGCGGCGGCGCGAAAGTGCCTCCACCATGCCGTAATAGGGAATGATCAGGCACAGCGCGTCAGTCAGGGGATGCCCCGTCGCGATGAAGGGAAGCGCCGTCGGTCCCCGGCCGTTGGCGGAGGTGAGATAGATCGCCGCGTTCTTTGCCACGAGCCTGGAGGCGGTTTCGGCGATCGATGCCTCCGCCTTGTCCCGCGCGGCAAAGGCGATGACGGGAAAGGCATCGGCAACCAGCGAAACCGGCCCGTGCAGCACTTCCGCCGACGAATAGGCTTCGGCATGCAGTTCGCAGGTCTCCTTGCATTTCAGGGCGGCTTCGGAGGCGATCGCCAGGGATGGACCACGCCCAAGCATATAGAGAGAATCGGCCGCCGTGAGGCCCTCGACCAGCATGCTCCAATCAAGTGCGAGCGCATCTTCGAAACGGCGGGGAAGATCGGCGACGGCAGCACACAAGGCATTATCCTGCTTCCATTCACCAATGATCGCCAGACCGGCGACGATGGAATTGACGAAGGATTTTGTCGCGGCGACGGCGATCTCCGGTCCGGCCTTGATGTCGAGTGCGATGGATGCCGCCCTGGCGAGCGGCGAGGGAACGGTGTTGACGAGCGCCACGCTGAGAGCCCCACCCTTGCCGGCACTTTCTGCCAGGGACACGATATCGGGGCTCGCTCCGGATTGCGAGACGGCGAGCGCCGCGGCGCGCTCCAGTTTCAGCGGCACGCCATAGATGGAACTGAGCGACGGCCCGATGGAGGCTACAGGTATGCCGAGTTCCAGTTCGATCGCATATTTCAGAAAATGCGCCGCATGGTCGGACGAGCCACGCGCGATCGTCACCACCACGGCCGGATCGCGTGCCCTCAACGCAGCCGCAGCCTCCCGGATCGCATCTGCAGACGAAGACAACAGCGAAGCGGCGACGGCGGGGATCTGGTCGATCTCCTGACGCATGATGGACGACATGGAAAAAGCCTTTCGGAAAAGAAAAAATCAGGAGCCGATGGTCAGTTCGGCCACGAGGTCATAGGCATCGCTGCGATAAAGTGCAGTGGACACTTCCATCACGCGGCCCGTATCGAGATAGGCGATGCGCTGCACCGAAAGCGCTGCGGAGCCGAGCGGCACACCAAGCAGTTCCGTTTCCTCGTCCTTCAGCAGCACCGCGCAGATGCGCTGGTTGGCGCGCATCGGCCGGATACTGCGCTGGGAGAGCGCCTGGTAGAGCGAGTTCTCGATCCCATCGGGATCGGGCAGGATGTCATCCGGCAGGCTGGTGCGCTCCAACGCGATCGGCATATCATTGGCGGTGCGCAGACGCGTCAGCCGCGCGACGCGCGCATTGCCGGCAAGCCCGAGCGTCATCGTCTCCTCTGGCGTCGGATGAAACAGGCCGCGATCCAGCCAGCGCGATCCCGGCACCATGCCGCGGCGGCGCATATCCTCGGAGAAGGAGGTGAGCCGGTTCAGCGTCTGCTGCATGCGTGGAACAGGCTTGACAACAAACGTGCCGGACCCGCGCCGGCGCACCAGCAGTCCCTGATCCACAAGATCATCAATCGCCTTGCGAACCGTGACACGGGAAATTGCGGCCGCATCGGCAATGTCGCGCTCAGCCGGCAGGGCGTCTCCATGCTTCAGCCGTCCCGAGACGACGGCATGCTCGATCATGTTCTTGAGCTTCAGGTAGAGAGGGCCGCCCCGCGCATTTTGCAGGTCGGCCAGAGGAAGGGCATCATCCATGGCCATGCGGGCGATCCTTTCGGAAAGACGTCGAGAACCGCTGCTGCTCCATCCCTTTCGCCTTCCTCTCAAAGCGCCCTGCCGGGCCTTGTTCCGTTCTTGGTTGAAGCGCGACAATACCAATGAAGTGCCAAATCCGCAAATGGTTTCATTTTCATGAAACCCGAGGGCACCGGACAAGCAAATTTACCTGTCAAAACCGCCATTTAGCTGCAAAACTCAAGCGTTACTCGGAAAATTGGATGAGTCCGGTAGACGATTGGCATTTTTTTGGTATTATTTCAGCCCAGAGGCCACGGCATGGCTTCCGCTCTCGCAAAGACCCGTCTCCCACAAACCGGCTGGATGGGTCCGAAACGTCGACATGCGCCCGGCCATGAAAATGAATTTCATGAATTTCGGATTTTGTCGATTTTCGGTTGACGAAAGCGGACCCATGCCACAGTCTAAGAAAAATAATTACGAAAACAGGGAACATGCTGTCATGAAGGTCGCCATCATCGGACTCGGATTCCGTCTCGGCTATCTCGGCGTTGTCTTCAAGGATATCGATCCGGATTTCGAGATTGTCGGCTATGTCGATCCGGCGCCGGCCGGAATGGCTCGACTGACCGAAGCCGGCATTTCCGCAGGCAAGGCCTATGACACGCCGGAAGAGCTGATCGCGTCGGAAAAGTTCGACCTGCTGATGATCGGCTCCCCCAACCACCTGCATCTCGAACATATCCGCATCGGCCTCGAGGCGGGCCTCAAGGTCTTCACCGAAAAGCCGATCGTCATCTCGATCGAGGAAAGCCACGCGCTGGCCAGCCTGCTCAACACGCACGGTCATGACCGCCTGCTGGTCGGCCTCGTTCTGCGCTATTCGCCGCTTTACCGGGACCTGCGTGAGGCTCAGGCCCGCGGCCTCCTCGGAGATGTCGTGTCGATCGAGGCCTCGGAGCATATCGCGCCCTATCACGGCGCCTTCTTCATGCGCGACTGGCGCCGCTACGCCTCCTATACCGGCGGCTTCATGCTGGAAAAATGCTGCCACGACCTCGATCTCTACAATGGCGTGGTGGGACAGCGTCCGCGTTTCGTCGCAAGCTTTGGCGGCCGCAAGAGTTTCGTGCCGGAAAATGCGCCGGAACAGGCGGGTGTCAACGATCTCGAAGTCTACCACCGCAAACCGAGCGGCTGGCTGGGTGCCGACAAGGTGTTCGACAGCGATGGCGATATCATCGACTACCAGACCGCCATCGTGGAATACGAGGGCGGCGCATCGATGACCTTCCACACCAACCTCAACGTTCCCGACGAATTCCGCCGCTTCTGCGTGATCGGCGCCAAGGGCATGGCGGAAGGCGATTTCGTGCGCGGCTATCTCGACGTGCATGATGCCCATACCCGCGAAAAGCGGATCGGCAACCGCTATCAGGCGCCCTCGACCAAATCCCAGCATTACGGCGCCGACGAACAGATGGCCGCTGATGTGCTGGCCCACATGCAGACGGGCGCCGCACTGCCGGTTTCGGCCCTCGATGCCATCGAGGCCGGCATTCTGGCGCTTGCGATGGACGAGGCCCGACAGAGCCGCAAGGTGGTGGATCTCGCGCCGGTCTGGGCGCATTTTGATGCCTGCCTGCATGGTGGTGCCGCCGCACCGCATGCCAAGTCCGCCTGATCAAGAGGGCCGCTCCCATGCATGCCAGACGCAGCGCCGTCATCTTTGCCTGGATCCTGCTGACGCCGGCGCTTCTCTATGTCTGCGCCATCGTGGCCTATCCGCTGGTGGAAACCTTCATTCTGTCGTTCACCG
This sequence comes from Rhizobium sp. RU35A, assembly GCF_900156005.1. Lineage (NCBI taxonomy): Bacteria > Pseudomonadati > Pseudomonadota > Alphaproteobacteria > Hyphomicrobiales > Rhizobiaceae > Rhizobium > Rhizobium sp. RU35A. The sequence goes on along the minus strand of NZ_FTMR01000003.1, from coordinate 331,234 downwards.
ACGCATCGCTGCGCAAGACGACCAACTGGGTCGGCTGGGACAATTACAACAAGATCTTCAACGCCACCTTTGCCGAAGTCATCACCCGCACCTTCGTGTGGACCTTCTTCTCCGTCTCGATCAAGATGATGATCGGCACCTTCGGTGCCGCCATGCTGAACTCCGCCGTCCCGGGCCGGGCCCTGTTCCGGGTGCTGACCATGCCGCCATGGATCGTGCCGATGGCCATCGGCATCTTCATGTGGGGCTGGATGTACAATGGCCAGTTCGGCATGATTTCCGGCCTTCTCCAGCGCTTCGGTCTCACCGACAGTCCGATTGCCTTCTTGGCCTATGGCGAGACTGCTTTCTGGGCAACGGTCATCACTGACGTATGGATCGGCGTGCCGATGGTGACGCTCTACATGCTGGCCGCCATGCAGGCGATCCCGCAGGATCTCTACGAAGCCGCCTGGACGGACGGGGCAGGGCGCTTCTACCGCTTCCGCCGCATCACGCTGCCGCTGCTGGTGCCGGCTATGATCACCATGTCGATGCTGTCGCTGATCTCCACCTTCAATTCCTTCGACATCATCTGGATCCTGACGCAGGGTGGGCCAAACGGCGAGACGACCACCATGATCATCGACACCTACCGCACCGCGATCGGGTCGAAAAAGTATGGAGAGGGTGCAGCGCGCGCCGTGCTGATCTGCATTTTCCTGTCGATCTTCTGCCTCTGCTATTTCCGCGTCACCAGCCGCCTCGCCACGGGAGACAAGCAATGAAAGAGCCCGCGCAGCTGATTCACCGCTACAAGTGGTATGAAATCCTCGGCATCTATTGCGGCATCTTCGTCTTCCTCAGCTTCGTGCTGGCACCCTTCGTGGAAGGGTTCCTGGTATCGCTGAAGCCGCTCAGCCAGCTGTTCTCCTCGCCCTACCGCTTCATCCCGGAAAACGGCTCCTTTGCCGCCTACCGCACCATGTGGGACAGCGTGCCGGGCTTTGGCCGCTACATCTTCAACTCCTTCTTCATCTCCGGCATCGTCACGACGGTGGTGCTGATCATGGTAGTGCCGGCGGCCTATGCCTTCGCCCGCTTCGAATTCAAAGGCCGCGGCCCGCTGCTCGGTGCCTTCCTGGCTGTCAACATGTTTTCAGGCGCCGTGCTGCTGATCCCGCTGTTCCGGCTGATGCGCACGCTCGGCGTGCTGAACACCTATTTCGCGATGATCGTGCCGGGCGTCGCCTTCCTCATTCCCTCCGCGATCTGGCTGCTGCGCACCTATATCATGCGCATTCCGAAGGAACTGGACGAGGCAGCCTATGTGGATGGCGCCAGCCACTTCTACACGCTGCGCCGGGTGATCCTGCCGATTGCCATGCCGGGCATCACGGTGGTCGCCATCACCACTTTCATCGGGTCCTATGCGCAGCAGTTCATCTTCGCGCTGACCTTCAATGCGAAGACGGAATACATGCCTTTGCCGGTCGGGCTGTTTGCCTATTTCGGCCGCCAGGAGGTGATCTGGAACGAACTCATGGCCGCGAGCTTCGTCGGCATCGCGCCCGCCATGATCGTGATCTTCTTCCTGCAACGCTATCTCGTCAGCGGGCTCACCGCTGGTGCGGTGAAACAATAAGACAACCACAGAGAATGGGAGCATGAACGTGACAATGACCATCAGAACTGGGATTTTGGCCGTAGCACTCGCCAGCAGCACCATGCTGGGCGCGTTCTCCGCACAGGCCGCCGACAAGCAGATCTCCTGGATCTATTGCGGCGACAAGATCGATCCGATCCACGAAAAATACATCAAGGAATGGGAAGGCAAGAACCCGGGCTGGAAGGTCGCGCCGGAAGTCGTCGGCTGGGCCCAGTGCCAGGACAAGGCCACCACGCTCGCTGCCGCCGGCACGCCGGTCGCCATGGCCTATGTCGGTTCACGCACGCTGAAGGAATTTGCCCAGAACGACCTCATCGTTCCGGTGCCGATGACGGATGCCGAAAAGAAAACCTACTATCCGAACATCGTCGACACCGTCACCTTCAACGGCACCCAATGGGGCGTTCCGATCGCCTTCTCCACCAAGGCTCTCTACTGGAACAAGGATCTCTTCAAGCAGGCCGGCCTCGACCCGGAAACCCCGCCGAAGACCTGGGCTGAGGAAATCGCCTTCGCCAAGCAGGTCAAGGAAAAGACCGGCGTCGCCGGCTACGGCCTGCCCGCCAAGACCTTCGACAACACCATGCACCAGTTCATGCACTGGGTGTACACCAACAACGGCAAGATCATCGACGGCGACAAGGTCGTCGCCAACAGCCCGGAAGTGCTGGCCGCCCTGAAGGCCTACAAGGACATCACGCCCTATTCCGTCGAAGGCGCCACCGCCTACGAACAGAACGAAATCCGCGCAATCTTCCTCGATGGCAAGGTGGCGATGATCCAGGCCGGCTCGGGTGCCGCCTCTCGTCTGAAGAAGACCAGCATCAACTGGGGCATTGCACCGCTGCCGCTCGGCCCCTCGGCCAAGGGGCAGGGCACGCTCCTCATCACCGACAGCCTTGCCGTGTTCAAGGGCTCCGGCGTCGAGGACAAGGCGATCGAATTCGCCAAGTTCATAACCTCGCCCGGTCCGCAGGGTGAATACGAACTGCAGGGCGACGCCGGCCTCACCCCGCTGCGTCCCTCGCCGCAGGTGGATGCCTTCGTCGCCAAGGATCCCTACTGGAAGCCGCTGATCGACGGCATCACCTATGGTGGTCCGGAGCCGCTCTTCACCGACTACAAGGGCTTCCAGAACGTGATCATCGCCATGGTCCAGTCCGTCGTGACCGGCCAGGCCGAGCCGGAAGCCGCGCTGAAGAAGGCGGCTGCCGATCTGGAACAGTACAAGTAAGCCAGACGATCGTCGGGGATCGCGTGGCAGACATGCGATCCCCTCCCTCATTTCGTGATGCGCCGCGCGGCCGCTCGTTCCGGCGAACGGAGACTTTGACCTTGGGACAGCTTTTTCTGAACAACGTGCAGAAGTTCTACGGGGACTTCGAGGTGCTGAAAAGCATCCGCCTGGAGGTGAAGGACGGCGAGTTCGTCGTTTTCGTCGGCCCGTCCGGCTGCGGGAAGTCGACGCTGCTGCGCATGATCGCCGGCCTTGATTCCGTCAGCACCGGCGACATCGTCATCGATGGCGCGCGCGTCAACGACAAGCCGCCGGTCGAGCGCGGCATTGCCATGGTCTTCCAGTCCTATGCGCTCTATCCGCACATGACGGTGTTCGAGAACATCGCCTTTCCGCTGCGCGTCGAGCGCCTTTCCGAAGACAAGATCCGCGAAAAGGTGGAGGGCGTGGCGCGTATCCTGCAGCTTGACAAGCGGCTGCAGCAGAAGCCCGGCATGCTCTCCGGCGGTCAGCGCCAGCGTGTCGCGATCGGCCGAGCCATCGTGCGCGAGCCGAAAATCTTCCTGTTCGACGAACCGCTGTCGAACCTCGACGCGGCGTTGCGGTCCGACATGCGCATCGAACTGTCCAAGCTGCACCAGGACCTCAAGGCCACGATGATCTACGTCACCCACGACCAGGTGGAGGCCATGACCATGGCCGACCGCATCGTCGTGCTGAATGCCGGCAGCATCGCCCAGGTCGGCGCGCCGCTGGAACTCTATCACAAGCCGCAGAACCTGTTCGTCGCCGGCTTCATCGGCAACCCGAAAATGAACTTCGTGCCCGTCACCTGTGAAGCCGCCGGACCGGAGGGCGTCACCGTGCTCTGCCAGGGCCAGCGGGTGCTGATCCCGGTCGCGCCGCGCGACAACCTCGTCGGCAAGACGCTGACGCTCGGCATTCGCCCGGAACACACGCATCTCGGCCATGGCGACCTGTTGATCGACGTCATTCCCTCGGTGATCGAGCGCCTCGGCGTCAACACGGTCGCCTATGCTAGCCTTCCCGGCGGCGAGCCCTATTGCGCACTGCTGCCGGGTTCTGCTCCCGTCCGCGTCAACGAAACGATGAAGACCGGCATCCGCGCTGCCGATTGCCATCTGTTCGACGCCGAAGGCATAGCGCTTGAGCGGCACATCGACTGGCAGAAACTGGAACTGCCGGAGGTGACGGCGGCGGAGTGAGGCAAAGCAGATTTCATCACTGACGCAGTCAACGCGCAACAAGGATCTTTGCAAGGAGGCGCATGGTGCATCTCGCTGCACCATGCGCCTCCATTTCATGTATTCTACTTTGCGGGCTGCGCAGAAGGGCGGGCGACGGCATCTCGCAAGGTCGTCACCAGCGTATCAAGTGCCGTGAACATCGGCTCGACGGCATAGCCTGCCAGAAATGCGATGACGAAGCCACTGACTGCGGACCCTGTGGCGCCTGCGATCTGCGGCATGATGAGACCAAGGGTCATTCCGAGGTTCATGCGCAGATAATATCCGGCCTCTTCCCGCAACACGAATGTCTGCGAAGCAAGACGCGTCAAAATACTCCGGAGTATGTAGGCGCATGCACCCAACAGGCCGACGATGATGTTGACCATATGTTCGACATGCGTCTTGTATGGACCTAGCTTATCATCAAAGACATCGCGCAGTGCGAAAGACACAATAACGAGAATCAGGGAGCAGAGCGTAAACCACATCAGCTTCCTGATAAGACGGTTTACGCGTTTGTAGATAATCCCTTCTCGCGAGGCTTCATCGATCACGGTCCTCCCGCGTGACTGCCCTTCCATGAGATCGGCAATCTCGAGCGAGAGCGGCGTCGCCGGGTAAATGCGCGGCGTGATTTTGTCGATTGCCTGCAACAGAGACACCTCGACGTCGCTAGCCTGTGCCGAGGTCGGAGGCCCCATGCCTCGTGCCTTGGCAAGAGCGGCGGATGCCTCATCAACGATGTCTTTGGGGACTTCGACGGTTTTGGTGATCGATGAATACCTCAGCATTCGCTCAAGGTCAGCAACGAGCTTGTCTATCAATGAAAATTCCGGACCTGCAACCAGATTGACGTCAACCATCTGCATGCCGCCCCCACGAACATAGATGCCTCTATCAATGGGAGGAATTACATACTCCTTCCCTCCAACGGTCAACATGAACAATCAAAAAGGTAGGATAAAATAGCTATCGCCGTGTATTGGCAAATTCGCACTTTCTATTTCAAGATCAGCCCAACAAAATTGAACATCGCCCAAAATCATTTTCAAGCTTTGCCCTTTTCCCCTTTGGCTTTTCTCAACTCAAATCAAACGCCGCCACCCGCTCGCCGCGTTCGTCAAACAGTCGTTCCAGGGCCGACAGATCGGGAGGTGAGGGCGGGTTCGCAAGAGCGCGGGCTGCGGCATTTCCCGAAGGCAGCGCAAAGGCGGCGGTCACCAGCACGCTGCGACCGGGCGGGATTGCTCCACGCAACTGCGGCAGGTTCGTCTTTGCGACGATGAGATTGGTATTGGCGATCGGCACATGCGCGCGCCCGAGGCGGTGCCGCTCGCCGAGATCGAGGATGGCGCTGACATCCTCCTGCCCGAACCAGACGGCGCGGCCGCTCTCCCCCTCGCTCCGATCAAGGCCGAAATCGGCGCGCGGAATGGCAAAGCCGCCCTCAATGGTCAGCAGTTCGCGAGGCGTGTCGATCCGGTGGATGCGCAGATGCCAGGGGTTCTGCGGCAGAAGCCAGGTTTCCACCGCCACATCCGGCCACGGCTTCCAGCGCGAATAGAGCATGTCATCGGCGATCAGCGCCTCTTCCAGCGTTTCCCGCATGCGGAAATGCACGCCGTCATCCGACAGGCCCAGCATGCCGTCGAAGCTTGCGGCATCGAAATGGCGGTCATTGGCCTCGATGTTGAAGCCGTACCGCGTGGAATAGACAAACTTGGCGTATTTCTCGTTGGACCCGCGCATCTTGTCGTGCTCCTGACCGGAAGACAGGACCACCACATTGCCGGGCGTGTGGATTGCCACCATTCCGGGTTTTGCAAGCGGCACAGGCTGCGGAAACGCCGGTGCGGCGCGCTCCTGCGCCTGCCAGAAGGGATGCTCTTCCGGCAGTGCCAGAGCGAGGAAGACCTTCAGCGCCCAATAGGGAGAGCCGGCGGAATTGTAGCTCTCGCTCATCAGCAGGTTCGGATAGCCATACCCGATCGACAGAACGCCATCGCGGTCGGCAATCGGCAGGTGCGACCAGTAGCGCAGATGGCGCAGGTAATAGCCCTTGATCTCACCCCAAGGCAGGGCCTCCAGATCGGCGAAGGCGAGTGCGGCCCAGAAGCCGCCGGCGGCAAAGCGATAGGTCTGGCTGCGGCCGAAGGGAAGGGCAGCGCCATCCGGTCCGTACCAGTGGCGGATATCCGGCGCGAACCGTTCGGCGCGTGCGCGAATGCGGGCGCAGCGCTCGGCATCATCCTTGGCGAGCACCGCATAGATCAGGCCGTAAAAATGCATCGCGAAGGGGATATAGTGGTCGACGCGCTTCACAGGTCCGTCACGATACCAGCCTTCACCAATATCGAAGGCTTCCAGTTCATCGAGATAGGCAACGGTCTTCTTGCGGTCAAAGGCAATGCCGACGCGCTGCAATCCGAGATCGACCAGCACGCGGAAGAATTTCCAGTTGTTGTCGACGTAGTCGCGCTCGCGGGCCGCCAGAAGATAGGCTGCGACGCCCTGCTTCTCCTGCGCCGTCAGCGGTTCCCAGAGATGCTGCGGCACCATGGCGAGCGCAAAGCCGATGGCCGCCAGTTCCACAAGGCGCTGGTTTCTATCGGCAACGTCGCCCCAATAGTCCGGATGCGCCGGATTGGTGCCGTTCGCCAGCCCTTTGCGATAGAGCGGCCAGTGTGGAAACGTGCCGCCACCGGCGGCAAAGGGGACGATGCCCCAGAGCGGCCGTGCGAAGCCTTCGAGATCGGCGGCAGCATGGTCGAAGATCGCCCCGGTCGCTGACAGTCTGACCCGAGCACCGCCCTCGGAAAAATAGGGCAAAAGCGGCTGAAAGAGATCCAGCAGCGCCTTCTGCACATCGCTGCGGGTCAGAAGTGGATTGCCATGAAGTGGATTGGCGCGGACGGGATCGGACATGCGGACACTCGGAAAAGAAGCAGGAGGAAGCCGGCCGCACGGCGTGCGGCCGGCACGCGTGTCGATCAGCGAATGGCCTTCACGCCATCCGTCATGTCCTTCAGACCCTGCTCGACGGGCACGTTGTCGGTCATGATCGCATCGTGGACGCGGTTCAGCACGACTTCGATCTTGGCCGCGTTCGGATTGACGGCCATTTCGAGATAGGACTTGCCCGGCTCAAGCGCGGTCTTGCTGGCGGCGTCCTGCGGGAAGCCCGGCAGACTGGTGATCTTGGCGGTCACGTCATCGGTACGGATGGCGGGCAGCGTGCCGGTATCGGCGACGATCTTCGCGCCCTCCGGACCGCTTGCAAAGCGGATGAAATCGAGCGCTGCCTGCTTGTGCGCGGAATTGGCATTGACGGCCAGACCGGTGACCTGCGCCGCCGTCGTGCCGGCAGCCACGCCCTCCGGATGCGGATATTTCACGATGCCCCAATTGGCGCTCTTGGATTCCCCGCTCTTCACCTTGGCGATCTGCGTGCCGATGAACCAGGTGCCCATGGGCATCATGCCGATGGTGCCGTTGAAGAATAGCGCGGAGTAATGCGTGTTCGAGGTCTTCAGCGAGGCATAGGAGGGAACCGCGCCGCTCTTTTGCAGCGCAAGCGCCCGCTCATACCACGGCTTCAGGAAATCGTAGGTGCCATCGACCAGCGTATGCTTGCCATCCTGAATGCCGGGCAGCTGCACGGTCGAGCGCCAGGTGTGGAAAAGCCCGCCATAGACCTTGTTGGCGCCAAAGCCGCTCTTCAGCTTTTCCGCCGTCGCGTCGAACTGCTTCCAGGTCATGTCGTTCGTGGGGTAGGGCACTCCCGCCTTGTCGAAAATGTCCTTGTTATAATAGAGGATCCAGAAATCCGAGCGGAACGGCAGCGAATAGACCTTGTTGTCGATGGTCAGCGCCTCGATCAGCCCGCCGAAAGGCGCCGTCTCGATCTTGGCCTCCTTCATGTAGCCGGTAAGATCGACGATGTTGCCGGCCTTCACCAGCGTGGCATAGCCCGGAACATCCTTGACGGTCACCACGTCGATGTCCGTCGATCCGCCGGTCAGCTGGGTCGTGATCATCTGCGTGTAGTCCTGCGAGCCGAGATCGACATGCTCGAAGGTCACGTTCGGATGCTTTGCCTTGTAGGCGTCGATCAGCGGCTTGTAATAGGCGACCTTATCCCAGTCCCACAGCGCCCATTTCAGCGTCACCGGCTCTGCCGATTGCGCAAGCGCCATACCGGCAAGCATGCCTGACAGTCCGACCCCCATCGTCGCTGCCAGCAGCGAACGTCCAATCCCCTTGATATCCATGTCTGCTCTCCTTCCCTTGAGCGTGTTTTTCGGCGGCCTTGACGCGCCGCCGCAAACGATCTGGTCCTTAAAAATCCTCCCCGGTCGCGGCGAGACCCGACGCCAGCGCCCCATGCGCGCCAAACGCGATGGCGAACATTCCGAATGAAAAATTGATCGCCGCCGGCATGAACACCGAGACGGGATAGAACGCGACATGTGCCAGCCAGAGGATGGCGACAATCGCCAGCGCAGCCAGCACCGGCAGCGGACGCAGCAGGGCCGCCAGCGCGGCCTTTCGCACGCAAGACGCCAGCCGGATAGGCCCGGCGACGCTGAACATCATGAAATACGTGCTCGCAACGGCGAAAAAGGTCGTCGCCACCAGGCTCACCGTCAGCGGCACCGCATAGACCAGCGCGGACCGTGCTTCCGCGCCATAGGTCACGATGGCATAGATCCCGAGCACCAATCCCGCTCCGCTCACCAATGCCCAAAGTGTTGCGCGCAAGACGCCATCGCGCAGCGCCTCCAGGAAGTCCCGCAGCAGGTAGACGTTTTGATCCTGTACCATCCGGTGGCAGATGCGGGCCGTGGCAAAGGTCGCGGCAGGCAGGGTCACGAGCGGCAGGCAGGCCAGCAGGAACAGCAGGTTCAGCTTGACCAGTTCCCACCATTCGCGTGCCAGAATGTCGAGGGCCAGCGCAAGACCGGTCTTTTTCGGCGCATCCTTCGGGATGCCCTTTCCCTCTCGCGTCCAGATTGCCTCCAGCCACTGCATCCCTGCCTCCTCCAGCCCGCTAGTAGAGGATCGAGCGTTCGGTCCTCGGATCGAACAGCTGCGCGTTGGTCATATCGGCCGTCAGCGTCACCGCATCGCCGATCCTGGGGCGGAAACGCGGTGAGACGCGGCCAATTACCGAGCGAAGCCCGGCGACCAGGTTGAGATGAATTTCGGAGCCCATGGGTTCGGCGAGTTCCACCACCGCCTGGAAGGGTGCCGTGTTCTCCGGATCGATGTCCCCCGGCACCAGTTCGTGAAAGTTTTCGGGCCGGATGCCGAGCACCACCTCGCCGCCCGCATAGGGCGCCAGCCGGCTTTCATCAAAGCCGCGCGGCAGCGGCAGCACCTGTCCATCGACGCTGACCGTGAAGCGGCCGCCCTGCTGCTGCAGCGTGGCCGGCATCAGGTTCATCTGGGGCGCGCCGATGAAGCCGGCAACGAACATGTTGACCGGCCGGTCATAGAGGTTTTGCGGCGTATCCACCTGCTGGATGTGCCCATCCTTCATCACCACGATACGGTCGGCCATGGTCATCGCCTCCACCTGGTCGTGGGTCACGTAGATGAAGGTGGCATCGAGCCGCTTGTGCAGCTTGGTGATTTCGGCGCGCATGGTGCCGCGCAGCTTGGCATCCAGATTGGAAAGCGGCTCGTCGAGCAGGAAGACGGCGGGGTTGCGCACCATGGCGCGGCCAAGCGCGACGCGCTGGCGCTGGCCACCTGACAGCGCCTTCGGCTTGCGGTTCAGAAGATGCGTGATGTCGAGAATTTTGGCTGCTTCCTGCACGTGCCGGTCGATGACGTCGCGCGGCGCCTTGCGCAGCTCCAGCCCGAAGGCCATGTTCTTGTAGACCGTCATATGCGGATAAAGCGCATAGTTCTGGAACACCATGGCGATGTCGCGATCCTTGGACGGCACGTCGTTCATCAGGTCGTGGCCGATGATCAGCTCGCCCCCGGAAATCTCTTCCAGGCCGGCGATCATGCGCAGCGTCGTGGATTTGCCGCAGCCCGACGGCCCGACCAGAATGATGAATTCCTTGTCGGCGATCTCCAGATCGATGTCGTGCACCACGGTCAGCGCACCGAAGGTCTTGTTGAGCTTTCTCAGCGAAATGCCGGCCATGCAATCCTCACGCCATCACCAGTAGGAAGACCAGCGGCGCGACAGGCGCGTCAAAGCTTCCATGTAATAATAATCCCCCCAGGACACGCACTCATCGACGCCTTCGCCGCGGCAGGTGTTGTGCGGGGTCTTCTTGGAATAGGTGCCGTGCAGCACGAGCCCGTTGGAGAGGCCTGGATCCTTGACGGCGTAATGCTCCGTCAGGCTCGTCATCATCCGGCGGGCGAGATCGCGAAAGCGCGCCGCATCGTCCGCCTCGACCAGGTCCGCCATCTCCAGAAGCCCGCAGGCGACGATGGAGGCAGACGAGCTGTCCCGCGGCTCCTCGGAACCCTCGGTGAAAATCAGGTCCCAATAGGGTACGAGATCGGCAGGCAGCCGATTGAGATAGAAGGCCAGAAGGCGTTCGAAGGCCTCGCGATAAGCGGGCAGGCGCTCGTAGCGATAGGAGAGCGCCATGCCGGCAATCCCCCAGGCCTGGCCGCGCGCCCAGAAACTGTCGTCGCTATAACCCTGCTTGGTGGCGCCGCGCACCGGCGCCCCGGTTTCCGGGTCCATGTAGAAGGTGTGATAGGTGGAATCGTCCGTCCGCACGGAATGGGCAAGCGTCGTGCGGGCATGCGTCAGCGCGATCTCGCGATAGCGTTCGTCGCCCGTCTCGCGGGTGGCCCAATAAAGCAGCGGCAGGTTCAGCAGGCAGTCGATGATGTAACGGTATTCATTGGGATTGCCCTTGCGGCCCCAGGCCTGGATGAAACCGCCGACCGGCTGGTAGCGTTCGATCAACTGGTCGGCGGCAAGCAGCGCCGCCTTGCGGCCGTCCTCGTCGCCCACCAGTTTCCAAGCGGCAATGCAGGAGGGCGAATAGAGAAAGCCCATGTCGTGATGGTCGGTCTCGATCCGGTTCTCGATCCGATGCAGGAAACTCTGCACCTGGATCTGCGCAGCGTAGCGGAACACCTTGTCGCCGGAATGCTCGTAGGCGAGCCAGATCTCGCCGGGCCAGAAGCCGGCCGTCCATTGATCGTTGGCGACCGCGGGATAGACATTCCCGAGGCTCGAATGGTTCTGCGCCGCATAAGTGAAGGCCGGCAGGTTGCGTCGTACCTGGGCGACCGCGAGATCCAGCGCAACACGCACTTCATCGTCCGTGATCGGCTTCGGTTGCAGCGGGGCAGGAGCATTCATGATAGTCAACCTTTCAGGCCCGACGAGGCGACGCCTTCGACGAAGAAACGTTGCAGCGCCAGGAACACGACGAGGACGGGAATGAGAGCGACGACGGAGGCCGCCATGATCAGCCCGTATTCGGCGGAATATTGCGAGATGAACATGCGAAGGCCGATCTGTATGGTCTTCAGCTCCGTCTTCGTCAGGTAGATCATCGGCCCCAGGAAATCGTTCCAGGTGGTGACGAAGGTGAAGATGGTAAGCGTCGAGAGCGCCGGCTTGGACAGCGGCAACATGATCTTCGCCCAGATCTGGTATTCGCTCATGCCGTCGATGCGGGCCGCCTCGCAAAGCTCGGTCGGGATCGACATGTAGAATTGCCGCATCAGGAACACGCCGAAGGCGGTGAAGGCCTGCAGGCAGATCAGCGCCAGATGCGTATTGTTCAATCCGAACTCCCGCATCAGCAGGAACTGCGGCACCATGTAGACCTGCCAGGGCATGGCAATCGTCGCGATGTAACCGAGAAACAGCGTGTTCTTGTAGGGAAAGTGAAGCTTTGCAAAGGCATAGGCCGCAAAGCTCGAGGTCAGAAGCTGCAGCAGCGTGACAATGATCGTGAGTTTCGACGTGTTGTAGATGAACAGCGCCAGCGGGATCTTGGTCCAGATGTCCACATAGTTCTGCCAGCGGGGATGGGACGGGATCCATTCGATCGGGAAAGCGAAGACATCGCGATCGAGCTTCAGCGAGGCCGACAACATCCAGGCAAACGGCAGCAGCATGACGATGGTGACGACGATCACCGTGAGATAGACGGCAATCGTGGCGGGCCTGATCTTCACTCCGGCAATTTTCATCGGCTCAATCCTCCCTCTGGCGACGGAACTGGACGACGGTCACGACCAGCACGAGAAGGAAAAGAACAAGCGCGATCATGCTGGAATAGCCGAGATCCCAGGAAATGAAGGCCTCGTTGTAGATGTGATAGACCAGCACGAGCGTGGACGTGCCAGGGCCGCCCTGGGTGATCATATAGACCTGATCGAAGACCTTGAAGGACTGGATCGTCAGCATCACGGTGACGAAGAACGTCGTCGGCGCCAGTTGCGGCAGCGTCACATGCACGAATTTCTGCCAGGCATTGGCGCCGTCGAGGCCCGCCGCCTCGTAAAGCTCGGAATTGATGCCCTGCAGGCCGGCGAGATAGATCACCATGTAGTAACCCATGCTCTTCCACGCGCCGAACAGGATGACGGTGACCATCGCCCAGTGCCGGTCCGCCGCCCAGCCGGGAAGCTCCTCCGGTGGGACGCCGATCGTATAGAGCAGCATGTTGACCGGGCCCATTTCGGGGTTGAACACCATGTTCCAGACCACAGCGACCGCGACCAGCGAGGCGACATAGGGAAAGAACATCGCCGTGCGGAAAAAATCTCGGCCGAAAATCTTCTGGTTGAGCAGGATGGCAAGACCCAGCGCCGAGGCCAGCGTCAAAGGAACCGAAACGACCGTGTAGACGATCGTGTTCCAGAAGGCATCGACGAACGCACGATCCTCGAACAGCCGCCAGAAATTGTCGAGCCCGGCAAAAGTGATGGGATTCGAACCATCCCAGTGCATGAAGGCAAGCGCGAAGGCGAACAGGATGGGGCCCAAGGTGAAGATAGCGAAACCCAGAAAGTTCGGCGCGATGAAGGAGTAGGCGATCAACGCATTCTCGATCCGCCGCCGGCGTCGCGACACCACACGGACCTTCCGGCGCGGCGCGGTTTCCGCTTGCCTGTCAGACATGGCTGGACTTATCGTTGCCACCAGCATCCTCCTCGCACGGCGCGGCTTCACACCGACCGACCGGCACGCCTTGATACGTGCCAATTCCTCTTCGCCCACGCCATCCGGTGGTCGATCTCCACGACACTGCTTTAGCATGAAATCGAGAGTGGTCAAACAAATTTAGATATGATCATACCAATTTGCTGGATGAGGCAAAATAGGTATGATAGGCGATAGTCGCGACCGGATGACATCGGTCAGCGACGCTGGCAGGGGGAGCGTGTCCGTGTTTGCAGAGCGAAGGACTTTTCTGGCCGAACCGTTGCAGGACGTCGCGGCATCGCCGCTGGGTCCATGGAAAGACGATGCCTGGTCTCGGCTGCCCGAAGACACGCGCCGGACACTGATCACGAAGGGTGAGGATGCGCTGCAGCAGCCCTGGCCCCAGCTCCTGGCGACAGACTACCGCGCCTATGTGGACAAAGGCGACCGCGCCCGCTTTGAAGCACTTTATTTCGACAGGCGCCTGAAGCTCAACCATCTCGTATTGGCGGAATGCGCAGAAGGGGAGGGACGCTTTGTCGATGCCATCATCGATGGTCTCTGGCTGATTGCGGAGGAAAGCGGCTGGCAGCTGCCGGCCCATAATGCCTATGCGCGTGGCGGGCAGCGGCTGCCTCTGCCCGATCCGGATAACCCCGTCATCGATCTGTTCGCGGCGGAAACAGCCGCCAATCTGGCAACCGTGATCTGGTTGCTGCGCGCGCCGATTGATGCCATCGATCCGCGCCTGTGCCTGCGGCTGGAGCGTGAGATCGACCGGCGGATTTTCCACCCCTATCTCGCCCGCCATTTCTGGTGGATGGGACAGGGAGACGAGCGGATGAACAACTGGACCGCCTGGATTACCCAGAATGTGCTGCTCGCCGCCTTCCTTCTTCCGACAGACCAGAGCCTGCGCCGGCAGGTGGCCGAAAAGGCACTCGGCAGTCTCGACGCGTTCATCAAGGATTATGCCGAGGACGGCGCCTGCGAAGAGGGGGTCGCCTATTATCGGCACGCGGCGCTCTGCCTGTTCGGCGCGATGACCGTGCTGGATGCTGCCTCGCCCGGCCTGATGCAACCGCTTTGGACGGCCCCCAAGATCCACGCCATGGCCGAATTCATCCTGCACATGCATTTGGCCGGTCATTCCTACTTCAACTTCGCCGATGCCGCCGCCGTGGTGGAGCCATGCGGTGCGCGCGAATTCCTGTTCGGCAAGGCCGTCGGCTCCCCGGCTCTGCAAGCTTTCGCCGTGGCCGACTGGCGTGGCGCGGAAGACGCCCTGCAATCGCGGGAATGGAACCTCTGGTATCGGCTGCTCGCCATTGCCAGCGCCGCCGAGATGGCCGCCTGGACGCGGAAAGCACCAGCCAAGACGGATATCTTCTATCCCGGCATCGGCCTTGCCATTGCCCGGGACGATCATGTCGCGCTTGCGGTCAAGGGTGGCACCAATGGCGAGAGCCACAATCACAACGATGTCGGCAGCGTCACGCTCTATCTCGACGGTCAGCCGCTGCTGATCGATGTGGGGGTGGAAACCTACACGGCCAAGACCTTCTCGCCGCGCCGCTACGAGATCTGGACCATGCAGTCCGCCTTTCACAACCTGCCGAGCTTCGGCGGCGTGATGCAGCAGGATGGCGAGGCCTTCAGTGCGCGAGACATGACCGTTCGCTTCGATGCGGAAGACGCCGAGATCTCGCTCGATCTCGCCGGGGCCTACCCGCCGGAGGCGGAGGTGACGCATTATCGGCGCACGGTTCACCTGATCCGCAACAGGGGCCTCGCAATCACCGATCGGCACGAGGGCAAAAAGCCCGCCGTGCTGTCGCTGATGACGGTCGTGCCGCCCGCCGTTGACGGGAACATCGTGCATCTTGAACCGCTTGCAGAGATTCGCGTAGACGGTGCCGGCGCCATCACGGTCGAATCTCTCGACATTACCGATCCCCGTTTGCGCCAGAGCTGGCCGGAGCGGCTTTACCGGCTGCTGGTGCCGCTCAACGGCCCAACCCTGACACTCACCATCATCCGGAAAGGAACATATCCATGCAACTGAACCTTCGGGTGCGAAGCGCAAGCGGCGAAATCAAGGCCGAAGCCCAGGGCGAGGACGAGGCCATTCTCGTCCATCATGCGGCCTATGAGGAAGGCGACGGCCTCGAACTGACGGCATCCGGGCCCGGCCATGTCTGGTGTTCCTTCGATGCCGCGCTGACGCCGGCGCTGCTTTACCTGCGCGAACCGCACTTCCGGTTGCCGATCCCGTTCGGTGAAAAGCGCATGCCCTATGCGCCGCAGGCCTTTGTCGGCACCTTGCATCGGCTGATCGTGCGCCGGGCAGACGCCGGCGAGATCGCCGGGCGTCGCAACCTTGCCCTCAATCCGCTCGACCAGCACGCAAACCACACGCTGTTTCCCCGTGCCGAAGCAACAGTCGAAACGCGCGGCGAGGCACAGTTTGCCGCCCGCAACGCGATCGACGGCGAGAAGGCAAGCTTCGATCACGGCTCCTGGCCGTTTACCAGCTGGGGTATCAACAAGGATCCGGAAGCCGCCATCACCGTGCATTTCGGCCGGCCGGTGTCGATCGACGAGGTCGTTCTCTATCTGCGGGCCGATTTTCCGCATGATGCCTGGTGGAACGCCGCAACGGTCAGCTTTTCCGACGGCAGCAGCGAATCGGTAACGCTGGAAAAGACGGGCAGGGGTCAGCGCTTCGCGATTGCACCGCGACGGGTCGAGTGGATGAAGCTCCATTCGATGATCAAGGCGGATGACCCCTCGCCCTATCCGGCGCTCACCCAGATCGAGGCCTGGGGTGTGGAGGCCGACGACTAAGCATCACGACGCCGGGGTGAAGCTGCGCATGTCGCGCAGCAGATCCCGGTAACGGGCCTGGCTGCCGCGCAGATGCGCCTGCATCGCCTCGCGGGCTGCGGCGTCATCGCGATCGGATATGGCGAGCACGATCGCCTCGTGCTCCTTGTGGATCAGGCGGCGATAGGCCGTCTGCTCGGCCGCCTGATCTTCCGCGACGACCTTCGACTGTGGAATGGCAGAAGGACCGTACTGCTCCAGAAATCCGGTAAACAGCGGATTGTTCGTGGCAGCGGCGATTGCCAGATGCAGAGCAAGATCGGCTTCGCGGATCGACTGATTGCTGTCGATGCAGGCGAGAAGCCGCGCGTGGCAGGCAAAGATTGCCTCCTCCTGCGCCGGAGAGCGCCGCTGCGCTGCAAGTGCAGCCGCCTCTATTTCGAGCGGAGTGCGCACCTCGAGAACCTCGAGATCGGAGGAAATCCTGGCGCGATCCAGACCCGGCACAGCCGGCTTGGCGCCGGCAGGCGGAGCCAGCACGAAAATACCGGCGCCCTGCCGCACATCAACCAAGCCGTCGCAGCGCAGTCCCGTGATCGCTTCCCGGATCACCGTGCGGCTGACGCCGTGTGTTTCGGTCAGCTCGATCTCGCTCGGCAACCGGTCACCCGGTCCGTACCGGCCATCGAGTATGGCCTGACGCAGGCTGTCGCTCACCTTTGAAACAAGCGAACCCGTGCGGATGCCGCGCTGCTTTGTCTGAACTGCCAAGGTCCCACGCACCGTTTCATCTTGAGGGCCGGATCGGATGCGCTAAAGGTATGATGAATTCTGAATTTTTTCAATCATTATCGACAGATCGGAAAATACATATGATGATTATATGTCGGCATGATCTGCGGCCCCTATCGCTCGCATGGCGTCAGGCCCCCTCGGCATCGACATAGACCGCGTAGAGCGACCGCGTCGCCGTGATGAAAAGCCGGTTGCGGCGCGGGCCGCCGAATGTCAGGTTCGCCACGGTCTGCGGCACCAGGATCTTGCCGAGCAGCGTCCCGTCCGGTGCAAAACAATGCACGCCATCGCCGGCGCTCGTCCAGACATTGCCCCTGGTATCCAGCCGGAAGCCATCGGGCAACCCTGCATCCAGCCGGCAGAAGATGCGGCCGTTCGCCAGTTTTGCGCCATCCACCACGTCGAACACGCGGATGATCGGCTCGGCCGAGGGATCGTGGCTGATCGCGGAATCGGCGACGTAGAGTTTCGTCTCGTCGGGGGAGAAGGCGAGGCCATTCGGCTGGCCGAAATCATCGATAACGGATGTCAGCGTTCCCGTCGCAGGATCAAGGCGGAACACGTTGCGGGACGCCTGCTCTGGCTCGGCCTGAAACCCCTCATAGTTCGAGCGGATTCCATAGGTGGGGTCGGTGAACCACACCGTTCCATCAGACTTCACAACCACGTCGTTCGGCGAGTTCAGGCGCCGCCCTTCGAAGCGGTCGGCCAGCACGGTGATGCGCCCGTCCACCTCCGTGCGGGTCACCCGGCGTCCGCCATGTTCGCAGGAGACAAGCCGACCCTCGCGATCACGCGTGTTGCCGTTGACGAAATTGGACGGTTCGCGGAACACCGATACGCCCTGGCCCGGCACATAGCGCAGCATGCGCTGATTCGGAATGTCGCTGAAGATCAGGAGGTTATGGTCGGAAAACCATACAGGTCCCTCGGCCCAGCGGCAGCCGGAATAAAGTTCCTCCAGGGCAGCGCTCGGAATGATCATCTGCTGGAAGCGGGGATCGTGGATCTGGAAGACGGAACTGCTCATGACGATGCCTTTCAGCGCGCAGCGGCGGGGCGGCTTGCCGCAACGATAACGGCGATGATGATGAGACCGGTCAGGATGAGGCGAATGCCCGCACCGAACCCGTAGGTATTCAGCATCGAGACCACCAGGAACATGAAGAGGGAGGCACCCCAGATGCCGGGCACGTTCGAGTTGCCACCGGCCACGGCAGAACCACCGATGACCACCACGGCAATCGACATCAGCAGATATTCCGCGCCCATGTTGAGCGCCGCGCCTCCTGAGAAGCTTGCCAGCAGATAGCCGCAGAAGGCCGCGAGTACCGCGCAGAGCACATAGGTCACGCAGCGCGTGCCATCGACCGGAATGCCGGCCATGCGCGCTGCCGCGAGCTTCTGGCCGATGGCGGAAATCCAGCGGCCGTAGATCGAGCGGTCGAGCAGCCACCAGATGACAACGGACACGATGAGACCGACCACCGCGATGTTGGGAATGCCGAAGGTCGTGCCGGTGGTGAAGGCCGCCAGCGTTTCCGGCGGCTTGATGCGCAGGCCGCGGTTCGACCAGATGGCGAGCGACTGTACGAGAAAGCTCATCGACAGGGTGGCGATGATCGGCGGGATGCGCAGCAGCTTGATCAGTCCGTAATTGGCAAGCCCGATGCACAGGCCGATGCCGATGGCGATGGCAAGCCCGGGGAGGATCAGCGCATCCTGCGTATCCATGAACTTCAGCGCCAGCGTGCCGGAGAGCGTAATGGTGGCCGGCACCGAGAGATCGACATTCCCCGGCCCCAACGTGATGACCAGCATCTGCCCGAGACCGACCAGCACCGAGAAGGCCGCGAAGGTCAGCGTTGCCTGCGACAGGCCGAAGGTTGAGGCGCCACCGGTGAAAAGAATGGTCACGATAAAGGTGGCAAGCGCCGCAAGCCAGGACCAGAGCCAGGGTTTCGACAGGATGGGTTTCAGCGCGTTCATGATCGACCTCATGCCTCCCGCCGGGCTAGAATGAGGCGCAGGCCAAGCACGATGATCAGCACCGCGCCCTGCGCGCCGATCTGCCAGTCGGGCGAAATCCGCAGGAAGGAAAGAAAGGATCCGGCGAGCGTCAGCGTCAGCGCGCCGACCACCGCGCCGACCGGTGAGACACGGCCGCCGACGAATTCCCCGCCACCGAGGATAACCCCGGCAATCGACAGAAGCGTATAGCGCAGCGCGATATTGGCATCGGCGGAGGTGGTCACCCCCACCAGCGCCATGCCTGCCAGCACCGAAAACAGGCCGGACAGCGCATAGGCCGCTGCCTTTATCTTCATGACCGACCAGCCGGCGCGCGCCACGGAGCGGGCATTGCCGCCCACGCCGCGGATCGCGACGCCAAGCGTCGAGCGCGTGACAAGGAGATGGGCAACGACGGCAATCACGATGCTTGCGATGATGGCGAGCGGCACGACGGGCGTGGACGCCGTCATCAGTCCTCTCAGCCAGCCGGCCGCTTGACCGCCCGGTGACGGCAGGATCAGCACCGCCAGACCACCCCAGACGAAGCTCATGCCGAGCGTCACCACGATGGAGGGCAGGTCACGCAAGTGGATCAGCACACCGATCAGCGCGTAGACGCCAATGGCACCGGCCAGGATGATGACAGCCACGAGGGGCGCCGTCGGCAGATAAACCGCCGTGACACAGGCGGCGAAACTCACGAAGGTCCCGATCGACAGGTCGAGATCGTTGACGGCAATCACCAGCATCTGCGCAATGGTGGCGAGCGCAATCGGCACCGCCAGATTGAACAGCAGGTTCATGCCCATATAGCTCATGGCCCGCGGCTGCAGCCAGAAGACGGCAGCCAGCAGCGCCGCCAGCGACAGGACGGGGATCAAAAGGCGGATGACGTTTGGGGACAGTCTTGTCATGCGGCTTCTCCCTGGAAGGAGGCGGCCAGCACGCGCTCCTCGCTGATGTCATCGCCGGAGAGTTCGGCGACGATCACCCCGTCGCGGAATACATAGACCCGGTCGCAGAGGCAGATTTCGTCCATTTCCGTCGAATACCAGATGAAGGTCCGTCCAGCTTCAGCCTCCGAACGGATGATGCCATAGACATCCTGCTTGGTGCCGATATCGACGCCGCGCATGGGATCGTCCATCAGAACGATAGAGGCAGGCGTGGAAAGCGCCCGGGCAAACAGCACCTTCTGCTGGTTGCCGCCCGACAGCGACAGAATGGGATTGGCCATATCGGGCGTTCTGATCGCCATACGTGCTTTCCACGCGCTACCCAGCGCCGTTTCCTCGCCGCGCCCGATGGTGGCCAAACGCGACAGAGCGCCAAGATCCCCGATGGAGAGATTGCGCAGGATGCTCCACAGCGGAAAGGTGCCATTCAGCGAACGGTCACCGGCCACGAAGGCAACCTCCTGCGGGCGCTTCGGGAGCCAGTTGGACGCCCGATTGCGAAAGAGCGACAGCAGCATGTCGGTCTGCCCATGCCCGCCAAGCCCCGCAAGGCCGATGATTTCGCCCTTGCGCGCGCAAAACGCTGCCGACGCCCCTTTGGCGACCGGCATGGCAACCGCGAGTTCGGCCTTCGAAAGGTCACGCGCGCCGGACCGGACCTTTTCCTTCACGACACTCCCCATGGCTTCCACGAGGCTTTTGACCGTGAAGCCGGACACGGGCCGGTTGGCGACCACCTTGCCATCCTTCATCACCACGATGCGGGTAGAGGTGGACAGGATCTCACCCAGGATATGCGAGATCAGCAGAACGGAGCCGCCGCCGGCCACATAGCGCCGTACATGCGCCATGAGTTGTTCAGCAAGCGCGGCATCCAGCGAGGATGTCGGCTCGTCCAGAATGACCAGCCGCGGCGCTTCGGTGACGGACAGGAAGTTGATGGCGATTTCGACCATCTGCCGCTCCGTGATCGGCAGCTCTGCCACCGTGGCGGCACAATTGACACGGTTGCCCGGAAAGATTTCCGCAAGCTTCGCACGGATCAGCGACAGCGCCTGACGACGCCAGCCGGCACCGTTGAGCCCCTGATGCATCAGCCGGATGTTTTCGGCGACAGTCAGATTGGGGCAGAGCGACAGTTCCTGAAATACGCAGCGCACGCCGCCCGCGCGGGCCGCAGAAACACCGCCGCCGGTCGCCTCGGCGTTGCCATAGGCGAGACTGCCCTGATGCGGGGTAAGACCGCCATTGATGACGTTGACGATGGTGGATTTGCCGGCGCCATTATGGCCAACCAACCCCAGCGCCTCGCCGGGGCGGATGTCGAGATCCACGCCATCAAGCGCGGTCACGGCACCAAAGGCAACGCGAACGGCGCGCGCTGATACCACCGGGCGCGTTTCATTGTCTGAAGTCATGGAGCGAACCATCGGGTCATGCGATTGGGGGAGGGCGGAAGCGCCAGGAGGTGCACCTCCGCCCGCGCGGGGTGGGATCCCGCTTACTTCGCGGTGGCGATCACCTTCTGGGCGTCGGCCTGGGAATATTCGACATTCGCCACGCCGCCCTTCTGCGTCGTCTTCAGATTGTCCTCCAGCGTCGGCTGGTCGATGCGCAGGAAGGGAACCGTCAGATCCTTCTTCACCTGCTTGCCGTCGAGGATCTGCTGCGCCACCCAGAAGGCAAGTGTCGAGACACCGGGTGCAATCGAGACGGACATCGTCTCATAGCCGGATGCGTCTTTCTGCTTCTTCCACCACTGCAGCTCATCCTCGCGGTTGCCCATGATGATGACCGGGGTGGGGCGCTTCGCAGCCTCGAAGGCCTGCGCCGCACCATAGCCGTCGCCGCCCTGCGTCACGACGGCTGCGATCTCCGGCAGGCTTGGCAGGATGCCGGCAACGGCACGCTGGGCCACATCCTGCGCCCAGTCGCCATGCACGGAGCCGACGATCTTGAACTGCGGAAACTGCTTGACGCCTTCGTGGATGCCGGCGGAAATCTCGTCATCAACGAAGACACCCGCAAGACCGCGAACTTCCAGCAGATTGCCGCCCTTCGGCAGGCGCTTCGACAGATATTCGACCTGGCTGCGGCCCATTTCCTTGAAATCGACCGCAATGCGCCATGCGCAGGGTTCGTTGACGATGCCGTCGAAGGAGACGACGGTGATGCCGGCATCGCAGGCAGCCTTGACAGCACCGTTCAGCGCCGTCGGCGAGGCGGCATTCAGCACGATCGCGTCATAGCCCTGCAGGATCATGTTCTGGATCTGGGCGGCCTGTTCCGTCGCCTGGTTCTCGGCGGTCGTGAAGGCATCGGCGGAGGCAACGATACCAGCCTTGACGGCCTCCTTCGTGACCTTGTCCCAGCTCGTCAGCATGGCCTGACGCCAGGAATTGCCGGCGTAGTTGTTGGACAGTGCGATCTTCTTCTTCGCCGTATCCGCGTGAGCGGTCATCGGCAAAAGCGCGCAGGCGAAAATGGCGGCAGATGCCGCGAGCATGCTCCGAATTCTCATGTTACCTCCCCAGTGCCGCCCCTTGCGGCGTGTCGACCGGGACCGCTCCTCAACGGTTTTTCCCGGCATCAAGTGGTACGGACCACTCCGATCCGTCCCAGGCAGGATGGCGCAAAGCCCCCTGCCTGTACAGGGGAAATGACCCTCCAAATCTGCGGGTTCCCGCATGTCGATTGCGAAAAGCCGCACGACAAGGCGGGCAATACAAGGCTATTGTTGCCGCGCGGAGGGAAGAGCCGCAACCTGAGACCGGTGAAGGAGGAACACCCGTGCTCGACAAGACAGCATCGCCGCTGTTCGAACAGTATGTACGCATTGCCTGGCATCTCGCGGGCAATCTGGATTTCAACTCGGCGATCCGCGCAGTTGCCGAACAGATCGCCGGAATCGTGCCGCATGACCATATGGATGTCTGCATCATCATGCCGGGCAGCCGCTTCCACATGGCCTATGAAAGCGGCTTCGAAACGGAATGGAGCCGCCGCGCCGAGGCTCCCATCGACCAGAGCCCGCTGAAGCGGCTTCTGATGGGTGAAGTCGATACCATGGTGACCGGCGATGCCATGGTCGATCCCGCCTTTCATTTCGAAGGTGCCTTCGGGCAACCGATCCTCGACCACAAGCTGAAAAGCCGCATCCACGTGACCCTCAAGGCCCATGGTGAAACCATCGGGGCGCTGTCGATTTCGGATCGCAAGGCGGACGTCTATGACAGTGCCGATGTGGAGCGGGCGCGCTGGATCGCCGACCTGATCGCACCCTATTTCTTTGCGTTGCGCGCTTCCGACGAGGCAAGACGCGCTGCGATCGCGGAGGCGGAAACGCGCGTACGGGCCGAGGGCCTGCGTGTCGGCGCCCTCAGGCTGACGGAAGCGCTGGAGACCGAGCGACAACGGATCGGCATGGACCTGCATGACCAGACGCTGGCCGACCTCACCCGTTTTGCGCGACGACTGGAGCGGTTGTCGCAGATGAAGAACGTACCGGGTGAGATGCTGGCACCGCTGTTCCAGAGCCTGCAGCAATCCATGCGTGATCTCAGGCAGATCATCGAACAGGCACGCCCGTCGGTTCTGGAACTGTTCGGTCTGGCGGAGGCCATCGACAACCACCTGGATCGCTCCGTGCGTGACAGCGGGCTCTCGATCGACTGGGCGCTGCGCGACGACAGCGATGGCGCCATGGAGGCTCTGCCGCAACCGGTGCAGACCGCGCTGTTTCGCATTGCGCAGGAGGCGATCAACAATGCCGTGCGCCACTCCCAGGCCGGCCGCATCGATGTGCGCCTCGCCAGCGTAGCCGACCGGGTCGTGATCGAAGTCCGTGATGACGGCGTCGGTCTGCCGAGGATCGAGGAGAGGCGTGGGAGCGGCATAGAGAACATGAAGACACGCGCCAGACTGATCGGAGCGCAGTTTACCGCGCGACGCGAGGAAAAGGCGACCGTGATTCGGGTCACGCTGCCGCTGGCATGGGAGACATTGCCATGAAGGTTCTGATTGTCGAGGACGACCCTTTGCACCGGGCCTATCTTGGCGAGGCCGTGCGCGCAGCCCTTCCCGAATGCGACACGGTCCTGGAGGCGGCCGACGGGCTGGCGGGTGAGCGCCTGGCGCGTGAGCACACATCCGAACGGGTGGTGTTGGATCTCCAGATGAGCCCGCGCAACGGCATCGAGGCTGCCCGCACCATCTGGCGTGAACGGCCGGAGACCCGCATCCTGTTCTGGTCCAATTATGCGGATGAAGCCAATGTGCGCGGCATTTCACGCATCGTGCCGGCCGGCGCGGCCTATGGCTATGTGCTGAAATCGGCGTCCGACGAGCGTCTTCGGCTGGCGCTCAGGTCCATCTTCATCGAGGACCAGTGCGTGATCGACCGGGAGGTCCGCGGCCTCCAGCAGAAGAGCGCCGGTGCCGTCAGCGGCTTTACCGATTCGGAATACGAGGTGTTGATCGATATCGCGCTTGGCCTGACGGATCGCACCATTGCGCGCCGGCGCAATCTTTCGCTTCGCAGCGTCCAGAACCGCCTGCAGCAGCTCTACGAGAAGCTTGGCGTCTACCAGCCGAACGATGGTGACGCGGAAGCCCGCTTCAACCTCCGCTCCCGCGCTGTCACCGTCTCGCTGCTGCGCAAGCTGGTGAACCATACCGCGCTGGAACGCGCGGAAATGGATCTTGCCCGCTGGCTGGAACGGGACGGGCATACGCAAAAGTAGTCGAATCCAAAAGGGCGCGGCGAAAGCCGCGCCCTGCGATTTTGTCGGAAGAACCGCATCTGCCGATGATTACTGCAGCGCCTTCACGCGGGCCGCCACCCAGGCCGGCCCGCCGTTGGACAGCGACTGCTTGTAATAGCGCAGCGCCTCCTTGCGATCGGCCGTTACGCCCTGGCCCGATTCGTACATGCGCCCAAGATTTGCCTGGGCCAGCGCATTGCCCTGACCAGCAGCCTTCTTGTAGGCGGCAAGCGCCCCCGGCAGGTCTGCGGGCACCTCGCTTGTGCCTTCGAGCAACAGGCCGAGCTTGTACTGGCTCCAGACATTGCCTTGATCGGCCGCCTTGCGGTACCATTCAACAGCCTGCTTGTCGCTCTTCGGCAAACCGTCGCCGGACGCATACTTCTCACCCAGCGTGTACTGAGCCCAGACATTGCCCATCGCCGCCGCCTTCTGGAACAGTTCGATCGCCTTGGTCTGGTTCTTCTCGCCGGCAAACCCGCCTTCCAACGCGCGACCGTGATTGTAGATGCCCCAGGGGTTCTCCTGACCGGCAGACCTTGCAAAAAGATCGGCGGCCTTCTTGAGGTCCTTGGGCACACCGCGCCCCTCCTCGTAGAGAGAACCGAGACTGTTCATGGCCCATGGATTACCGTGATCGGCCGATTTCTGATACCATTCCGCCGCGGTCGCATCGCTCTTGGCAACGCCCTGACCATTCTCGTAAATCTTCGCGACGTTGAGTTCGCCCCACGAATCATCCCGCTTTGCAGCCTTCATGTAGGCGTCGAGCGCGGCGGGATAATCCTTGCGGGCGAGCGCCGCATCTCCCTTGTTGACCATGTCGGGATAGGTCGATTGCGCGGTCACGCAGCCGGACGTCAGTACGGATGCGAGCAGGACCGTCACCAGCCGCACATCCAGAAACCCGCCGGCGCGGCCTCGTGCACGCACGAAGAATCCAAGCATTTTTCGGGCACGAGACATGACAAAACCAAGCAAATTAAACCGAGAGTTTGAATACATCAGAGCTTCACCATCAATACACGCGTTAGACAAGACTAATACCCTCCACTTCGGCCATTCGCTTTTTCATATACCCCCGGAATTTCACTGAAATACGCTCTTTGCGATCCTTTTTCCACCCGAAATACGTTGCAAATTGACACATCTGTGTAATAGACCGTTTACACATAGTGACGAAGACGCGACGCAATTTCAGGGCCAGCGCCGAATGCGGAAACGAAGTGCAATCCATATCGAGGGAGCCGGCTGGATCGATACGGCATTGGCGGCGATCGTCACGATGCTATCGCTGAGCATGACGTTGGCACTCGTTGTCCTCGTTGTAAACATCGCCGATGTGCCCGTCTTTCATCGCGTGATTTATGCCTTCATTCTATTGTCCTTGCTTTTCTGCTGTTTTTCTTACGAACTCAGTCGCTACGGGCTGGCGCGGCGTGGACAAAGGCGCGCGCACGTGGCGGAATCGGCGCTGGAGCATCTCCTTGCTCCTTCCGCGCCATCGATCGCGGTGCTGATACCCTCTTATCGCGAAGAACCGCGCGTCATTGCCATGACGATGCTTTCGGCAGCGGTCGCCCGCTACGGAAATCGACGCATCGTGCTGCTGGTGGACGATCCCGCGACCGATCTGCCATCATTGCGCAGTTCGCGCGCGGCCGCCCAGACGGTGATCGAATCGGTCCGAACGATCATGCGTCCCATGCGCGCTGCGGCCCAGACGTGGCAGGCTTCGCGTTCGCTGGCAGACCTGAACCTTGACGTCCATCGCGAGCAGGTTTGCGCCCTCTATCAGCTTGCGGCAAGCTGGCTCGACGAGCAGGCGGACGACTTCCGAAACGCGACGACGCCAGCCTTCCGCCATGTCGATTGCTTCTTCGCCGATCAGGTTCTGGGCGATCTCGCCGAACTTTATCGCGACAAGGCGCGGCAACTGGTCCAGCAGGGCGCTGACGAGCGGGAACTGGATGCTCACTACGCCATCCTGCGCGATCTCTTTTGCTCCGATATCACCGTCTTCGAACGCAAGGCCTACGCCAATCTTTCGCACGCGCCGAACAAGGCCATGAACCTCAATGCCTATATCGGCCTGATGGGGAAGCGATTCCGGATCACCCGGCGCGGCAAGGTCGTCAGACTACTGGAATGCGGCGACGGCTGGGCCGACCTTGCGGTTGCACGTCCGGATCTTGTGCTGACGCTCGATGCCGACAGCGTGATTCTGCACGATTACATGCTTCGCCTTACGCATGCCCTGCAGGAAAACCCGCAAGCGGCCGTTGCCCAGACCCCCTATCTCACCTTTCCTGACAGCACGTCCGTCGTGGAGCGCGTGGCGGGTGCGACAACGGATATCCAGTATCTCGCGCATCAGGGGAGCACCTTTTTCAACGCCTCCTACTGGGTCGGCGCAAACGCCCTCATCCGCTACAAGGCATTGCAGGATATTGCCTGTGACCAGACGGAGGGGGCGCAGACCGTCCGGGTCTTTATCCAGGACAGGACCGTCATCGAGGATACCGGCTCAACCATCGATCTGCTCGGGGCCGGCTGGCAGGTGCATAACCATCTGACGCCGCTCGCCTACAGCGCCACCCCGGCCGATTTTGGCGCGCTTGCCATCCAGCGCAAACGCTGGAGCAATGGGGGACTGATCATTTTCCCCACCCTGCTCAAGCATTATCTGAAGACGCGTGGGCGTCTGAGGCGGCTGCCGGAACTCGTCGTGCGCACGAACTACCTGCTGTCTCCCCTGCTCGGCAATATCGCCGTCTTCGTGCTGATGGTCTGGTCACCTTCCGACAGCCGCACGTTGCTGATGTGGACGCCGCTGGCAATCGCTCCGTATTTCTGTCTTTACGCCAGCGACCTTCACAGGCTCGGCTACAGGCTTTCCGACCTGTTCCGCGTCTGCGCGCTGAATCTGATGCTGCTGCCTGTGAGCTTTGCCGGAATTCTGGCCTCACTGCGCCAGATGATGACAGGCCGCAAGGGAAGCTTTACGCGAACCCCCAAGGTCGCGGACCGGACGTTCATTCCGCCCTACAGCTTCCTGTTCAACGGCATGATGCTTCTGCTGATGGCGTTCTATGTGATCCAGGGCGTCGTCTCCGAAAAATACGTGGGCACCATCGTGCCGGCGATCAATGTGATCCTCTACGCCTACGGCCTGCACAGCTTCATCGGCTTTCGCAACGGTTTTGCGGATCTGGCTCTGGCGATCAGACATGCAATGCCGGCGGCGATGTTTCCCGCGGCAGCCGGCGCTCGCGCGGTGAGCCTGCGCACGGTCGCTCGATCAGGTCCTTCGTCTGCAGCGGTGCGCGAATCCGCACCGCTACGCCGGATTGCAGCGGCAATCGCCTTCTTTGCGGTGCTGCTGGGACCGGCTCTTTCGGTTCCCTCGCATTCCAGCGGCGACCCGCGACACCTGATGATCGACGACCGGCAGGCTGCCTGGCTTGCAACTCAAGGCCCTCCGCAGGCAACAGCGACACCATCACCGAACACAGCATCTTTGAGCCCGGGATCCGATTGACATCTGCAAACGGCAGATCCGCCTCGGGTGACAACACCGAATTTGAGAACTGACTGACCAAGTGAATTTGAGGGAGAGGGGTACATGATGAACCCGCACAAGAACGGCAAGAAGGCCGCAACGAGAACCGAAAGATCTCAGGCTCGCAAGGCACTGAGCACCACCAGACGCTCGCTTGGCCATCTGATGGCAGGCACGGCCATCGGCCTGCTGTGGGTCTCCTACAGCGCCCCGGCCGAGGCTGCCTGCAACATTTCCGGTTCCACGATGCTCTGCAGCGGCGCGGTATCCGGCGGCATTGCGGCAACCGATCCGGTCACGATGCTGACGATCTCATCGCTGACCAGCAACGTAACCGCGCCAGCCGGCACTGATGCCGTCAATTTCGTCTCCAGCAACGGGGCGATCACCGTCATCCTCAACACGGACCAGACGTTGAACGCATCCGGGGCAGGCGCGGATGCCATCGAGGCCCGCAGCCTCGGCGGACATGACATCACGGTCAACGCGACGGGCGGCCTCAATTCGGCAAACGCCTATGGCATTTATGGCGATACCGCTGGCGATATCTCGGTCACCACGAATGGTGCAATCCACGCCAGCCTCGACGCCCTGAACCTGCATGGCCAGTCGACGGGCAATGTCGTGATCAACACGACCGGCAGCCTGGTCTCCGATACGGGCTCGGGTATAGTGGCAGATACGGGCATCGATCCCAGCCTTTCAGGCATGATCAAGGTCGTTAATGGTGCAGCCATCACGGCTGCCGGTGATGGCATTCGCCTGACGTCGAACGGATCGGGCCTGCTCGATATCGGAAGCACCGGCAACATCACGGCAGATTCCGGCTACGGTATCTACGGCTTTGGCAACGGTTCGATCGTCAGCCAGACATCCGGCAGCATCGAATCGGATCAGACGGCAATCTCTCTGGAAGCTCACGGCCAGGACGGGCCGATCATTGCCTCGCATACCGGTAACCTCACCTCGCACGATGGCGACGGCTTCTGGGCCGAGGCCCGCGGGCCGGTATCCATTTCGGTGACCGGTGACATCGAGGCGGATGGAACCGGTATTCATGCCCAGTCGGCGGAGACGGTCGGCACAACCGTTGTCGACATAAGGCATAACGGCGAGATCAAGGCGTACAACGGCTACGGCATCGAGGCTGTCGGCCTGAACGGTGGCATCAGCATCACCAATAACGGCACCATCAGGTCCCTGGACGATGGCATCACCGCAACCGCCTCTGGTGGTGACGTCACGGTCAACCAGATCGGCACGATCATGACGGATGGGCGCGGTATCTTCGCACATTCCACCACCGATAATGTCGCCGTGACAGGTACAGGTGCGATTTCGGCAGAAGGCGATGGCGTCGTCGCCTACGCCAATAATGGAACGGCTTCCGTCCAACAGACCGGTGACATCTCCTCCGATGGGATCGGAATCAACATCACCTCGCTGACCAGCGATGCGTCGGTGACCGGCAGCGGCACGATCAGCGCCAGCGGCACGGGTATCTCCGCTTCGAGCTTGGGTTACGGTTCCACAAACATCGACCGGACTGGGGATATCGAGTCGACGGGCGATATTGCCATTCTCGCCACCTCCTCGAATGGCAATGTCACGGTGAGCAATTCCGGGATTATCCAGGCCCAGGCCAACGGCATCCAGGCACGTGCGGCCAATGGCGATATAGAAATCACACAGACTGGTGCCGTGACATCAACGGCAGGCTCCGGCATCGATGCCGCTGCGCAGAACGGCTCGGTCACGCTCACGACCGACGGCCTGATTACGGCGAGCGGACACGCTATCCGCGCCAACAGCGGAGGCTACGGTACAGTCGAGATCACGGCATCCGGTGGCCTGACGTCCAGCACCGGCGCCGGCATTTTCGCAGCCAGTGCGAATGGCAACATCACGATCTCCAACAGCGGAACCATTCAGGCAGCGACCGCCGGCATTGACGCGTCTGCAGCGAACGCTGGCGTTTCGGTCACCAACACCGGCATCATCACGGCCGGCGAGGATGCGATCCGTGTCAACAATTCGGGTAACGGTCAGGTCACCATCAACACCAGCAACAACCTGACATCCACCAACAATTCCGGCATTCTCGTCACGTCAGGGAGTTATGGCGTCAACATCACCAGCAGCAGTGTCATTGCCTCCAAGCAGAGCGGCATTGATGTCGAGGCGATCAACGGCGATGTGCAGATCAGCCAGACCGCCAACGTGACCTCCAGCGCAGCACGGGCCATCAGCGCCGACGCTCTGAACGGGGCGGTCAGCATCGCGTCCAACGGTGCTCTGCAGGCCAAGACCGATGGCATTTATGCGCATTCGAAGAACGGTAACGTTGGTGTCAACCAGACGGGTACGATCGTGGCAACCGACGGGGCCGGCATCATTGCCAATGCCGAGAGCGGTTCGGTCACGCTCACGGCCAACGGCCTGATCACCGCCAATGAAGATGCGGTCCGCGCCAACAGCGCAGGTTATGGCACAATCGGCATTACAACGTCGGGCGGCATCCACTCCGTCAGCGGCACAGGGATTGTCGCCACCGCCACCAACGGCAATGTCACCGTCTCCAACACCGGCGCCATCCAGGCGAGTGCCGATGGCATCAACGTCGAAGCCACCAACGGCGCGATCCAGATCACGCAGACCGGAAATGTGACATCAGATAACGGCGTTGCCATCCGGGCCAATGCGCCTAACGATAACATCAGCATCACATCCACCGGGAACCTGTCCGGCGAGACCTATGGCGTCTATGCCCATTCCAACGGGTGGGATACCTCCGTTTCTCAGACGGGCACGGTCTATTCCGAGGCAGGTGCCGGTATCGATGCCTACTCGGCCAACGGGCAGGTCAGTGTCATCGCAAATGGTGCCGTAACGGCAAAGACGGATGCCATTCTGGCCCGTAGCGCC
The DNA here is from genome assembly GCF_900156005.1 of Rhizobium sp. RU35A. Classification (NCBI taxonomy): domain Bacteria; kingdom Pseudomonadati; phylum Pseudomonadota; class Alphaproteobacteria; order Hyphomicrobiales; family Rhizobiaceae; genus Rhizobium; species Rhizobium sp. RU35A. The sequence continues at coordinate 300,111 of NZ_FTMR01000003.1, read as the reverse complement.
AGCGGTGGCGACGTCACCGTCAACGCAACGGGCGGCGTGGAGGCCTATGATGGCGCCGGCATCATTGCTTACAGCGCCAGCGGCAAGGTCGATGTGACGCAAAACGGCAATGTTCTGACGAAGGGCAATGCCATCGATGTCAGCAATGTCGGCTACCAGTCGGTCAGCATCGCCCACAGCAATGGAACGATCACCTCCTATAGCGGAAGCGGCATCCTGATTTCCTCGGTCGACGGCGCCGTGAACGTCACGTCGTCCGGAGCAATCACCGCCGAACTCTACGGCATAAATGCAAGCAATACCGGCAACGGTGCGGTCTCCGTGTCGCAGACCGGCGCAGTCACGGCCAATCACCAGACGGGCATACTTGCGTCATCGGCGACCGGTTCCGTCACCGTCACAGGCAATGGTAATATCGAAGCTGAACTCTACGGCATAACTGCAAGCAATGCCGGCAACGGTTCCGTCTCCGTGTCGCAGACCGGCGCAGTCACGGCCAATCACCAGACGGGCATACTTGCGTCATCGGCGACCGGTTCCGTCACCGTCACGGGCAATGGTAATATCACCGCCGAACTCTACGGCATAAATGCAAGCAATGCCGGCAACGGTTCCGTCTTCGTGTCGCAGACCGGCGCAGTCACGGCCTATCACCAGACGGGCATACTTGCGTCATCGGCGACCGGTGCCGTAACGGTCACCGGCAATGCCGACATCACAGCCGACCGTGACGGCATCAACGCCTCGAACACGAGCAACAACAACGCGGTCACCGTCGACCAGCAAGGTGTGATCACCGCCTATAATGGCACCGGCATTCTGGCGTCTTCGGCGCAGGCTGCTGTGAATGTGACCCATACCGGAAACATCGTTGCCGGGGTCACCGGCATCAATGCCGCCAACCTGAGCGACACCGAGGCCGTAACAGTTCGCCAGGAGGGCGACACTACCGCGGCGGATGGCATCATCGCATCTTCCGCGCGCGCCGCAGTCACCGTCACGAATGTCGGCGTAATCAAGGGCAATCGCTACGGCATCAACGCCACGAACATGAGCGACAACGCGGCCGTCACGGTCAATAATACCGGTGACATCACCGCCCGCGACGCCGACGCGATCTTCGCGGCATCCAGTAACGCTAACGTCAATGTCACCAGTTCCGGTGACCTGACGGCCAAGGGCAACGGCCTCTATCTGCAGGGCTGGGGCCAGCTTTCGGCAAACGTCAACGGCGGTACGGTGAGCGGCGGGACCGATGGCGCAGCCGTTGCCTTCGTCAACGGCTCGAGCAGCAGCCTCGTCAACCGCGGCACCCTGCAGAACAGCCAGGGAATCGATGGTCTTGCGATTGCCGCCACGAACACGAATACGGCGATCGACAACTACGGAACCGTTCGCGGCAATGTCGACCTGACGGATCTCGGCAGCAACAGCTTCCTCAACCGTTTCGACGCTCTGTTCGAAACCGGCTCCCGCATCGATCTCGGCGCCGGCAACCTGCTGACCAACGAGGGAACCCTCTCGCCGGGCGGCGCGGGCACGATCGAGACCACGAACCTCATCGGCTCGCTCAACAACACCGCGAACGGCACGCTGCTGATCGATATCGACGCCAGCAACAACGCCGTGGACAAACTCGAGGTCGCCGGCAATGCCACGCTCAACGGCACGCTTGGCCTGAACTTCATCTCGTTCGGCCGTACGGGGACCTATACCTTCCTGACGTCCGGCACGGGCATCGGCACGGAGACCATGGCACTCAGCAACCCGGTCATCAACGGCTCCATCTCGAGCGACGGCACCAATGCGACGGTGACGATCGATGGCTTCAACTTCTCGCCCTCGGGCAGCGTGGTCAATTCGTCGGCGATCGGCGACTATCTGAACCGCTCGTTTGCCACCACCAGCGGACTTGAACCGATCCTCTCAAGTCTTGCGAGCCTCAGCAGTCTCGATGCGTTCAACGAGGCCATGCAGCAGCTTTCGCCGGAAGTCTTCCTGGCGCAGAGCGATGCCGCCAAGGTTGCCAATGTTGGCTTTACCAACAACCTGATGAGCTGCCGCGTCGCTGATGGCGCCGTGTTCTTCGGAGCGGAAGGTGAATGCGGCTGGATGAAGGTCGAACGCCGTCTCGTCTCCCGGGACGAAACCGCCGATAGCGTAGGCTTCGACAACAAGAGCTGGACGTTGTCCAGCGGCGCCCAGTTCGCCGTTGCGGATGACTGGCGTATCGGCTTCGGCTTCGGTCTCTCCACTGAAACCGCAACCAGCGCCTATGGCAGCAGCGACGGCACCAGCGGCTATGCCGGTGCGGTCGTGAAGTATACGCCCGGTGCGGCTCTCTTCGCAGCCTCCATCTCGAGCACATATGGCTGGTATGACACGACCCGCAACGTGAACTTCGGCTCCCTTTCGGACACGCTGACCGGAAGCCCCGAAGTCGCGACGCTGAATGCACGTTTGCGTGCAGCCTATACCTTCCAGAACCACGTCTCTTACCTGCGTCCGCAGGTCGAGCTGGACATGATCTATACGCATCAGAATGCCGTGACGGAATCGGGTGGCGTGTCGGCTCTCAGCCTGCAGTCCAACGACCAGACGGTGTTCAGCGTCACGCCCTCGCTGGAGGCCGGTGCGCAGTTCGAGATGGAAGATAATGTCCTGATCCGCCCCTATGTCAGCGGTGGCGTCAGCCTCTACTCGAGCGACGAGCAGTCGATTCAGGGTGTCTTCTCGGCCAATACCGGCGGGATCAGCCCCTTCACGGCGCGTTCCACCACGGACCGCACGCTGTGGCGGGCCTCGGCCGGCGTCGATATCTTCGCGACCGAGAACTCCACGCTGCGTCTCTATTATGATGGCGCATTCGGCTCGACCACGACGTCCCAGACCTTCGGCGGCAAGTTCAGCCTGAAGTTCTGATCGTGGTCCAGATGCCCGCGACGCCCCGCCAGCGTCGCGGGCATTGGCTCCTCATCGATACTTGCCATGGGCAAAGGGAAATGCTGTCCTGAGACGCGGCACATTGCCGGGCAGCAACGCCCGCGCCTTCGCCGGATCGTTATCCGATCCGTTCCGGCATAAACACAGGTTCAGGATGACAGGCATGCAGATCAGGCTCACTACCACCGATACCCCGGCGGCAGAGGAGGTGGCGCTGATCGGGCAGAACCTCACCGCATACAACGATGCCGATGTCGGCCCCTCGGGGCGCCGCGTGCTTGCGGTCACCGTACGCGATGAAACAGGCGCATTACTCGCAGGCATCAGCGGCTATACCGGCTGGGGCTGGCTCTATGTGCAGTGGCTATGGGTGCATGAGAGCCTCAGGGGACAGCGCATGGCCGGTCAGATGCTGACAGCGGCCGAAGACGAGGCGCGAGCCCGCGGCTGTCATTCCGCCTGGATCGACACGTTCAACCCGATCGCCGAAAAGGCCTATACGCGACAAGGCTACGCCGTCTTCGGCGAATTGCCCGACTTTCCGGTCGGGCGAAGCCGAAAGTTCCTGCAGAAAAGGCTGACGCCATCAGGCTGACAGGCGGCCACCGATCATCGGCCGAGGGGCGCCGGTCGTTGTCGGGAAACTGATCGGCAGCCCGCGCAGCACGCGCACCGCCAGGAAAGCAAAACATTCCGCTTCCACCGCATCGCCGCGCCAGCCGAGATCTTCGGCCGGACGGACCTCGACGCGCCCCCGCGTGTGCAGCATCTGCATCAGGGTCGGGTTATGGCGTCCGCCGCCGCTGACGAAGACGCGACGAGGCCGCGTCGGCAGAAGATCAAGCGCCCTGCCGACAGCCGATGCGGTGAACGCCGTCAGCGTTGCAGCGCCATCCTCCAGCGAAAGGCCGTCGGCCATGGCTGCTCCAAAATCGAAGCGATCCAGCGATTTCGGAAAACGGGCCGAAAGATAGGGATGTTCGAGAAGCTGCGACAGCCGTTCCTCATTCACGGTGCCGGCGGCGGCCAGCCTGCCATCGAGGTCCATGTCGCCCAGCCCATGCGACTTGACCCAGTCATTGATCGGGGCATTGGCCGGCCCGGTATCGAAGGCCACCAGACCATCGCCGCCATCGCTCCAGGTGATGTTGGCAACGCCGCCCAGATTGAGCACTGCGGAGGTTTCGTTCTGACCAGCACCCTTCAGCAGCGCCGCGTGGTAGACTGCGGCAAGCGGCGCACCCTGACCACCGGCGCGCACATCGGTGCTGCGAAAATCATAGGCAACCCTGACGCCCAGGATATCGGCCATCAACTGGCCGTCGCCGAGCTGGCGCGTTGCGCCAATCCGCCCCGGCTGCGGCGCCCGGTGCAGCACGGTCTGCCCATGGAAACCGACAATGCCGATTTCGCCGGGGGACAGTTCCGCATCGACCACCAGTGTCCGCACGGCTTCGGCCTGCGCGCGTGTCAACGCTGCCTCGGCCTGCGCAAAGATGGCGGGCTCCGGCCCTTCGAAATTCCAGACCCGGGCTTCAGCGAGCGTCTGTTCAAGCAGGTCACGGATCGACTGCGGGTAGGGGGCCAGCGTGTAGCGACCAAACTGTTCGATCGTTTCACCATCCGTCTTCAGCAGCGCGACATCAATATTGCCGTCGAGAACGGTCCCCGTCATCAAACCCACGGCCCAGATCGGTTCCATTGTCCTACTCCCTCATATCCGGTTCATCGCGTCACCGACCGCGCTGCGCAACGCAAAAATTCCGCTGTCGACATGGCGGCTGGGGTGAACGCGATTGGTCAGCAGCGTCCAGACCTGACCGCGCTCGAAATCGATCCAGAGCCCGGTACCCGTAAAGCCCGTATGCCCGATTACCGTCGCATTGCAATGGTGACCGCCGGACCAGCCGTCATAGGGCCGCTCCCAGCCATGGGTTCGTCGTTCCGACACGGGGGCCCGCATCCAGGCCACGACAGGATCGCCGGCCGCATCGCCACGCAGGAGGTCGTGGGCAAAGTCGAGAACCGCATCCACAGTTCCGAACAGGCCGGCGTGACCGGACCCCTGCAGGGCAAAGCAGTTTTCGTCATGCACCTCGCCGCAGAGAACGCGCCCGCGCCACTGACAGAACTCGGTGGCTGCCGTCTTGTCCGGCGGCCCGGCAAAGGCAAAGCCAGAACCGGCATCCATCGCCCGAATCTTCCGGCCCTCGATGCGCTCCAGCGCGATCCCAAGAAGAATATAGTTGATGTCGGAATAGACGGCAGGCCCGGAGCGCCACTCCCGCTGCAGCACGAAGGCACGCAACCGTTCCGGATCGTCGCCATAGGTGTAGATCGGCTCCACGGCGGGGAAGGGCGTCTGGTGCCCGAGGCACTGGCGAAAGGTCACCTGCCTTTCCCAGCATTGCGGCGCATACTGGCGAAAATCCGGAATGACGGAGACGATCGGCGCGTCGAGATCAAGATCGCCCCGTGCGGCAAGCCCGAGGATGCGGGGCGTGGTGAAGATGACCTTGGTGAGCGAAGCAAGATCGAACCAGGTTTCCCGTGTCATCACCCGTTCAACGCCAACCTTCTGCGCAAAACCCGTAACACGGACCTGACGATTGCCAACGCGATCGATCACTCCGAGAACGCCGCCGGGAATGCGACCACTGTCGACCGACTGCTGCAACAGCGCGAACGCGGTGTCGAAGGCCGTCACGTCACCGCTTGCCGTCATCATCGCGCCTCTCCGATCATCGCCCGCTGTTCGACCAGAACCTGGTGATCTTCACCGCAAACCGCCCAGACCGCCTCCGGCGGCTCATAGCCTCTGGGCCGCAGCAGGCTCGGCACCGCCTCCATCTGAAGCCGGAACACATCGCGGCGACGATCCGTGGTGGGCACAGCGGCGATCAGGCGACGCGTGTAGTCATGGCGCGGATTGGAGAGAACGGCATTCGCCCGTCCGATCTCGACGATTTGTCCCGCATACAGCACAGCGATCCGATGGGCGATGCGCTCCACCACGGCCATGTCATGCGAAACGAAGAGATAGGCAAGCTTAAGATCGTTCTGGAGATCGATCAGCAGGTCCAGCACGCGGGCCTGAACGGAGACATCGAGGGCGGAAACGGCCTCGTCCAGCACCAGAACCGAAGGATCGACCATCAGGGCACGCGCGATGCAGAGACGCTGCCGCTGGCCACCGGAAAATTCATGCGGATAGCGCCTCAGGCTGTCGGAGGGCAGACCGACGCGCTCAAGCAGTGACATCATCCGCTTGCGGGTGTTACCATCCGGACGCACACCGCCCGCCAGCACCGGCTCCGCCAGCAGGCTTTCGACGTCAAGGCGCGGGTTGAGTGACGCATAGGGATTCTGAAACACCATCTGGATGGGCTTGCGGCGTGGGATTTCGTCGCCGGCATGAACCGAAAAGCTGCCGCGACTGGCCTTGACCAGCCCCAGAAGGGCGCGGGCGGTGGTCGATTTGCCCGATCCGCTTTCGCCGACAATGGCAAGCGTTTCCCCCGGCATGACCTCGAAGCCGACGGCCTCGACGGCATGGACCGCACCGGCCTGACGGCGAAGCAGGCCCGTGGTTGCCGGGAAACGGACCGTCAGCCCCTCGACTTTGAGCGCGGGGCGCACAAGCGCCCGCCCCCCGGGGGACACATCCCGGCGCACATGCCGCCCGTGCGAGAAATGCGGCACGGCCTGCAACAGATGGCGGGTATAGGGATGCTGGGGACGATCGAAGATGTCGTCCAGCGTGCCCTGCTCGACGACGCGTCCGCCATTCATCACCATGACACGGTCGGCAATGCCGGCGACCAGCCCCATGTCGTGGGTAATGAAGATCATTCCCGTGCCGGTTTCGCGCCGCAGTTCGGCAAGCAGTGCCATGATCTGCGCCTGAACGCTGACATCCAGCGCCGTCGTCGGTTCGTCCGCGATCAGAAGCCGCGGATTGGCTGCCAGCGCCATGGCGATCATCACGCGCTGGAGCATGCCGCCCGATAGCTGGTGCGGGTAATAGCCAAGCCGGCGTTCGGCATCGGCAATGCGCACCCGCTCCAGGGCGTTGAGCGCTTCCAGACGCGCAGCAGCGTGACCGAGCCCCTGCTGCAGGCGAAACGTTTCCTCGATCTGTCGTCCGATCGTCATCACCGGATTGAGCGAAGTCATCGGCTCCTGAAAGATCATGCCGATCTCGGATCCGCGGATCTTTTCCATCCGACGATCCGTGGCAGAGGCGAGATCGACGACCTCGCCGCGCGCCGTCGTGAAGTCCATGCGGCCACCAAGAATGCGGCCGCCACCGTCATCGATCAGGCGGTTGATCGACAAAGCTGTCACCGATTTGCCGGAGCCGCTTTCGCCGACAATGGCGAGCGTCTCGCCGGGGCTGAGATCGAAATCGATGCCATGGACGACCGTCTTGGCGGTATCGCCGCGACCGAAGCCGACCGTGAGGCCGCGAACGGATAAAAGCCGGCTCATGCCACGGCCCTCCGGCTGCGCGGGTCGAGAATGTCGCGCAGTGCATCCCCGAGAAGGTTGAAACCGAGAATGCCCAGCATAATGGCAAGACCGGGAAAAACGAGAAGCCAGGGCGCCATTTCCATGAGGTTGACGCTGTCGGACAGCATGAGGCCGAGCGAGGACCCCGGCGGTTGCGTGCCGAGACCAAGGAAGGAGAGGCCGGATTCGGTCAGCAGCGACCAGGCGAGGGCCAGGGTCACCTGGACGGTGAGCGGTGCCACGAGGTTCAGCATCAGATGGCGGGTCAGGATATAGGATGTGGAACTGCCGAAGGTGCGGGCCGCATCCACGAAATCGCGCGCCTTGAGAGAAAGCGCCGGTCCGCGCACCACGCGCGTGAAGATCGGCGTATAGACAAAGGCGATGGCGAGAATGCTCGTGAAGGTGCCCGGCCCCACAACGGCGATGAAGAGCAAGGCGAGAAGGATTGCAGGGAAGGCGAGCAGCACATCCATCAACCGCATCACAAGACCGTCCCAGAGATGGCCGAACCAGGCCGCCGTCAGTCCGAGCAGGGTGCCGATCAGAGCCGCGATACCAACGGAGGAGAAGGCAACCAGGAAGGACTGGCCGATGCCGATCATCAACCGGCTCAGCACGTCGCGGCCGAACATGTCGGTCCCCATCCAGTGCGCCATGCTCGGCCCCTGGAGGCGGTCGATACGGAACTGCTGGAGCGGATCATAGGGCGTCAGGCCCGCCTGCGCGGCAAGCGCGATCAGGATATAGGCAAGCACGATCACGCCGCCGATGCGGCCGCTCGAATGGCCGAGCAGGCGGGTCAGAAAGCGGCTCACGAGCGTCCTCCCAGGCGGATGCGCGGATCCAGCATGACATAGGCAAGATCGACCAGCAGGTTGACGATCATGAAATTCAGCGCCACGAACAGCACGCTGCCCTGCACCAGCGCATAATCGCGCTGCAGAATGGCATCGAGCACCATACGCCCCAGCCCCGGCAGTGCAAAAATCTGCTCCACAAGCACGGCCCCGCCCAGCAGATAGCCGAATTCCACGCCGCTCAGGGTTACCACCGGGATCAGCGCGTTGGGCAAAGCATGGCGCCAGATCACCCGGCGTCTGGTTGCCCCCTTGCTGCGGGCGGTGCGCACATAGTCGTCGCTCAGCACGTCCAGCATGGCAGAGCGGGAAATGCGGGTGACGGAGGCCGTGAAGGAAAGGCCAAGCGTCAGCGCCGGCAGGATCAGCTGGCCGATATTGCCAAGCGGATCCTCGGAAAAGGGGATGAACTGGCCCATGGCCGGCAGTATGCCGAAGCCGGCGGACAGGACGTAGATGATCATCAACCCGATCACGAAACTCGGGGTCGACTGGCCGATCATCGCAAAGATGCGCACGGCGAGATCCGAACCGCGTTCGCGGCGCGTTGCGGCAAACACGCCGAGCGGCAGGCCGATGCCAATGGCAATGACCATCGAGAGACATGCCAGTTCCAGCGTCAGCGGAAACCGCTGCAGGATGACATCGAGCACCGGCTTGCCATAGGTGACCGACAGGCCGAGATCGGCAGACAGCACGCCGAGAAGCCAGCGGCCGTACTGCACCAGCCAGCTCTGGTCGAGCCCGAAATAAGCGGCAAGCGCCTGTTTCTGCTGGGGCGTCAGCAGGCCGGCTTCGGTGCCCAGCATGGCGGTGATTGAATCACCGGGAACGAGGCGGATCGCCACGAACACCAGAACGGAAACGCCGAGCATCACGAGTGGAAAGGTGATGAGACGCCGCAAGAGGTATGTCATGTCGGTCTCCGCCTCGCCCTCTGCATCACTTCAGCGATACGGCAGACAGGCCGAACAGCGAACCATCGGGCGTCGGCAGGAAGCCCTGAACGTTCTGCTGCTGCGCGGTGTAGGCATAGCCCGTGTAGAGCCAGATCCACGGGGAAACCTCGGCCAGATGCTTGTCGAAGGCCGAGAAGATGTCCTTGCGCTTGGCGGGATCAGTCTCGACGCGGCCCTTCTGCATCAGGTCGTCCAGAGTATCGTCGATATAGTTGGCGACCTTCTGCAGATTGCCGGCCTTGGTCCAGTAGCGGTTGTACATGGAATAAGGATCGGCACGACCGCCGTTCAGTGCCACCGCCATGTCGAAATCGCCCTTCAGCCAGGTGTCGACATAGACATTCAGTTCCATCAGCTTGATGTCGAGCTTGATGCCGATCTCCTTCAGCTGCGACTGGATGACCTGCGCCTCGGCGGCGGCCGTTGGCGGCTCGCCGGTCGCGGCAATCACGGTCGCGGAAAAGCCATTGGCATACCCGGCATCGGCCATCAGCTTCCTGGCCTTGGCAAGATCGCGGCTGTAGCAGAACAGCGTCTTCGGGTGGGAGCGGTACTGCGGCATCGTCAGCGGGCCGGTGATCTCGCCCTCGCCGAGAAGTGCTGTGTCGAGCACATCCTTGCGGTCGATGGCGCAGGAAATCGCCTGCCGCACGGCAAGCTCCGTCATCGGCTTGCGCGACGGGTTGAGCTGCAGAACGTGATAGGAGAGCACGGGCTTGCGGTTCAGCGTCAGACCGGCAACCTTGGGCACCAGCGTGGCAACCAGCGGATCGTTCAGCAGGGCAAAATCCACCTGCTTGGCGCGCAGGGCCGCAAGGATGGCGTTCTCATCCGGCAGCACCTTGATGTCGATGCCATCGACGCCGACCTTGCCGCCGGCCCAGTCTGCATTGGCCTTCAGCACTTCGCGCGCGTTCGGCTCCCAGCTTTCAAGCTTGAACGGGCCCGAGCCGACGGCCGCCGTACCGATCTTGCCGGCAGCGATTTCAGAGGCCGGCAAGATGGCGGCGTTGACGCTGCCCATCGCCGTCAGAAGCGGCACGTCCGGTTGGGAGAGATTGAAGACGACAGTGTGGTCGTCCGGGGTGTCGATGCTGGCGATGGAGGCATAATTGGCGCGCGCGACTGCCCCGGTCGCCTGATCGAGAATACGGGTGAAGGAGGCTTTGACGTCGGCCGCGGTGACGGGCTGGCCGTTGTGGAACTTCGCCTTCGGATCCAGCTTGAAGGTGAGCGTCCTGGCATCGGGTGCGAAGGTCCATTCGGTTGCCAGCGCCGGCACCACCTTCAGGTCGCCATTCAGGCGCACCAGCGGCTCATAGACCAGTTCGAGGAGGCGGATCGAGGAAAAGGCCGTCTGCTTGTGCGGGTCGAGGCCCGTGGCATCCTGGGCCCAGGCCATTTTCAGTGTTGCAGCCGCAGCCGGCGCGACCGAGGCGCCGACCAGTCCGGCCACCACGGCAGCGCAGGCGAGAAGCCTGCGGGTCATTCCAGGTTTCATGCTCATTCTCCCTCTGGTTTTCCGGCCTCGGCTTCTGAAGGCCGGGCGCCGGATGGCTTGCAGTTTCAAACCGATTGCTGCGCTTCTTCAAGCGCCTTGCGAAGAAAGCCCTCGCTTTTTGTAAGCGCAATCCCGGCATCCTCCACGGAAAGCCCGGTGAGCGCCATGAGGATCGCCAGCTTCACATTGTTGCCGCTCTCCGCCAGATAGCGCTCAGCATCCTCCACCGGGCAGCCGGTGGCCTCCGAAATGATGCGGATGCCGCGCGCATGCAGCTTCTTGTTGCTGATCGACAGATCGACCATCAGGTTCTCGTAGGTCTTGCCGATGCGGATCATGCTCGCCGTCGTCAGCATGTTGAGCACGAGCTTCTGCGCGGTACCCGATTTCAAGCGCGTTGAACCCGTCACCACCTCCGGACCGACCACAGGCGAGATGGCGATATCGGCCATGTCCGCGAGCGTCGAGGAAGGATTGCAGGTCAACGAGACGGTGACCGCGCCGAGGAATTTCGCATAATCAAGCGCACCAACCACATAGGGGGTGCGGCCGCTGACGGCGATCCCGACCACCACATCACGGGTAGTCAGGGCAACAGCTTCGAGATCACGGCGTCCGCCCTCGACATCATCCTCCGCCCCTTCCACGGCGCGCAGGATCGCGGTCGGACCGCCGGCGATCAGTCCCACCACCATGCCATCCGGCACGGAAAAGGTCGGAGGGCACTCAGAGGCATCGAGAACGCCGAGACGCGCGCTGGTGCCGGCGCCGATATAGATCAATCGCCCCCCCTCGCGGAAGGCGCGGACGATCGCGTCCACCGCCCGGGCGATGTCCGGAATGACCCGGGCGACCGCATCCGGCACGCCCGCATCCTCGCGGTTCATCACGCGCAGGATCTCCTCGGTCGGCAGAAGGTCTATGTTCCGGGAATTCGGATTGCGCGCTTCCGAAACCAGCTGCTGAAGCTCTGCGAGAAGGTGCTGGGAAGACATGGGATCTCACTGTTCGTTTTGAATTTTGTAAGATTGAATATTCCGAGTGTCAACAGAATAAGGAATACTTTATTCCGTTCATCCGGCATCAAGCGGCGGGATGCCGGTGCGATCAGGACATGCGGGCAAGAATAATCGCGCCGGCCACCGCATCGCCATCCGCAGGTTTCAGGCGGCGGCGCACGTCCGGCGAAAGCCAGGGCTCCAGCGGACCGGCAAGACCGCCGAGAAGAGTGACAAGCGGCGCCCCATACTCCACCATCCGGCGAACCAGTCCGTCGATCTGTTCCGCGCCGGACTGGACGATCTGCCGCGCCGCCGGATCGCCCTGATCGGCATGGCGCAGCACCAGTGGCGCAAAGGTCGCGTAATCGGTGGCGGTCGCCTTGTCCATCCAAGCGATGACGCGGGAGACGTCTCCCTCGAACCGGCCCATGACCTCGGCCAGCAAGGCCGTGCGGTCACGGCGGCCGTCAAGGGCACGCAGGGCCAACTGGATGGCCTTCAGGCCCATGTCTGCGCCGCTGCCCTCATCGGAAATCGGAAAACCGTAGCCGCCGGCTCGAAACTCCTGTCCTCCGATAAAGGCAAGCCCGATAGAGCCGGTGCCGGCGATGACGATGGCGCCATCACGGCCGGAATGCGCGCCGAGACAGGCGGCTGCGCCATCGGAGGTGAAGCGGATCGCGGCAAAGGGATGCGGCAGCGCTTCCAGTTGCTCGCGCGATCCCGCCCGGCTGAGGCCCGCAATACCAATCCCGGCCTTGACCTGCGGGGCACGGTCAGGATCGAGACCTGCCTCTTCGGCAGCCCCCCGCCAGGCGCGCATCAGGGACGCCCAGGCTTCCGCGACACCAAGGCGCGTGGTGGCCGGTCCCGAAAGCCCCTGTCCCAACAGATTGCCATCCTCGTCCGTGATCCGGGCACGGCACCCCGTGCCGCCGCCATCGATTCCCAGAAGGAGCCGGGGCTGTCTCTCGGTCGTCGTCTGTTTCGCCGTCATCGGGAAATCCGCTCGATCTTGGCGCCACATTGGGCGAGCTTGCGGTCAAGCTGCTCATAGCCGCGATCGAGATGATAGACGCGGTTGATCACCGTTTCCCCCTCGGCGGCGAGCCCTGCCAGCACCAGGCAGACGGAGGCTCTGAGATCGGTCGCCATCACGGGGGCTCCCTTCAGCGCAGGCCGGCCACGCACCAGCGCCACCGGCCCGTTGAGCGTGATGTCCGCGCCCAGCCGCCCCAGTTCCGGCACATGCATGAAGCGATTTTCGAAGATCGTTTCGCGGATCAGGCTGGCGCCATCGGCGAGCGCAGCCATGGCCATGAACTGCGCCTGCAGGTCGGTCGGAAAGCCGGGATAGGGCTCGGTGGTGATGTCTGCGGGCTTCAGCCGTTGCGCGCCGTTCACCACGACGCCGCGGTCGCCGGGCCAGATGGAGACGCCCATCTCCTCCAGAACCTGGAAGACCGAGGCCAGATGCTCCATGCGCGCGCCGACCAGTTCGAGACGTCCACCGGTGATCGCGGCAGCGGCGGCATAGGTGCCGGCTTCCACCCGGTCCGGGATGGAGTGGTGGCTGGCCGCGCGCCAGGAGGTGTTGCCGGCAATCAGCAGACGATGGGTGCCGGCCCCGTCGATCACCGCACCCATGGCGGAAAGACAGGCAATCAGATCCACGACCTCCGGCTCGCGGGCGGCATTCAGGATTTCGGTCTCGCCGCGCGCGCAGCAGGCAGCCATCAGCGCCGTCTCCGTAGCGCCGACGGAAGGCCCCGGCAGTACGATCCGACCGCCAGTCAGCCCCGACCCGGCAGAGGCCACGATGTAGCCGCCTTCGATCGAGACATCAGCCCCGAGCGCAGACAGCGCCTTCAGATGCATGTCGACCGGACGGGCGCCGATGGCACAGCCGCCCGGCAGCGATACGCGCGCCTGTCCGAAGCGGCCCAGAAGCGGAGCCAGCACCAGGATCGAGGCCCGCATCCGCCGCACGGTGTCATAGTCCACCTCGCCGGGCGTCACGGCACTTGCATCGATGCGGGTGCGATGCGAATCCCGGCTGACCTCTGCACCGTACAGCGCGATGATCCGCAGCATGTTCTCGACATCGGAGACCCTCGGAAGATTGGTGAGTTCCAGCGCCTCGGGCGACAGCAGCGCTGCGGCGATCTGCGGCAATGCGGCATTCTTGGCACCGGAAATCGGCACGGCGCCGTCCAGCCTGTTGCCGCCAATGATGCGAAGCTGATCCATGGGCTAAATCCACTGAAAGCCGCCTTGCGGCCGGAATCGGGGGGTGACCAATGATAGGACGCCGGCTATAATATTCCAGATAATTTTGAAGTTCCGAATAGCTTATTCCATCATCTCGGGCTGCGAAGGAGCCGGCATGTCCGTTCTGAAAGTCATCCGTGCCAAGCTGGACGCCATGACGGAGGCCGAGCGAGAGATCGGCCAGTTCATCATCGACGATCCCGAGCGGATGCTGACGCTGTCTTCCGCCGAACTGGCGGCCGCCACCGGGCGAAGCCAGTCCAGCGTCGTCAAATTCTCCCAGAAAATCGGCTATGACGGCTATCAGCAACTGAAGCTGGCGGTGACGCGGGCAAAGGCGCAGGAATGGCGTGTGCCGACCGGCATGATCCACGGCACCATCGATGCCGGCGACAATCTGGTGACGATCCAGCAGAAGCTGGTGGCGAGCAAGGTATCCGCCATGCAGCAGACCATGCAGGTCAACAGCGAGGAGGTGGTCACGGCTGCCGTCAACGCGCTCGCCGCCGCCCGCCGCATTCATCTGGCCGGCATCGGCGCATCGTCGCTGGTGGCGCGCGACTTTTCCTACAAGCTCTTGAAGCTCGGCCTGATGGTGCTGATGGACAGCGACACCCATGTGCAGATGGCCAATGCCGCCTCCCTGACGGAAGAGGATGTGCTGTTTGCCATATCGCAGTCCGGCGGCAATGTCGAGACGCTGCGGCTTGCGGACATGGCCAGAAAGAGTGGCGCAACCGTCATCACCCTGACCGGCCTGCAGGAAAATCGATTGAGCGAGCTTGCCCATATCCGCCTCAACACCGTGGCCGACGAAGAGAGGGTCCGCTCCTCCGCCATCACCTCGCGCGATGCCCAGCTTGCCATTACCGATCTCGTCTTTCTCGCCCTGGTGCGGACGCTGCCCAAGGCCAATGAGGCGATCCATGCCAGCGAAGCCGCGGTGGCGCTGCTGAAGTCCTGAGGACCGCCGCTACTTGATCGCGCCCGCCGTCATGCCGTTGATGAACTGGCGTGACAGCGCGATGTAGAGCAGGATGATCGGCAGCGCCGACAGGGTAAGCCCGGAAAACAGCACGCCCCAGTCCGTGCCGAATTCGCCCATGAAGGTCGTCAGCCCCTGCGGCAGGGTCTTCAGATCGTTGTTCTGGATGAAGATCAGCGGGAAGAAGAAGTCGTTCCAGATTGGCACCACGTTCTGGATGGCGGCAATGACCATGGCCGGACGCACCAGAGGCAGCATGATCGACCACATGATGCGCGCCTCGTTGGCGCCATCCATGCGGGCCGCATCCTCCAGTTCGTTCGGCAGGCTGCGGATGAAGCCGGTCATGATGAAGACGGTCGTCGGCAGGCCGGTCGCCACATAGATGAAGATCAGCGAGAAGCGGCTGTCGACCAGTCCGAGGTCGCGCATCTGGATGAACAGCGGAATGACGGCAAGCTTCAGCGGTAGCGTCAGACCGGCGAGAAAGAACAGCAGGATGGCATTTGCCCCGCGAAACTCGTAGCGGGCCAGCGCATAGGCCGCCATGGTGCCGAGCACCAGGATGAGCGCGATCGAGGCGCCGGTAACGATGAGGGAATTCATCAGGTAGCGGACGAAATCCGTCTCCGTCCAGACGCGCACCAGATTGCCGACATGGGTGAAATCCGGCAGCGAGAAGGGCGACTGGAAGATTTGCGCATTCGTCTTGAAGGCGGAAAACACCATGATGGCGATGGGCGCCAGCATGACGATGCTGTTGCCGATCAGGACGATCTGGATCAGCCCGTCCCAGCCGAAGGTGCGCAGCGTCCGGCTGCGGCTTTCCCGGATCATAGCTGGATCTCCCGCTTGCGAAGTTTCAACGTGATGACGCTGGAGACGACGGCGATGAACAGGAAGATCAGCACCGCCAGCGCGCTGCCCGGCCCGAAATTTTCCGCGGACGCCGACATGCTGCCGAAGGCGGTGCGGTAGAAGTAGAGGCCGAGCACGTCGGTCGCGCCATGCGGCGAGCCATCGATGCCGCCCATCACGAAGGGCATTTCGAACCAGTTGAACGCGCCGACGAAGAGAAGAGTAAAGACGACGGTGGCAGAGGGCGCCACCAGCGGCCAGACGATCTTCGTCATCTTGACCCATTCGCTTTCGGTTTCCATGCGCGCGGCATCGAGAATTTCTGACGGGATGCGCTGCATGCCCGCCAGAAACACCAGCGTCGGAAAGCCGACCATGTGCCAGGCATTGGCGATGATGATGGCCATCAGCGCCGTGCTGTCCTGTCCGAGCCAGGGTTGTGCGAGCGCGCCAAGTCCGATGGCCCGCAGCGAGACATTGACCGCCCCGAACAGCGGATGCAGGAACAGTTTCCATAACAGGCCGACGATCACGGTGGACAGGACCACCGGCAGGAAGACGGCGATGCGGTGAAAGCGTGCGCCCCACAATTCGCGCCACAGGCAGTAGGCCAGAAGAAAGCCGACGCCGTTCTGCAGGATCATCAGCGCGAAGAAGACGAGGATGTTGTGGGTGAAGGCGTTGATGGTGCGCTCGGAGAAGGGATATTCGAACAGAACGCGGTGAAAATTGGCGAACCAGACGAAATCCCCGCGCGCCAGACCGTGCCATTCATAGAAGGCATAGGCGAAGGCCGAGAGGATCGGGTAGACCAGAAACACGCACATGAAGGCGAGTGGCGGCACGACGAGCGCCGCGATCCATAATCTTCTTCCCGTCAGCTTGCTGGACAACATGCACGATCCTCAGACGCCATTGCCGTGGCGAGGGGCCGCCGCTGGGGCGGCCCGCTGCCGTTTTACTTCTTGAAGGGCGCGTACCAGGTGGCCAGACCGTCCGTCATGGACTTGCCGATCTCCTGCGGCGTCATCTGGCCATTGAACATCTTGGAAACGCCGGCCTGGATCAGGTTCGAGCCGGTCGGTTCACCGTAACGGAAATGAACCAGCGTCATGTAGGCGATGGAGTTCTTGTTGAGTTCGGCGACCTTGGCCAGCAGCGGGCTGTCGAAGGTTACGCCCGGCACGGCGGAAACGTTGTTCAGGTTGTTGGCAAAGGGCTGGGCAAAATCCTTGCTGGCGGCATAGCTGAGGAATTTCAGCGCCGCCGCAGGGTCCTTTGCCTTGGCATTGGCCGCAAAGCCGGAATCGTAGAACAGGCCGACCAGCTTGTCGTCGTCCGCCTTCAGGCCCGGGGCTGCGAAGATGCCGAGCTTGATCGCCGGGTTCTGCTTGGCAAAATTGGCAAGCTCGAAGGAGCCGCCGGCAAACATTGCCGCCATACCGGAGGTGAAGAGCTGCTGCGCCGATGCGTAATCGAGCCCGACGAAACCGTCAGGGAAGTAGGCGGAGATCTCCTTGAGCCTGGTCATGGCCTCCACGAAGCGCGGATCGTTGAAGTCCGTCTTGCCGGCCATCAGATCGGCATAGAAGGCCTTGCCCATGACGGAAGAGGTCAGCGCCGAGACGATCGTCTCGTTCTGCCAGGCGGTTGCCGTGCCATTGGCAAAGGGCATGATCCCCGCGGCCTTCAGCTTCTTGCAGGCCGCGATGAACTCGTCCCAGCTCTTCGGCTCGGAGATGCCGTTCTTGTCGAAGATCTCCTTGTTGTAGATGACAAGCATGGTCTGGCTGGCGGCGGGGACAGCATAGAGCGTCTTGTTCGAGCGCATCGTTTCCGATGCAAGCGCCGCCTGCGAAAAGCCCTTGAGCGCCGGGATCTTGGTGTCGTCCAGCGGCATCAGATAGCCGGCCCCCGCCAGGCTCTCGATGCCGCCATAGGTACGCGTCATCATCAGATCCGGCCCCTTGCCGCCGGCAAGCGCCGTGGAGAGCACCGTGTTGTAGCTCGTGGCTTCGAAAGCCTCGAACTTGACGGTGATATCGGGGTTTGCCTTGGTGAAGGCGGCAAACAGCTTTTCATATTCCGCCTTGTCCTCCTGCCGCCAGGTCCAGAAGGTCAGTTCGGTGGCAAGGCTCGCGGAAGCCGACAGAAGGGTTCCGACGGCAAGGGCTGCTCCCAGTAGCAAGCGTTTCATGATGTTCCTCTCTCTTTTTCGTTTCCGGTGTTCAATGTCATGCACGTCAAACGGCGAGCCGCTCGGAGGTTTTGCGGCTGAAATAATGCGCGCGGCCGGGCAGCACCTGAACGCGAACAGGCGTGTCGGGTGAGAAATCGACATCCGGCGCGCAACGCACGGAGATTGGGGCAGCATCGCCGAGCCGCACATAGACGAAGGCACTGTCTCCCAGATATTCGGTATAGACCACCGTGCCGGCGAAACCCTCGCCCTCGGTGTCCCGTGTTACCGTCATGCCATCCGGCCGCACGCCGAGCAGGATGTCCCGCTCGTCGCCCTGCGGCAGGCGGTCCGGGGCGATGGAGCCGATGCCCGGCGCGGTCAGCACGTTTCCCTGCCGCTCCACCGGCAGCATGGCCATGCGCGGCGAGCCGATGAAGTTCGCGACAAAGACGTTGGCCGGGGTCTCATAGAGTTCGCGCGGCGATCCGAACTGTTCGATCCGCCCGCCATTCATGACCACGATGCGGTCGGCCAGCGTCATCGCCTCCACCTGGTCATGCGTCACATAGATCGTCGTGCCGCCGATTTCGCGATGCAGCCGGGCGATCTCCAGCCGCACGTCGGAGCGCAGGGCGGCATCGAGATTGGAGAGCGGCTCGTCGAGCAGCAGAAGCTGCGGCTTGCGCACCAGCGCACGGCCGATTGCGACACGCTGGCGCTGACCGCCGGAAAGCTCGCGCGGGCGCCGCTCCATCAACGCCTCCAGCCGCAACATGCGGGCGGCTTCGGCGATCCTGGCTTCTACCTCGGCCTTGTCGAGCCCCATCAGCCGGGCGCCGAAGGCCATGTTCTCGTAGACATTCATGTGCGGATAGAGCGCGTAGGACTGGAAGACCATCGCAATGCCGCGTCGCGACGGCGCCACATCGTTCATCCGCTGGTCGTTCAGCAGGAACTCCCCCTCGGTGATCGGGTCTAGCCCGGCGATCAGCCGCAGCAGGGTGGACTTTCCGCATCCCGACGGGCCCACGAAGACGATCAGTTCGCGGTCTTTCACATCGAGATCAATGCCATGGAGAACTTCCACCGCCTTGAACCGCTTCATGATCCCACGCAATGACAACCGTGCCACGGTACTGAAACTCCGCCTTAGAAACGCATTGCGGCAGCAGGCTGCGCGCGGTGAAGACTATTGTCGATCGCCTGCATCGTTGCGGCTTCCGACACATGCAGGATGCTGTCTGTCCAGCCGGCCTCCTTGGCCGCCTCGATGTTTTCGGGCGTATCATCGATGAAGACGATATCGGCGCCGCTGACGCCTTCACGCCGTGCCAGTTCGGCGTAGATGTCTGCCTGAGGCTTTTCCATTCCCATCTCGTGCGAGAGATAGCAGGCATCGAAGACGTCGGGACCGAGCCAGTGATCAAGAATGGCTTGCCAGTGCAGGATCTGCGTATTGGACAGGCAGACGACGCGGACGTGCTGCCTCAGCCTGCGCACATAGGCCGCCATGTCGGGAAATACACCGGCCAGAAAGGCGGCTTCCGCCTGTTCGACCGCCCGCCGGGATACCGCGTAGATTCGGGAGATCCGCTCAATATAGGTGTCGGCCCCGATCTCACCGAGACGGAACTGCCTGTTGGTGGCGGCAAGCGCCGGCAGATCCAGAGATCCCTCCGAGGCCGGGCGGAGATGAGCCTCGCGCGCGCCGTGATCCAGCCGGACCAGCACGCCGCCAACATCGAAGACGACAAGCCGTGGGGTGCCCAGGCCCTGCTGCATCCTCAGTTCGTCACGATCCATGCCGCTCCCTCATGCCACGGGATCGGACCCCGCAAGTCCGCCCCCGATGCAGAGATTGGCAAAACATTAAGGAATTATCAATTCCAAAATTGAACAAATATTCGAATAATATATTTCACAGCAATCGGTCAGAAGGCTGTCGACCGCGAGGCCGGCCCATGCGGGATATCGTGCAAGGGTTGACGGCCACCGCCAACGGTACTGAAAAGGCAT
Organism: Rhizobium sp. RU35A; assembly: GCF_900156005.1. Taxonomy (NCBI): domain Bacteria; kingdom Pseudomonadati; phylum Pseudomonadota; class Alphaproteobacteria; order Hyphomicrobiales; family Rhizobiaceae; genus Rhizobium; species Rhizobium sp. RU35A. The sequence goes on along the minus strand of NZ_FTMR01000003.1, from coordinate 280,023 downwards.
GACGCCGGTCTGCCGGCCGAGTTGACACGGGCCAGGGCAAACCGGCACACGCAGACGAGGAATATCAGCGACGCGACGCGATATAGGCGCGCCAACCGCCCAGTTCGGTTACCTCCTGCGCGCCCTCGATGGCATAGGGTTCGCAGAGGAAGCCGGAGACCTGACTGCCGTCCTCCAACGTGACCTTGCCGATGCCGAGCGGTGCTGGGATGTTCTGCACGAAGCGGCCGAAGGCAGCGGGCGTGACTTTCCACACTTCCACCTCCAGTCCCTTGCCGGCAAAACCCGGTTCGCGGATGAGGCCGGGCTTGGGCGGCGTGGTGTTGGGCAGCACAAAGAGGCGATAATCGCCGGCCGTGCGGCAGGTCTTCACCAGCGTGCCGCCAGGGCCCGTCAGTTCGTGGTTGAGCGGCATGCCTGTCAGATGCGCGCCGACGACCATGATCGTGACGAGACCATCGTCCGGTTCGGCAACCTTCGAGGCGTCCGGCAGGGCTGCGCTCTTGTCCTTGCCCATGCCTGAGGCGCAAGCGCGGTGCATGGCATCCGCAAAGGGTGCCAGCGCATCGTCGGAGAAGGAGGGGCCGAAGAAGGTCACGCCGCTGGGGAGACCATCCGGACCGAAGCCGCCCGGCACGGCGATGGCCGCATAGCCGAAGAGATTGGCGAAGTTGGTGTAGCGACCGAAATGGCTGTTCTTGACGATCGGGTCGGCCAGCATCGCCTCGACGGTATAGGTCGTCGGCGAGGTCGGCAGCATCAGCACGTCGAGCTTTTCCCATTCGACAAGTGCCTTCTGGCGCAGATGCCCGAGCGTGTACTGGCCCTCGAACGCCGCCACCGCATCATAGGCCTTGGCACCCTCGATGATGGTGCGCACCGTCGGATCGAAATCGTCGGCGTTGGTGCCGATAAAATCCTTCACCGCTGCCAGTCTTTCGGCCACCCACGGCCCGTTGTAGAGCAGCTCGGCCGCCTGACGGAACGGTGCATAATCGAAGGGGACGATGGTTGCGCCGAGCGATTTCGCCCGTTCGATCGCCTGATCGTAAAGGGCTTCCACCGCCGCATTGCCGAAGAACTCGCGCTCGGCACCCTCAAGCACGCCGATGCGCAGACCGGAACCCGGCAGGCCGACCGGGACAGCTTTCCGCGAATAGGGATCGCCGGCGTCATAGCCGTCCATCACCCTGCGGATCGCGACGCCATCGCCGACAGTCGCTGCGAAGATGGTGACCACATCCACGCTGCGGCAGGCGGGCACGACGCCAACATTCGGCACAAGGCCCGGCGTCGGTTTGATGCCGACGAGATTGTTGAAGGCCGCCGGCACGCGGCCGGAACCAGCCGTATCCGTGCCGAGCGCAAAGCTTGCAAGCCCGGCCGCGACCGAGACCGCCGAGCCGGACGAGGAGCCGCCCGAGACATAGGCCTTGTCGAAGACCGAGCGCGGAGCACCATAAGGAGACCGCGTGCCGTTGAGGCCCGTCGCGAACTGGTCGAGATTGGTCTTGCCGATGACGAGTGCGCCTGCGGCCTTCAGCCGCGCAACCACGACAGAATCCTTCTCCGGCTGGTAGGCGAAAGCCGGGCAGGCGGCGGTGGTCGGCAGACCGGCAACGTCGATATTGTCCTTTACCGCGAAGGGCACGCCCCAAAGCGGCAGACTATTCGGCTCCGGTGCCTTCTCCATCAGGCTTTTCGCTGCGGCGCGCAGATCCTCATCGGCTGTTTCGGTGATGAAAACGGCGGGATCATCCGATGCCTTGCGGCGGGCGATCACCTCCTCCACCAGATCGAGGGGCGTGAGGCCGGCGGCATAGGCTGCCTTCAGCGTGGCGAGATCAAGCATGATTGGCAGCATTCAAACATCCTCCAGAACGACCAGCACATCGCCGGCCTTGACGTTGCGCCCCGGGCCGGCACGCAGATCCCGGACTTTGCCGGCGGCATGGGCGGTGACGGTAATTTCCATTTTCATCGATTCGATGATGGCGAGCGTCTCGCCAGCCTCCACGCACTGGCCTTCCTCGACCAGCAGTTTCCAGACATTGCCGGGCACGGCACTTTCCACCCCGAAACAACCTTCCGGAATATCGCCGTGAAGGCCGGGGCCTGCTCCTTCATCCACCTGGAAACTATCCAGCCCCTGATCCTTCCAGCGCTGTCGCTCCGCCTCGAAGGCGGCCTGCTGTCCCTGTTTGAAGGCGCCAATGCTGTCTGCATTGCGGGCGATCTCCGCCGCGTAATCGGCATAGGAGAAGGTGCCCTCCTCGATACGGATCGGATAGCCGCCATGCGGGAAGGCGGCACGCGCTTCCGTCAGTTCTTCATGGCTCACGGGAAAGAAGCGGATCTGGTCGAAGAAATCGAGCAGCCAGGGCTTGTCTCTGGCGAACACACCCGTCTTGCGCCAGGTGTTCCAGACCTGGATCGTGCGGCCGAACAGCTGATAGCCGCCCGGTCCCTCCATGCCGTAGATGCACATATAGGCGCCGCCGATGCCGACGGCGTTTTCCGGCGTCCAGGTGCGGGCCGGATTATACTTCGTCGTCACCAGCCGGTGGCGCGGATCGATAGGGGTTGCAACCGGCGCGCCGAGATACACATCGCCGAGGCCCATCACGAGATAGGAGGCATCGAAGATCGTGTCCTTCACCGCCTGCTCGTCGGGCAACCCGTTGATGCGGCGGATGAACTCGATATTCGACGGGCACCAGGGCGCGTTGGGGCGCACGAGTTCCTGATACTTGCGCATGGCCAGTTCCGCATCCGGATCGTTCCAGGACAGCGGCAGCCAGACGGTGCGGCTCGGCACCTTGACGGAAGAGACCGGCGGCAGGCTTTTTTCGATCTCGGCAAGGGCGGAAAGGAGTTTCGAGCGCGAGAGCACAGCGCTGTCATAATGGATCTGCAGCGAGCGGATGCCGGGCGTCAGATCGATCAGGCCCTGAAGTCTCGCCTCCTTCACCGCCTGCATCAGCAGATGCACACGCATGCGGATGCCGATATCGAGCTGCATCGGGCCATATTCGACGAGCAGGTTGTCATCGCCCTGCCTGCGGTAGACGACAGGAACGCCGCCTGCCTCTACAGCCCCGATCACGGCCGACCCAGCGGCTTCGGATATGCGCTTCACCGTCGGCCCCGCCAACGGATCGCTTGCTCGGGCCACGGCATGAAACCGGATCGTATCGCCCGGCTTGAACTGACCCATCTTCCACTGTTCATCGCGCGCAATCACCGCCGGGCAGACGAAGCCACCGAGGCTTGGGCCATCCGGGCCGAGGATGATCGGCATGTCGCCAGTGAAATCGATCGCGCCGATGGCATAGGCATTGTCATGCAGGTTGGAGGGGTGAAGCCCCGCCTCGCCGCCATCGGTGCGCGCCCATTTGGGGGCCGGGCCGATCAGACGGACACCCGTGCGCGCCGAGTTGAAATGCACCTCGTAAGGCGTCGAGAACAGGGTCTCGATATCCTCCTCAAGGAAAAAGTCGGGCGCACCATGCGGACCATAGAGCACGCCGACGGACCATTCGCGGGTCAGCTCCGCCGGCTCGGTTGCCGGCAGCACATCAATCTGGTTCCGGCGCGCCAGCCGCAAGACATTGCCTGCACGCAGCGTGCCGGTGGCATTGCCGCCGAACTGGCCGAGGCCGAAGGTGGCGCGGGACCCCATGACCAAGGGCGCGTCGAAGCCACCGGATACCGCCAGATAGGCACGCTGGCCGGCGCCGGCGATGCTGCCGATGGTCAGAGTCTGGCCGGCCTTGATCTGGACTGCTTGATTATGGGGCAACTCGACGCCATCGAGCTTCATCGGCATGACCGCGCCGGCGAGCGCGATCACGGTATCGGAGAAGAATTTCAGCACCGGCCCGGAGACGGTAAGCTCCAGGGCCGCCGTATGGTCGTGGTTTCCGACGAGGCGGTTGGCATGGCGGAAGGAGCGTTCGTCCATCGGTCCCGATGGCGGCACGCCGACATGCCACAGACCCAGACGGCCCGGCAGCTCCTGCAGGCTGGATTGCGCGCCGGGGGCGATCACCTCGACGACATCGGGCACGAAGTCGAAATCCTTGAGCGCCGTCGTCGCGACATCGCCGCTGCGGAACAGATCCGAGGCGGCAATGGCCTTGAGATAATCCAGATTGGTCTCGATGCCCCACAACGAGGTTTCTTCCAGCGACGAAGACAGCGCCGCAATCGCGGTGTCGCGATCCGCGCCAGAAACAATCACCTTGGCGAGCATCGGATCGTAGAAGGGCGTGACCTCGGTTCCCGTCTCCACCCAGCCATCGACACGGACGCCGTCCGGAAACACCACCTCGGTCAGCAAGCCGGCACTCGGGCGGAAGCCGGCATGGGGCATTTCGGCATAGACGCGTGCTTCGATCGCAGCGCCCTTGGGCACGAGGTTTTCCGCGCCCGCCAGCACATCCTCGCCGGCGGCCTGGCGGATCATCCATTCGACCAGATCGACGCCGAAGACGGCTTCCGTGACCGGATGCTCCACCTGCAGTCGCGTGTTCACCTCGAGAAAATAGAATTCCTCGCGGGCGGGATCATAGATGAATTCGACGGTTCCCGCTGAGGCATAGCGAACCGATTGACCGAGCGACACCGCAGCCGCATGCAGGCGCTGCCGAAGCGCAGCGGACAGGCCGGGCGCTGGCGTCTCTTCGATCACCTTCTGATTGCGACGTTGCAGGGAGCAGTCGCGCTCGCCAAGGGCGATCACCCGACCCTGACCGTCGCCGAAGATCTGCACCTCGACATGGCGGGCCTTGGAGACGAAGCGTTCGAGATAGACGCGGGCATCGCCGAAACTGGATTTTGCCGTGCGCTGGACGGTGTCGAAGGCTGCGGCAAGAGCCTCCGCATTGTCGCAGAGCTGCATGCCGATACCACCGCCGCCGGCTGTCGATTTCAGCATCACCGGATATCCGATCTGCTCAGCTGCGGAGAGCGCCTCTTCCCGGCTGTCGAGCAGGCCGGAGCCGGGCAGCAGGGGCACGCCACTCGCTTTCGCCAGCTCGCGCGCCGTGTGCTTCAGGCCGAAGGCTGAGATATTGGCGGGCGTCGGGCCGATGAAGGTGACGCCTTCCGCCTTCAGCCGCTCGGCAAAGCCGATGTTCTCCGACAGGAAGCCGTAGCCGGGATGCACCGCTTCGGCACCCGTCTGCCGGCAGGCGGTAATCACCGCATCCACATTGAGATAGCTTTCGGAGGCAGGCGCCGGGCCGAGCCGCACGGCCTCATCCGCCATCAGCACGGGTTTTGAAAACCGGTCGGCATCGGAATAGACCGCAACACTTGCGATCCCCATCTTTCGCAGCGTCTTGATGACGCGCACGGCGATTTCGCCGCGATTGGCAATCAGGACTTTCTTGAACATCAGGCGGCCTCTCCGTCCCAGACCATCACCCGGATCGGCGTCGGGTCGAAGCCGTTGCAGGGGTTGTTGATCTGCGGGCAGTTGGAGATGACAAGCAGCACGTCCATCTCCGCCGTCAGCTCGACATAGTCCCCCGGCGCGGAAATACCGTCGACGATGGACATCTCGCCGGAGGGCTCGATCGGCACATTCATGAAAAAGTTGATGTTCGGGACCACGTCGCGCTTGCTCATGCCGTGCTTCGATACCTCGATGACGAAATTGTCGCGGCAGGCATGCAGGTATTTCGTGTAGTGGCCGAAGCGGACCGTATTGCTCTCGCAGGAGCAGGCACCGGCAGAGGTATCGTGGCGGCCGCAGCTGTCGGCGGTGACCGTCAGCATCACGCGGCCTTCGTTGGAGATGACCTTCGTACCGGTCGAGATATAGGCCGCACCCTGTTCGCGCATGGTATCCTGGCTGGAATAGCGCTCGGAGAAATCATGGGCGTTGTAGAACAGCGTATCCACGGCCTGCTGGCCATAGGTGTCCTCGATGCGTACCACCTGACCCTTTTTGATGAAGGTCGAGAAGGGGGCTTCGGCAGCGATGTAATGATCCTGCACGGTGTTGGAGAGGGTGCGGGCAGACGAGGTCTGGATGAAATGGGTCATGATCACCTCTCCTCTCACAGGGCCGCAAAGGCGTTGTTTTCGAAGCCTCTGACGGCTTCGGCAGTCGCCGTGCGGCACAGGTCGTCCGCCGCCGGCTCGGTGGCCGCGATCCGGGTAATCGTCACGGCATTTGGAGAATAGACCGGGTTCGGATCGAGCGGATGCGGGCAATTGGAGAAGCCGACGATCATGTCCATCTCGGCACGCAGATCGACATAGTCACCCTCGGATACGAGATCCGCTTTCCACTCGAATTTGCCATCGGCATCGACACGGACGGGTGCGAACAGGGCAAGCGCCGCCGGAATGTCGCGCTTGTCGAGGCCGGCCTTGGTGGCGATCAGCACGAAATTGTCGCGGGTGTTGCGCAGAGCCGGACCGTTCTGGCCGGCATATTTCTTCGCGTTCGAGGAGGCCGTCGAGCCGCCCATCAGCACATCATGGGCACCGGAGCTGTCTTCGGTGATCGAGAACATGACCTTGCCCATGTCAGAGAAGATGACACGCCCCTTTCCAAGCCCGGTGGTCCACTGCACCTTCACGGTATCCGGCAGGTTCATCCGTTCGCTTGGGTCATCGGCGTTCCAGGCAACGACAGAAACAGTGGAAAAACCTTCATCGAGCGCGATGCGCAGAGTTTCGCCGGCCTTGACGCGGGTCCACCAGTACCAGCCGCCGGGCAGCTTTTCCCGGTGTACGATCGTGCCGGCGGCAATGGCGGGTGCGGGCTTCTCGCTCTTGGCCGGCAAGGCCTTCGGCGCGAATTCCAGCCCCTTCTTCTGATGTTCCTCGTAGCGCGCCCGGTTGGCGGCGATTTCTTCGGATGAACGTCGGATATGCATTGTCATCTCCATTGGGAGTGTCGGCCGGGTCGTCCCGGCTATTGACCCTGTGAAGAGACCGGGCCGTCCCGGTCGGGGCGAAAGATGGACGGCGCGCCCGCCTTGCGGGGCGGCCAGATGGCGATATCGCGGGTGATCGTCGCGCCGTAGCGCAGTTTTTCCTCCGGCCTGTCACGCGGACGCTCGAAGGCCACGACACGGGTCGCGAGCGTAAAGGCCTCGCGCATGTCATGGGTCACCATGACCACGGTCATCGGCGCCTCGTGCCAGAGCCTCTTCATCAGCGTGTGGATCTCGGCGCGGATGCCGGGATCGAGCGCGCCGAAAGGTTCATCGAGCAGCAGCACCTTGGGCCGCATGATGAGCGCCTGGGCAAGCGCCAGACGCTGCTGCATGCCGCCGGAGAGCTGCGCCGGATACTTGCTCTCCGACCCCATCAGGCCGACGGCCGCGATCATGGCGCGCGCCTCTTCCTCCACGCCACGGCGCGCCTTTCCGAACAGGCGGCCGGCAAGCCGTGAGGCGAGAAGTTCCTTGCCGAGCATGACATTGCCGAGCACCGTCAGATGCGGAAAGACGGAATAGCGCTGGAAGACGACGCCGCGATCCGCGCCCGGCTCCCTCGGCAGGGGCAAGCCATCGAGCAGGATGTCGCCCTTCGTCTGAACCTCCTGTCCCAGCAGCATGCGCAGAAAGGTGGATTTGCCGCAGCCGGACGGCCCGACCAGCGCCACGAAGGCACGCGATTCGATCTCGATGGAGACATTCTCCAGCACGATCTGGTCGCCATATTCCTTCCAGAGGTTCTTGATGGACAGCGCGCTCATTTGCCCTTCTCCAGGTCCGACCAGGGGAAGACGGCGATCCGCAGGCGATCGAGCAGCAGGTCGGTCGCCACCGCCAGCAGCGTGATCCAGATCACATAAGGGAAGATCACATCCATCGAGAGATAGCGACGCACCAGAAAGATGCGGTAGCCCAGCCCACTGTCGGAGGAGATGGCTTCGGCCGCGATCAGGAACAGCCAGGCAGGCCCGAGTTGCAGGCGAAGGCAGGTGATCAGACGGGGCAGGATCTGCGGCAGCACCACGCGAAGCGCAATCTGCCAGGACGAGGCCGAGAGCGTCTCGGCCTTCACGATCATTTCCCGCGGCAGTTCGATCGCCTTCAAGGCGAGGTCGCGAATCATGATCGGGGTGACGCCGATGACGATCAGTGTAATCTTCGAGGCTTCGCCAAGCCCCATGACGATGAAGAGGATCGGCAGAAGCGCGAGCGGCGGCACCATCGAAATCGCCCCGACGAAGGGCGAAAGCGCGGCCCGCACCATGGGCAGAATCCCGATCAGGAGGCCGAGCAGCAGGGCAATGGCCGTTGCGATGCCAAGACCGGCAAACAGGCGGCCAAGGCTCGCCACCGTATCCGACCACAGCAGATATTGGCCGCTGCGGACATCCGGCACCAGCGCCATGCGGTTTATGGCGTCTCCAAGTGCCACAAGCCCCGGCAGCAGCTTGTCGTTCGGATTGTCCGCCAGCCGCTCGGCCGAGCCGATCATGTAGGCAAGCAGCAGCAGCACAAAGGGCATCAGCGCCAGCGTCAGGCGCGCCCCGGCTCCGGGATGTGAATTGATCCAGCGCATCAGGCCTTCCTCTGCGTCAAGGGTCGTCCGGCAGGGGCGGCACCCCTGCCGTTACGGCAATGGTTCGGCCGATCAGAGGCTGCCCTTGGCGGCGGCTGCCATGTAGTTCGCGGTGAAGCGGAACTTCACGTTCGCCTTGTCGCCCAGCACGGCGCCGTCCGGCATCTCGATGCCGATCACGTCCGCCGACGGCGCGCCGCTGCCGAGCAGGCCCTTGGAGAACAGGAAGGCGCGCACGAGATCCATCGTCTTCGGCAGGGCAGGGGAGGTGGTGAAGGCGAGCGCATCGGCCGGCTTGTCGAAGAGTTTCGTGGCGGCCATCTGTGCCTCGAAGCCCTTGAGATCGGTGCCCGAAGCGGCGCCCATGGTTTCGCGCGCAGCCTTGCCTTCCGCAGTGTCGGCGGTCATCACCTTCATCGTGTCATACCAGATGCCGGCAAGCGCCTTGCCGAAATCCGGATTGTCCTTCAGCACCTCCGTGTTGGCCACCATCAGGTCGATGATTTCGCCAGGGATCTGCGAGCTGTCGAAGACCTTCTTCGCGGACTTGTCTTCCAGGATCGTGGAGACGAGCGGATTCCAGGTGACGACTGCCGAAACGTCCGGCGTCTTGTAGGCGGCGACCATGTCCGCATCGGAGGTGTTGACCACCTTCACGTCACGCTCGGAGGAGCCGATGCTTTCGAGCGCGCGAGCGAGCAGGTAATGGGAGACGGAGAACTCGACGAGATTGACGTTCTGGCCCTTGATGTCGGCGAGCTTGTCCTTGTTTTTCAGGATTACCGCATCATTGCCGTTGGAGAAGTCGCCGACGATGACGGCCGTCGTATCGACGCCGCCAGCGGCGGGGATCGACAGGCCGTCCATATTGGTCAGCGTCACGGCATCGAAGGCGCCGGCCGTGTACTGGTTCATCGACTCCACGTAGTCGTTGAACTGGGTGACGTCGATCTTGATGCCGTATTTGTCGGCCCACTTCTTCACGATGCCGTGGTCTGCGGCATAGCCCCAGGGCATCCAGCCCACATAGATGGACCAGGCCACCTTGAACTCCCTCTTCGGCGCTGCCTCGGCCGGAGAAAGGCCCGCGAAGGCCAGCGCGGCCGTAAGAGCAGTCATCGAGAGAAGTGTCTTGAAAGTCTGCATGTCGAAATTCCCCTTCTGGCATCTTCAGGAAGGGATCGGCATGGACCATCGCGCCGCCAATCCCTTGGCTTACGAGGTCTCCCGGGCTTTTGTCCCGCCGTGCACCCGGCAGGATGTCTCCCTGCCGGTAGCCGCTCTCGGACCAGTCGCACGTCTCACGTGCCGGAACCCTAGCGGCTAACTCTGCAATGAAGGGAGCAAGTCGCGTGCCAGTTTCCGATTGCCGCCCTTTACGGGTCTGGCGCGACAGCTGGCAGGCCGGATTGCACACAACAAAGAGATAAAAGATTATTTTTTAGGCATGATGTGCAATTGAAGCATTCAGGTCGCCATGGCCCCGCCAGACTGTTCAGCCAGTCTTCACCACGGGCTGATGACGCAGACCGTCCATCAGTAGGCCGATCAGGCGATGCGCCCGCTCGCGCCAGTCGGGCATATCGGGAATGGAATAGATGCTGGAGAGAGCCGTCAGGACGTCGACAGTCTCGATATCGCCGCGAATGCTGCCGGCACTAATGGCCCGCGCCAAAAGATCGCCGAAGGCTGTGCGCAACAGCGCCGCACCATCGGTAAACAGGCAGGCATTCGAGGTCATCAGCAGCTTCAGGCTGCTCGCCATGCCGCGCTTGGTCGCCATATAGCTGACGAAGCGGTGCATCCATTCCTCCAGCGCCTGATCCGGGGGGCGGTCGGCGGAAAGATCGACCGCCGCCTCCGCCAGCCGCTCCAGCTCGCGGCGATAGACCACTTCGACCAGATGCTCCCGTGTCGGGAAATGACGGTAGAGCGTGCCGATGCCGACGCCGGCCCTGCGTGCGATGTCTTCCAGCGAAGCGTCCGCGCCGCGTTGGGAAAAGGCATCGGCGGCAACCTCGATCAGCTTGTCGCGGTTGCGCCGCGCATCGGCGCGCTGCCGCGGCTTTTTTCCAGGCTCGGTCGAGGCCAATCTTGCACTCCAGACAGAAGGGACTTGACGTTCGTGCCTCAGCCCCTAGATTAAACGGAGGCGCCTCCGCTTATCCGGAGTGCCTCTCACTCCTTAATTCACAGCACGGCCGCATGTCATGTCAAATGGAAGGACAGACCGTGTGTGATGATGATCTAGGCGCTGGGCGCTGACCGACCAGCCCGCATCCCCGAAATTCAGCATTCGTGACGAGAAGCAGGAGCTTATCATGACACGGACCATCAGGCTTTCCCTCGACATCAACGAGCGACGATACGAGATCGACGTGGAACCGCGCGTCACGCTGCTCGATGCGCTGCGCGACCATGCCGGCCTCTCCGGCACCAAGAAGGGCTGCGACCAGGGCCAGTGTGGGGCCTGCACCTGCCACATCGACGGTCAGCGGGTTTTGTCCTGCCTGACGCTGGCCGCCCAGGCGGAAGGGCGCAAGATCACCACCATCGAGGGGATTGCCGCCGCAAACGGCGATCTGCATCCGGTCCAGATGGCCTTCATCGAGCATGATGCCTTCCAGTGCGGCTATTGCACGCCGGGGCAGATCATGTCCGCCGTCGCCTGCATCCGCGAAGGCCGCACCGGCTCCGACGAGGAGATCCGCGAATACATGTCCGGCAATCTCTGTCGCTGCGGCGCCTATAACAGCATCGTCGCCGCCGTGCGCGAAGCAGCGGAGATGGCCGATGCTTGATTTTTCCTATACCCGCGCCCGCTCCGCGGAAGAAGCCCGCGCAGCCGCCGGCGAACCCGCCGCAAGACTGCTGGCCGGTGGAACCACGCTGCTCGATCTCGCCAAATGCGGCGTCGAACGCCCGGACACGGTGATCGACATCAGTCATCTGGACGGATTGTCCGACATTGTCGTGGACGGCACCGGCGCCAGCATCGGTGCGCTTGCGAAAATGAGCGCCGTCGCCGATCACGCGGACATCCGCCATGCCTTCCCGGCGGTTTCGCAGTCGCTGTCGCTCGCGGCATCCCAGCAACTGCGCAACATGGCCACCATCGGCGGCAATCTTCTGCAGAGAACCCGCTGTCCCTATTTCCGCGATCCCGCCACGTTTCCGGATTGCAACAAGCGCAATCCGGGTTCCGGCTGTGCGGCCCTCGGCGGCGTGACCCGCAATCAGGCCATTCTCGGCACCAGCGATCACTGCATCGCCACCTATCACGGCGACCTTGCCGTCGCCCTCGTGGCCTTTGACGCGACGGTCAGAACCGACCGGCGGGAGGTGCCCATCGATGCCTTCTTCCTGACGCCGGGCAACAGGCCGGAGCAGGAAACCTTGCTGGACAAGGGCGAGATGATTACCGGCATCACCATTCCGGCCACCGCTGCCGCCCGCCAATCGACCTATCTGAAGGTGCGCGACCGCCAGTCCTACGAATTCGCGGCCGCCAGTGCCGCGATCGGCCTTGACCTGGAGGCGGACGGCGTGACGATCCGCGATCTGCGCGTGGCGCTGGGCGGTGTGGCAACGAAGCCCTGGCGGGCAAGGACCGTCGAGGCCGCCCTGATCGGCAAACCCGTCCGACCGGAGATCATCGCCGAGGCAAGCCGCCTTGCCGTCGAGGGTGCCGTCTCTCATGGCGGCAACCACTACAAGATCGAGCTTGCCCCGCGTGTCGTCGCCCGCGCCATTCTCACCGTTGCCGCGCATCTCAATCCCGACCTGAACCCCGCTTTGGGAGAAACCGCATGACGATCATGGAACCCCGCAAGCATGGCAGTTCCGCCGATGGCGCGGTGGGCGGACGCCTGTCCCGTTTCGAAGGCCGCCTGAAGATCACCGGCGAGGCGGTCTATGCGCTGGAATATCCGGCCGAACGTCTCGCCCATGCCGTATTGATCCAGAGCACGATTGCCGCCGGCCTCGTGACCTCTGTCGCGATCGATGATGCACTGGCAGCCCCCGGCGTACTGATGGTGTTGACGCCCGAGGATGATCTCGGCCTCACGGTCTCCGCCGACTGGCAGGGCAACCGTCCGGAGGAAAAACCCTATTATCCGCTCCCGCGGCAGGTGGAGTTCAACGGCCAGTCGATCGTTGCCGTGATTGCCGAAAGCCGCGAACAGGCCGAGGAAGCCGCCCGGCTCGTGCGGATCACATACGCGCCGCAGGAGGGCGTGGCGAGCCTTGAAGACCCGAAAGCCGGCGAGGGCAAGCGCCTCGACCAGCTCAGCGTTGCCTGGGGCGATGCGGAGGCCGCGCTTGCCCGGTCACCGGTTCGGATCGAGGCCACCTACCGCACGCCGCGCGAATATCACTGCGCCATGGAACCGCACGGCCTGACGGCCGCCTGGGAGGGCGACCAGCTGACCATATGGGAACCCAGCCAATGGGCGCACGGCATGGCGCGCATGTATGCCGAATGGTTTTCGCTGCCGGTCGAGAATGTGCGCATCGTCTCGCCCTTCATCGGCGGTGGCTTCGGCTCCAAGGGCCAGCCGCTCGCCTATGGCGCGGTGGCGGTTGCTGCGGCCCGCAAGCTCGGGCGGCCGGTGCGGCTTGCCGTGACGCGTCCGCAGAATTTCACCAGCTATGGCGGACGTGCCGCGACACGTCAGACGATCGCGCTTGGCGCAACCGAAGACGGCATCCTGCAGGCCATCGTGCACCGGGGCGCCAGCGAAACCTCGGTCTATGCCGATGTGCCGGAACAGACCGGCGCTGCGACCCCGATCCTCTACAAGGTGGAGAATTTCTCCTCCGAATCCCGCGTGGTGCCGGTCAACACCGTCAGCCCAGGCGCTCTGCGCGGTCCCGGCAAGAACCCGAGCGCCTTCGGCATCGAATGCGCGATGGAGGAACTTGCCCATGCGCTTGGCATGGATCCGCTGGAACTGCGGCTCAAGAACTATGCCGATCGTGATTATCAGTCCGGCAAGCCGTGGTCGACGCGCATGCTGCGCGAGGCGCTGACGCAGGGCGCGGAAGCCTTTGGCTGGGCAAGGCGCAGCGCCGCCCCCCGCTCCATGCGCCGGGGTAACAAGCTGATCGGCTGGGGCATCGGTTGCGGCACATTCCCGGTCATCCGCGCGCCGAGCGAAGCGATGATCCGCATTCTTGCCAATGGCCGCGTGCAGGTGGTCAGCGGGTCGATCGACATGGGGCAGGGGACCTATACCATCCTTGCCCAGACGGCCTCGGAGGCGCTGGGCGTTCCCGTCGAGGAGGTCGATGTTATCCTCGGCGATTCCAACCTGCCGGGAGCCGCGATTGCCGGCGGCTCCATGCTGGCGGGTTCGATCACCGGGGCCGTGCACAAGGCGGCCCAGGCCGCCCGTGACGAACTCATTGGCCTGGCACTCAGCGAAGCCGGCTCCCCCTTCCGCGATACCGGCGCCAATACGCTGGCGATCGCTGGCGGCCGGATCTCGGCCCGCGAGGATGGTCCGTCTCTCACCCTGCCGCAGCTGATGGCGGCCCTTGGACGCGATGAGATCGAGGTGCGCCGCAACACGCTCACCGACGACGTGCAAAGCGCCGAGGACCAGAAGAAGGCCTGGACGACCATGTCACGCGTGCAGGGGCCAACAATGGGCGATTATTCCATGCACAGCTGGTGCGCCCATTTTGCGGAAGTGGAGGTGGACGAGGATTTCGGCACCGTGCGCGTCTCCCGCATGGTCTCCGCCTTCGATTGCGGCCGCCTCTACAACCCGAAGCTCGTGGAAAGCCAGTGGCGCGGCGGCATCATCATGGGCATCGGGCAGGCGCTTCTGGAAGAAGGCGTGATCGACCCGCGCAACGGCCGCACGATGAATGCCAATCTCGGCGATTACCTCGTGCCGACCAATGCCGACATTCCGGATCTGCAGGTGATTTCCGTCGGCGTGCCGGACCTGAATGCCTCCGCGCTCGGCGGCAAGGGCGTGGGAGAGGTTGGCATCGTCGGCGTGGCGCCCGCCATTGCCAATGCGGTGTTCCACGCCACCGGCAAGCGCGTTCGCGATCTGCCGATCACGCTCGAAAAGCTGATCTGACAGTCTTATCTTGCGCGCCGGCGGACAGGTTCCGCCGGCGTCTTCGCAAAACGGCGTTCACATGAAGAGCCGAAGCACTCACCCCTGCGCATCCCGCCATTGCGCGGCATCGAGCAGTGTGCGGATCAGCGGATTGGGGAAGCGCCGCTTCACCTGCACCGCATAAAAATTCTCCACCATGCCCGGCAGCGTATCGAGTTCGGCGAGCATGCCGTTCTGCAATTCCTGCTGCACGACGATCGGCGGCATTACCGCAAGGCCGAGGCCGGAGCGGGCGAGCAGACGCATCATTGCCATGTCCTCCACCTCTGCCGCCACCTGCGGGGTGACGCCCAGGCGCGCGGCCAGCGCCTCGAACTGAAGGCGCACGCCGCTTTCCATCGTCGGCAGGATCATCGGATGCCGCGACAGCATGGTGGCCAGATCCTGCTTCTCCACCGCCAGATCCGGCGCGCCGATCAGGGCAACGCGCTGCTGCGACAGATGATCAGAGACGAAGGGCGTCACGGCATCAGCCGCCGGCGGCTGCGTCAGGAGAACGATGTCGAGATTGAGCGTTTCCAGCGCCCCGAGCAATTCCGCCGTGCTGCCGGAGCGCAGAATCAGTTCCACATCCGGCCGGCCGATCAGGGGACGCACGAACTCCATCTGGAAATTGCGCGAGAGCGTCGCGAGTGCCCCGATGCGGATCGCGCGTCGAGTGGCCCCCGTCTGACGCAGCGTTTCCAGCAGCTCCTCGCCGGTCGAGAAGATCGTATCGGCATGGTCGAGTGCGATCCGCCCCGCCTCCGTCAGATAGAGCTGGCGTCCGCGCCGCTCGAACAGCTGGTGCCCGAGACGCTCCTCCAGCTGCTTGATCTGAATGGACAAGGCTGATTGCGACAGGTTCAGCCGCTCGGCCGCACGGGTCAGGTTTCCGTCATGCGCCACGGCCCGGAAATAGCGCAGGTGATGATAGTTCAGGTCACTCATCATTCTATTTTATAGAACGAAACGCCAAAAACAATGAATTTTTATTTGGATTGTGCCGGTGCTAACTCCAGCGGCATCGAACGAACGGCTGGAGTTCCCATGATCTACGCCCTTGCCCTGCTTCCCTCAGCACTCTTTCTGGTCAGTGCTGCCATCGCCTTCGCAAGCCGCCCGATGCGCCCGCACGGCGCGCTGATGCTGGTCAACCTGCTGTCCCTCGTCGCGGTTGGCGCCGCACTCGCTGCCGCCGCCGCGCTCGCACTTTTCGGTGCCGGCGCCAGCCCGCGACTCGGCACCGACCTCCTCGGCTTTGCCGGCAGACTCGACCTCGTCAGCGCGGTGATGCTTTTGCTGGTCAGCTTCATCGGCTGGGTGGTGCTGCGGTACAGCGCGACCTACCTGGATGGTGAGGCACGGCAGGGGCCCTTCACCGGCTGGATGAGCGCAACGCTTGCCGCTGTTTCGCTGCTCGTCGTTTCTGCCACGCTTCTCCAGTTCGTTCTGGCCTGGATTGCCTCCAGCCTGTTCCTGCACAAGCTGCTGGTCTTTTATCCGGAACGGGGTGCGGCCCGGCGCGCCGCGCACAAGAAGTTTCTCGTCTCCCGGCTGGGCGATGGGGCCCTTGTCTCGGCTGCGCTGCTGCTGGCCTTCGCCTATGGCACCGGCGACATCCAGACGATCCTTGGCGAGGCGCGCAACGGGATTGCCCCGGTAACGGCACTGGTCGCCGCAGGTCTTCTGGCGCTCGCCGCCGTGCTGAAGTCCGCGCAGTTTCCGATGCATGGCTGGTTGACCGAGGTGATGGAAGCACCGACACCGGTCTCCGCACTGCTGCATGCCGGCGTCGTCAATGCCGGCGGCTTCCTGCTCATCCGCTTCGCCGATGTGATGCTGAACGCACCGATCGTGCTTGCGGTGCTGGTGATGATCGGCGGCTTCACCGCCATGTTCGGTGGCCTGGTGATGCTGACGCAGAGCGCAGTGAAGACCTC
The DNA here is from genome assembly GCF_900156005.1 of Rhizobium sp. RU35A. NCBI lineage: Bacteria > Pseudomonadati > Pseudomonadota > Alphaproteobacteria > Hyphomicrobiales > Rhizobiaceae > Rhizobium > Rhizobium sp. RU35A. Next base: position 263,423 of record NZ_FTMR01000003.1, on the reverse strand, counting down.
GCTCGGCTGGTCCACCATCGCCCAGATGGGTTTCATGATCCTGCAATGCGGGCTGGCGCTCTTCCCGATCGCGCTGCTGCACATCGTGGCGCATTCGCTCTACAAGGCGCATGCCTTCCTCTCCTCCGGCGGCGCCGTCGAGGCGGTGATGGCAACCCGCCGGCCGGGTCCCGTCGCCATCCCGGATGGCTGGGCCGTCGCCCGCGCCTTCCTGCTGGCGCTCGTCATCTACGGCGTCATCGGCTTCCTCTTCGGCTTCTGGCACAAGCCGCCGCAGGCGCTTGCGCTCGGCGCCATCCTGATCTTCGGCGTCGCCTATCTGGTGGCGCAGGGCTTTGCCGATGCCGCCCCCTGGGCACTCACCTGGCGCACTTCGCTCTATGCGGTAGCCGCGGCAACCGGCTATTTCGGACTGCAATGGGCGGCCTACCACCTGATGGCGGGCACGCTGCCGGCTGCCCCAGCGCCCGGACGACTGGAGTGGAGCCTGATGATCCTCTCCGTCACCTCCTTCGGCGTGGTGGCCGTCACCCAGTCGCTCTTCCCGCTCTGGGCGCATCATCCGGCAACCGCCGGCCTGCGCGTCCACCTCGCCAACGGTCTTTACGTCAACGCCCTCTTCGATCGCCTGCTCGGAAACTTCCGGGTCGAGGCCCCGTCCCTTGCCAAGGAGTAATGCCATGGAACCCGTCTCCGCTCCGGTCTCCCTGCAGGCCGCCGATCTCGCCCCCGCCATCCGGGCTGCCATCGATGCCATTCCGCCGGCCTGGCCGCTCGCCGCAACCGTCGCCGTCAATCCTTTCCTCGGTCAGAGCAATCGCGGCTTTGCCGCCACCGCCGAGCAGATCGCAAGGCTGACCGGCACCGGCATCGCCATGCCGCGCGCGTGGTATGCTGCAAAGCTTGCCGAAGGCACGCTGACGGACACCGATCTTCGGGATGCGCTCGCGGAAAGCGGGCTCTCCCTCTCACTCGAAGCGCTGAAGCAGGCCATGCGGGCGGATGCCGCAACACCCGCTGCCATCCCGACCATCGCCGATCTCGCCCGCGACGTCTCCGGCACCGACTGGCCACGGCTGATCGAGGACCGGATCGGCACCTTCGCCGCCGGCCACTTCGATGAAGGGCAGGCACTGTGGACGGCACCGCGTGGCCAGAGCTTCTACACCGCCTGGCGCATCCATGCACGGCACGACCTGACGCCGGAAATCGCGGGATTGCGGGGCTTTGCCCAGACGGTGGCCGATCTGCCGCGCACATCGATCCGGGCGATTGCCGCTGCGGCAGAAACGCTCGGCTTTGGGCGGAAGCCGGGCTCCTATTTCCATCAGCTGCTGCTTGGCCTTGGCGGCTGGGCCCAGTTTGCCCGGTATCGCCTGTGGACGGCCGAACTTGCCGGCGAGACGGACGAGAGCCTTGGCGATCTCCTCGCCATCCGGCTCGCCTTCGAGGAGGCGCTGTTTCGCCAGTATGAGCCGGAGATCGCGGCAGCATGGCAGGCCGCGCTTGCGGCCCATCGCGCACCGGTGGTGGCCGGCCTCGACCGGGAGATCGATGCAGTTCTCCAGCTTGCCACGGAGCGAGCCGAGCAGCGGCGGCTGGCACGGCTTCTGTCGAGCATCCCACGGTCGGCAGAGACATCTCCTGCCGAGGTCGCACGCCCGGTTGTGCAGGCGGCCTTCTGCATCGACGTGCGGTCGGAAGTGTTTCGGCGGGCGCTGGAGAGCGCAGATCCCGGCATCCGGACGCTCGGTTTTGCCGGCTTCTTCGGTATTGGCGCCTCCCATCGCGACCAAGCCTCGGACCTCGCAGAGCATCGGCTGCCGGTGCTGCTGAAACCCGGCCTGTTCAGCTGCACGGAAGTCAGCGCGGCGGAGGATCGTGACGCGCGCATCCAGTCGCGCGCCGTGCGGGCCTTCGGGCGGTTCAAGCAGGCGGCCGTCTCCTCCTTCGCCTTCGTGGAAGCGATGGGCCCGGTCTATGGCGCCAAGCTGCTGACCGGCAGCCTGCGGCTTTCCGGGGCCAAGACCGGTCCGGCTGCCAGGCCGCGGCTGGTGGAGACGCCGGATCTGTCCCAGAAAATCGGCATGGCCGCCACCGTGCTGCGGGCCATGTCGCTCACGGAAAATTTTGCGCGACTCGTGCTGTTGTGCGGGCATGGCGCGTCGGTTACCAACAATCCGCTGGCGAGCGCGCTTCAATGCGGCGCCTGCGGCGGTCATGCGGGCGATGTCAACGCACGCCTGCTGGCCTCGCTGCTGAACGAGGGCGAGGTTCGCAAGGGACTGGTGTCGCAAGGGATCACCGTGCCGGATGATACCCTGTTCCTCGCCGGCCTGCACGACACGACAACCGATGCCGTGACCGTCTTCGACGGCGACGCGGACACCGCGTCCCACGCCGCCGATCTTGCGCGGTTGACGGGCTGGCTCGCCGCTGCCGGCAAGCTCGCGCGGAGCGAACGGGCGATGCGCCTGCCGCATGCGAGCGGGGGATCCATTGCCGTCCGCAGCCGCGACTGGGCCGAAGTGCGGCCGGAATGGGGTCTCGCCGGCTGCTCCGCCTTCATCGCCGCGCCGCGCAGCAGAACCGCCGGCCTCTCGCTCGACGGCCGCTCGTTCCTGCACGATTACGTCTGGCGGCAGGACGAGGGGTTCCGGGTGCTGGAACTGATCCTGACGGCGCCTGTGGTGGTGGCAAGCTGGATCAGCCTGCAATATTTCGGCTCGGCTGCCGCACCGTCGCTGTTCGGATCCGGCAACAAGCTGCTGCACAACGTGGTGGGTGGCATCGGCGTGCTGGAGGGCAATGGGGGCGTGCTGCGGGCGGGTCTTGCCTGGCAGTCCGTGCATGATGGTGAGCGCCTTGCCCACGATCCCTTGCGGCTTTCGGTCGTTATCGAAGCGCCGAAGGAAGCCATCAACGATATTCTGGCGCGCCACCCCCAGGTGAAGACCCTGTTCGACAATGGCTGGCTGTCGCTGTTCGTTCTCGATGACGCGGGTGAAATGGCAGAACGGTATGCCGGTGACCTCGCATGGGCGCCCTTTGGAGCGGCAGGCGCGACACCTGCTCGCCTGAAGGCTGCGGGTTGAGAAAAAAGCCGGCCGAAGTGTCGCAGAAATGCGCCAGTTCGGCCGGACGACTGAACTGGCATTTGTCAGGGCAGGGCCGCTGCCTCTATGCTAGCCTGTCAAACGGCTTGCGATGCTTTGGGAGGAGCGGATGCGGCGCGAACTCAGTCATTCCGATCTTGTATATGAAACGGCAGCCCGGACATCGGCCGTCGTCGCCTCGCCAGTCGCCGCCTCGTGGCGGCGCTGCCTCGATCTCCACCAACTTGCGCCGGAGCGATCTGCAAAGCCGCAACGGATCGACGATGCCCGGTTTCGGCAGGCCAGGGAGAGAATGGAGCGACTGGTCGGCACCTGCGCCGAAGAGATCGACCGGCTTCACCAGATGGTCGGCAAATCCGGCTGCTGCATTGTGCTGTCCGATGCGGAGGGGATCGTGGTCGACAGACGCGGCGCGGCTGGCGATGATGCGGATTTCCAGGCACTTGGCCTCTGGCAGCAGCACATGTGGAGCGAGGCCTGCGTCGGCACCAACGGCATCGGCACGGCGCTCGCCGATGAGCGGCCTGTCATCATTCACCGCGACCAGCATTTTCTGAGCGCCAATATCGGCCTGTCCTGTGCGACGGCGCCGATCCGCGATCATATGGGCCATGTCGCTGCCGCCCTCGACGTCTCCACCTGCCGCAGCGATGTCAGCGAGATGACGCTCTCGATGCTTTCGCAGGCCGTGCGGGAGGCGGCCATGCGGGTGGAGGCCAACCTGTTCCGCCAGGCCTTTTCCGGCGCGCGCATTCTGCTGGTGCCGCAGGCGAACGCGCTGACGGCGCTCCTTGCCGTCGATCACGACGATCTGGTCATCGGCGCGACCCGCGCGGCGCGGCTGGTGCTCAAGCTGGATGATCAGCGGATTGCCCAGGGATTGCCCGCCGCCGATGCCCTGCGCGAACAGCGGGGTGACGCCACCAACGACCTCGACGATGCCGAACGGGCAGCCCTGCGACGGGCCTTGTCGCGCACCAACGGCAATGTCTCGAAGGCGGCCGATGTGCTCGGCCTCAGCCGCGCCACGCTGCACCGGAAGCTGAAGCGCTTCAATCTGCAATAGACGTGCGGCGCTGTCGCAGGACTGCGACACTGTGCGGCGCAACATCGCTGCGCACGACTTCCGCCGAACGAGGTACCGCGCAATCATCCTCCCATCGGAGCCCGAGGAGGGGCTCCCCAACCGGGAGGAACATCATGAACGTTCAGGTTCAGACCATTGCCGCTTCGCCCTTCAAGCTGAAATACGGCAACTTCATCAATGGCGAATTCCGTGAGCCGGTGAACGGCCGCTATTTCCAGAACACCACGCCGGTCACCGGCGGCGTGCTGTGCGAGGTTGCCCGCTCCGATGAACACGACATCAATCTGGCGCTCGATGCCGCCCATGCCGCGAAGGATGCCTGGGGCCGCACCTCCGCCACCGAGCGCGCCAACCTGCTGAACCGGATCGCCGACCGGATGGAAGCCAATCTGGAACTGCTTGCCAGGGCGGAAACCTGGGACAACGGCAAGCCGCTGCGCGAAACCATGGCGGCCGACATTCCGCTGGCCATCGACCACTTCCGCTATTTCTCGGCCTGCGTGCGCTCGCAGGAAGGCACGATCGGCGAAATCGACCAGGATACGGTCGCCTATCACTTCCACGAGCCGCTCGGCGTCGTCGGCCAGATCATTCCGTGGAATTTCCCGATCCTGATGGCCGCCTGGAAGCTTGCTCCGGCACTTGCCGCCGGCAATTGCGTGGTGCTGAAGCCGGCCGAACAGACACCGGCCTCCATTCTTGTTCTCGCCGAACTGATCGCCGACCTTTTGCCGCCCGGTGTGCTCAACATCGTCAACGGCTTCGGGCTTGAAGCCGGCAAGCCGCTCGCTTCGAGCCCGCGCATCGCCAAGATCGCCTTTACCGGCGAAACCTCCACCGGCCGGCTGATCATGCAATATGCCAGCCAGAATCTCATTCCGGTGACGCTCGAACTCGGCGGCAAATCGCCGAACATCTTCTTCGCCGACGTGATGAGCGAGGACGACGATTATCTCGACAAGGCGCTCGAAGGCTTTGCCATGTTCGCCCTCAACCAGGGCGAGGTGTGCACCTGCCCGAGCCGCGCACTGGTGCACGAGAAGATCTATGATCGCTTCATGGAAAAGGCGGTCAAGCGCGTCGAAGCGGTGCGTCAGGGCCATCCGCTCGATATCGCGACCATGATCGGCGCGCAGGCGTCCAGCGAGCAGCTGGAAAAGATCCTCTCCTATATCGATATCGGCAAGCAGGAAGGTGCCGAAGTACTGACCGGCGGGTATCGCAGCGATCTCGGCGGCGATCTGGCCGGCGGCTATTATGTGAAGCCGACGGTGTTCCGCGGTCACAACAAGATGCGCATCTTCCAGGAGGAAATCTTCGGGCCGGTGGTGTCCGTCACCACCTTCAAGGACGAGGATGAGGCGCTGGCACTGGCCAACGACACGCTTTACGGCCTCGGCGCCGGCGTGTGGAGCCGCGATGCCAACACCTGCTACCGCTTCGGCCGTCATATCGAGGCTGGCCGCGTCTGGGTCAACAACTACCATGCCTATCCGGCGCATGCAGCCTTCGGTGGCTACAAGCAGTCCGGCATCGGACGCGAGACGCACAAGATGATGCTCGACCACTACCAGCAGACCAAGAACATGCTGGTCAGCTATTCCCCCAAGGCGCTCGGCTTCTTCTGATCGAAGCGTCGCGTGAGGAAGGCTCCCGCCCCGCCTCGGGGGCCTTCTTCATCGAAGAGGGAGATCAAGATGTCTGTCACTGCACCCCAGCCCATGGTCTCGGCCACCGAGGCTGCCCTTGACCTGATCGCCGAGATCCGTCGCGACCACCCGGAAATCCTGTTTCACCAGTCCGGCGGCTGCTGCGATGGATCATCGCCGATGTGCTATCCCGCCGGAGACTTCCTTCTTGCCGATCATGACGTGCTGATCGGCCATATCGGCGGGGTCCCATTCTATATCGGCGGCCGGCAATACGAGGTCTGGAAGCACACGACGCTGCTGGTGGATGTCGTGCTCGGTCGCGGCGGCATGTTCTCGCTGGACAACGGCCGGGAGCGCCGCTTTCTGGTACGCTCGTCCCTCTGCCAAACCGCCGGTCGGTAAGCCCACCCACTGCGCCGTGCCGCCCCCTCAGTAGAGCGTGCTCTTGTCACTCAAGGATAGCGTCGTGCCGCATGCATAGACGCAGAGGGCGCACCTTACTCGCGCGGATCGCCTTGTTTCAGCCAGAAGACACGGCTCATGGCCGGGCGTGACAGATTCCGTTATACACGAATTGTATAATCGGGCCGCGTTATTTCCACTGGATCTCCAGGTAGAATTTGGAATTCTAATGGAAAAAAATTCTTTTCTGATACAGTTTCAAATGACTTTGTTTCCTGTGCGCAATTTTGCTAGCAATGTAACCACAGGGTGAAATTGCAACGCAGGTGCGATTCTTGCCCTTGCATCCGGAGCATACCCGTCACGCCGGGGTAACGGTCCAGGATGGCAAAAACGGGTCACGTGCACGTTGCCTGAACGGGTGGCGGATGCGAAGGCCTGGAGGTGGGAGGACAGACGATGCAAATTAATATTGGTATCCCGGAGTGTTGTGGCCCGTCAGGGCCGCCCTGAGACCGGCGGCAGCCCCAACACGCTCATCCATCCATTCAAGCTCTTTGATCTGAACGGTCGCGCATGCGTGAGGCAGTGCGGTCGAAGCAATTTATTTTTGCCCGTTTAAGGGCCTGCAGGAACCGCTCCATGATTGCTCATCAATTCGCCAACAAAGGCATCGCTTCCGCCAAGTCCAGAACTTCGATCGGTGCCCTTGCCATCCTTATCCTGTCTTCAAGTACAGCGCTGTCTGCCCCGCCGCCAGTAGGCGAATGGAGCGGCGCAGCAGGCACGGACTGGACTGACAGTAACAACTGGGTCGACGGCGAAGTTCCAGGCCCGACCGATACGGCCACCATCAACAGCAGCAATCCCGCCGTGCTGTCGGGGCAGGCTGTCACCATCCATGACCTGGTCATGAGCAATGGCCCGACAACAGCCAATCTGACGGTGTCCGAGGGCGGCGTCCTCACCATCAATCGCTACCTGATGGCCTCGACGGAAGAGGACGGCAATTCCAGCCTGACGATCACGGGGCAGGGCAGCCGGGTCGTTGCGGGTCTCGGGCTGCAGGTTGGCAATGGGGATAATTCGACCAGCGCCATCACGATCAACCAGGGAGGAACGCTGGAGACCGTCGGCGGAGGCCTCTATCTCGTCAAAGGCGCGACCCTGGATGTTTCCGGAACCGGCTCCAAGTTGCTCGTCGGCACAGCGCATTCAGGCGTGCCCGCAACATGGAGCGATGCCGACGGATGGTTCAGCATCAGCGACGCAACGGTGACCGTATCGGGCGGCGCTACCGTGGAAACGGATGGAGTTCATGTGCAAGGCAGCGCGTCAGGTGATGCCGCCATGACGCTCTCCGGTTCCAACACAAGAATGAGCGCCGGCATGGTCATCTATGTCGGCGGCAACGGCAGCGCACCCACAGGTGCTGGAAGCCTGACCATTGAGGACGGCGCACAGGCATCAGCGGCCCGGATCTTTCTTGGTATTGCCTCAACGGACAGCGGCCGCCTTCTGCTGACAGGCGCTGGCTCCACCCTGTCGTCTATCCCGGACGGCCACGGCGCCCCGGGCAATTTCGGCGTTGGTTTCGAGGGAAGCGGCGTGGCCGTGATCCAGAATGGTGCCAAGCTGTCGGTCGCAAACGAACTGCGTATTGCGCAGGAGGCCGGCTCCACCGGTACGCTCGTCATCGGTGCGGAAGAGGGGCACGCAGCAGCGGATGTCGGCACAATTGAAGCCGGCGCGGGTGTCGTCTTCGGTGCCGGGACCGGCGAGCTGATATTCAACCACACCTCTTCCAACTACGTGTTTGCGTCGAACATCACCGGTAACGGCACGATCAAGGCCGTCGCCGGCACGACCAATCTCACAGGTGATTCCTCCGGGTTCACCGGCGCCATCAGCGTCACCGGTGGCATCCTCAACGTGGCCGGCGCCATTGGCGCCGTATCCACCGTGGAAAGCGGTGCGAAGCTGACGGGTTCCGGCACTGTCGGTGGCGTTGTGGCATTGTCCGGCTCCACTGTCGCCCCCGGCAATAGCCCCGGCACGCTGACCGTCACCGGCAACTACAGCCAGGCTGCCGGCTCAAGCTATGCGGCGGAACTGGTGCGCGGCAGTTCTGTCTCCGACTTCATCAATGTCAGCGGCACGGCAACGATTGCCAGCGGCGCCACCTTGGATGTGTCCGGATACGGCAACGGCTCCTACGTGGTCGGCACCCGTTATACGGTGCTGTCCGCAGCCGGCGGACTGACCGGCACCTACACGATCAACGGCACCGATATCTCCGCATTCTACTCGATCGACCCGACCTACGACGCCAACAATCTCTATCTCGACGTCATCCAGAGCCGTGCCTTCGCCAGCGCCGCGCTGACGCCCAATCAGATCGCAACCGCGACCGCACTCGATACGCTGTCTTCGACCAACAGCGTATCCTCTGCAGTCGGCACGTCCGCGACGGATGAGATCGCCCGCAGCGCATTTGACCGACTGTCAGGCGAAATCTATGCGTCCGCCAAGACTGCGTTGCTGGATGACAGCCGGTTTGTGCGTGATACGACCACGCGCCAGGTTCGCGCCTCGGCAGGCGCACAGGAGCCATCAATCTGGATGCAGGGCTACGGGAGCTGGGGCAATTTCGATGGCAACGGCAACGCGGGCGGCTTTGATCGCAACGCCGGTGGTTTCTTCGTCGGCGCCGATGGCGACGTGTTCGACACCATGCGCCTCGGTGTGGTCGCAGGTTACGGCCACTCTTCGCTCAGCCTGGATGGCGGCCGCGGCTCCATGGGCATCGACACCTACAGCCTCGGCCTCTATGGCGGCGGTGAATGGAACAAGCTGAATGTCAGCTTCGGTGTCAACCAGGCCTGGCATCAGCTTTCCGCCGATCGCAGCATCAATATCGCCGGTCTCAGCAATACGCTGTCGGCCGACTATGACGCCCGCACCACGCAGGTCTATGGCGATCTCGGATACCGGATCGATCTCGGTTCCGTTTCCTTCGAACCCTTCGCAGGCATCGCCTACGTGAACCAGCATACGGACCGGTTTGCCGAAACGGGCGGTGACGCGGCGCTCTCCGGCAGCGCTGGCAACACCGACGCCACGTTCACAACCATCGGCCTGCGCTCCGGCGGCAGCTTCGATCTTGACGGCAACACGATCAAGGCAAATGGCATGATCGGCTGGCGCCACGCGATCGATGAAGTGGTTCCCACGACAACCAACAGCTTCGCCGGCAGCAGTGCCTTCACGGTGTCTGGCACGCCGTTGGCGCGCGATGTTGCTGTCATCGAGGCAGGCATCAGCGCCGACATCGCACCGAATGCGAGCCTGGGCCTCACCTATACGGGCCAGTTCGGCTCAGGCGTGAGCGATCAGGGCGTCAAGGCAAACTTCAACCTGCGCTTCTGAACCGTTTCGCGGGGTCTGGCTTGCCTGACCCCGCGGCTTCGAGCTGTGTATCAACCGCGCGTCCGGCGGCGTAGAGAGATCAAATGCGGCGAGGAGAGAGGGCGTGTCTGACCCTCGCGAAACGCAGCCGCGCCAACTCGGGCAATCGCCAGACCCATCCATCACGGCGACCCGGCTTTTGATGGGATATTGCATCCCTGCGACAAAAGTGTAAAACTAATACCTAGTCACTTTTATTACCCCTACCGGCAGGGAGACCCGTTTCCCCGCCAAATGGCATATTTCTTCAGTCGAATTCCCTTATGCGCCGATTTGATTCCCTCTTCATGATTACGATACGGCGGTCCATCCTGTTGATACCGCTGCCCAGCATTGTCCGGCGTCGACTACGGTTTCATATTCGCAGGACACTTGTCCGAAAGCACGTCGTTCCCTGCCGCAGGGACTACATTCTTCATCTGCGACGGGTGATGGAAACGCGGTTGCGCGAAGGCGCGGAGACCGCTGGCGTCAACTGTGCCGACTATGATTTCGCTCGTGCGGCAGTCGCCATTGCACGTCAGGAGCGTCGCGCGGGAAGACGTTCTTCTCGACAGTAGGTATATACGGCAGAAACCAGGGCTGCCTGACCCTTGGCGTGCCGAACCCGAGAGATCGACAACAGGTCGCTCCTCAGGTCAGCACTTTCTGGCGCTGGCTGCGGGCTGCGGTGAGTTCCGCCGTCGTATGGTTGAGGCGATCGGCGAGAACACGCATGATCTCAACTGCCATATCGGGAAAATCACGCATCAGGTCGAGGAAGTTATCCTTGCTGATCTTCAGCACCTCGAGCCGCGAGGTGGCGCGTACCGTTGCCGTTCGCGCCATGTCGCACAGGATCGCGATCTCGCCAACGATGGAATTGGCGCCCACATCGGCCACCTTGATTTCCCCGGCTTCCGAATGAACGATGATTTCCGCCGTACCCGAAAGGATCACGTAAGCCGCATCACCGACATCTCCCTGTCGAAACAGGTTCTGCCCGTCGCGACAGGTCATGCGTTCGGATGCAAAGGCCAGCAGTTTCAACTTCGCCGGCGCAATCTGCGAAAACAGCGGCACACGCCGCAGCATTTCGACCTCGTCCTTCAACAGCATTGGCCACTCACCTTTCCCCACACGGGGTACGATATTACGAGAGCAGTTGATTGAACATCCCGTTTTTGCCAGAGAGTTCTTTGAACGACCCATTTTCGACAAGTTTGCCTGAATCGAAAACCAGCACACGGTCAAAAAGTTCGCTCATCCCCGCATTTGGAAGCACCCACACGATCGCCGGCCGCTCCCCGTCGTGGTGAAGATCCTGCATGACGTTCATCACGATCCGGTCCTGCGCGCGTTGATCCAGCGCAGACAGCGGACGATTGAAGATGAAATAGTCTGAACGCTTCAACAGTGCACGGGCCAGGTTGAGCTTCTGGCGCTGCACCGTCGTCAGCCTGCGTCCCTGGGAACCCACATCGAAATCAAGTCCGATGGATAGCACCTGCTGCTCCAGATCGAGTTCGATGAAGATCGCCCGGATGATGTCACGGATCCGCTCGGTGGTGTCGACTTCCTGGAAGGAGAGCCGGCCGAACAGGACGTTGTCCATCAACGAGGCCGACGCCGTCAGCTTGCTGGCGTCGTGGCGCTCGATCTTGTCTGCGAGATCGGCTGGCATGCCGCCATGAAATCGACGGCGGGCCTCCACGATGCGTGCCTTCAGCGCATCGTGGAGCAGGCCGAAGCGGTGCCGTGGCTCGATATAGGCAAAGCTCAGCCGGATAATTCGGGACCGGTCGGCTGCGGACGCCTTGTCGACGGTCGTGCCTTGCAGCTTCTGGAGCAGCGCTTCGTAGAGCGGAATGTCATCGGCACTCATGAAACTCAACTGCTGGAAGAACGGGTGATCCGGCGGCAGATCGCGGAACAGATCCACTGCGTTCTCTGCAATCTCCATGCCCATGACATAGAGGTCCTGCGCGAGGCCGGTTTCCTGCATGACCTTGCGAAAATAGGGATGTGCGGCGAGCGTCTGGGCGGTCATCTCAGACTGACGCAGCGTGCCGAATAACAGGTTCTCGCCGACAGTCGCCAAAGGATTGTAGGCATCCTCCTCGAAATGGGCCACGATATCGCCGAGATGTGCATCACGCAGACGCTGGCGCATGACCTGACGCACCTCGACGATCCGCCCGGCAAGGACCGTGTGCCGCGCGGGATCCACATGTGCCCGCAAGGCGAACTCGAAGATATCCTGCGAAATCGTCACTGCATCCAGCACAGGTCGGATCGCCTTGACCAGATCATCCGGGCCGCTCGCGCCGGCTGCGACGTAATCGATCCAGTCGCTGCCGAGATCGAAGGCCGGATTGCCTGCGCGCTGGGCTTCCACCAACTGGCGCTTCCTCCGCCGCGCATCCGCGCCGGCATAGTTCACCTCAGACAGCGGCGCGTGCTTCAACGCATAAAACAGGTTGTCACGCAGACTGGCATGGAAGAAATAGGCTTCGGAAGACACGTAGGATATTCGCCGGCCTGTCACCGCTTCCGGAAGGGCCAGAAGATCCGTGCCGCCAATGGTAATGCGCCCGCCATCCGGCCACACCACGCGGCCCAGCGCTTCGGCAAGCGCTTCCGCCCCGCTGCCGTTCGGACCGAGGATCGCCACGGTTTCATCCGGGGAAATGGTGACGGAGACGCGGTTCAACAGAGCTGCACCGCTGTCATCGGACACCAGCAGGCCGGCGACGGCCAGCGGTTCCGAGAGCCGCCCGGCAGGCTCGGTGGCCATTGCCTGGATCTTCGGATCGAGCAGGCCATCGACATCAAACTGTTCGACCACCTGCGCATATTTCACCTGCACGTCCTGACGCGCCTGATCCCAGTCGATCAGTTCCTTCAAGGGACCGGGCAGGTCCTTGTAGGCCGCGATCACCGCAACAAGCTGACCGATGTCGAGCCGGCCCTGCAGCGCAAAGTAGCCGCCGATGGCATAGAAGAGGAAGGGCGTGACCTGCGCGAGGAAATTGTTGATGAACTTCACCATGAACTTCCACTGGTAAAGGTCATAACGGATCTGGAAGATCGTCGCGAGCCGGTCGGCAATATCGGCGCGCTCGAGATTTGAGGTGTCGTTGCCGCGAATGGCGTGAATGCCCTCAACGATTTCACTGACGCGGCCGGAAAGCTGACGTGCCGTCAGCTGGCGGCGACGGCCGAGATCGAGAAGCCGTCGACGCATGCGGGGAATCACCACAGCCTGAACGGCGACGATCGCCAGCGCGATCATGCCCAGCCACACATTCTGCAGCAGGATGAAGCCCAGAGCCGTCAGCGCCTGACCACCCAGCAGGGCAGGTTGCACGAAGGCGTCGCCGGTGAAGCCGCCGAGCGGCTCCACCTCGTCCTTGATCATGGTGGCTATTTCCGCCGATTTCACCCGCTTGAAATAGACCGGCGGGAAGCGAAGCACGCGATCCACCAGCTGGAAGCGGATGCGCCGGAGCATACGCTCCCCGAGCCGCCCCTTGTAGGTGTTGATGTAGAACTTGAAGGCGCCGTTCAGAACAACCAGCGCAAGGAAGACGAAGCTCAGCGCCATCAGCATTTCGACGCGGTTGAACTGCACGCCCTGAAACAGTTCCACCGGACCAAGGCCTGGCAGATTGAAAGCGATGCGACCGAATGTCTGTGTCGCATGCAGATCCTCGAATCCCTGCCCCTGGATCGGACCGTTGACGATGCGCTTCGGCAGGTCGAAACTGAGGAAATAGGGAACCATGGAGGCAGCCACGATCGCCAGGATCCACACCTGCTGCGGATAGGTGTTCGACCAGATGTAGCGCGTCAGACTTTTTTCCATCATCCCCCGCATGAACAGTGTCGTCTTTGCATGAAGGTATTGGCTGCCCCCCGCAAGGTGCGTCAGGACGGCGCGGTGTTCAATCGCGGATGTTTTTCCGCAAGCTGCCGCGCGGCAACGGCATAGCCGCCATTTGCACCATCAATGAAATGCATGTGGTTGCGCATCGTGGGGCTAACCACGAAGCAGGTCATCAGCGCGCTGTCCTGCCGGTGAAGTCCATATTCGCAGATACCCCGCGCTTCCGAGGCCTCCAGAAGCGTCTCGATGCGCCGACGATGCGCCTCGTCCACATCGACGGTCATCTTCAACCCGTCCTCGAACTTGCGAAAATCGGAATTGGCAGCAACGTCAGCCGCATAGCTGCGCGTATTGAAGGTTCCGAGCGTGATGTTCAGCCGGTGCAGCAGGATGACCAGTCTGAGCATGAGGGCAATCTTCAGGCGGGCCAGCAGGCGGTTCGTGGATGGCGCCGCAGCACGCGCTTCCATCTCGATACCCTCGCTGGCATAGATCAGGCGAGGCCCATCCTCCGGCACGGGGTGCCCGTCACGCGCCTGCTCGGAGATGATCTGCACGATCGATTCGACCATGGCCTGAAATTCCGCCATTGAAGCGGCAGAGGTCGGCCGGACAATGATCGAGACGATCTCGCCATTGCGTGCGGGAATGGGGCTCCACCGACAGGACAAGCCGGTCAGATCAGGCGGCTCGTCCACGGTCTCCGGCACGCCATAGAGGCCGGCCTTCATCTGCCGCTCTGCCCAACTTGTACCTCCCCCGGTAAACATGGCGTAGGAAACGAGCGGGCTTGCGGCGAAGCGGGCCACGCGAACCTCGTGACCCGCCGCCCGGACATCGGCCACCGGCACCAGCGCGACGCGCATGGAAAGCTGCAGTTGCGTTCGCACCCAGGCGCGAATGGCGGCAAGAGCTGCGCCGGCAGTCCCCGCATGGCGGGCGGGCAGGGCGACCACCGCGCCATCACCGCCGAAACTGAACGGGTAATCCTGGCTTCCGACAGCGTTCAGAACCGCTGAAATGACGCTGGCACCGGCCATGTTGACCGCCTTGTAGCGCCCCTCGGCGATCTCGCCCGTGGAACCGACGATATCGGCAAGCGCCAGAACCCAGCCCTCCGGCAGCGGCATGTAATTATCCGTATCCACCACGCCCTCAAAGCGGGTGAAGACGGGAAGCTGTTGATAGAACGGATCATCCGCGGCTGGCTTCATGGCAGGACACTACAGCATCATCCGCAGAACCGATATGAAATTTCTGCCTTTTCAGCGCCTCTCAAGACAATGCGGACAGCGGCACGAGCCGTCGCAGCAACACCTTGTCGAAGACAAAGACCTTGAGCGGAAGAAGACGACCGCGCAGCGGCACCTCGCGGCTCTGCTGCCCTTCGAGCGCGAGCCCGGCCAGCGACGCCACAGGTTCGGAAATGACCAGCGGGACGTCATGGTCCTTCGCCACGCTCTCGAGCCGGCTTGCCACATTCACCGTGTCGCCAATGGCGGTCAGGGTCTGCACGGTGCCATAGCCCAGGGTACCGACGACGGCCGCGCCGGTGTGAATCCCGATGGCGATACGAAGCGGTGTCGACAGCTCGTTTTCCAGCTGCCGGTTCAACTCGTCGATCCCCTCCACGATCCGGGCCGCGGCCTGAAGGGCCTGACGGCAGCCATCCTCGGCCGTACCCGACACGCCGAACAGGGCCATGGCGCCATCCCCGATGAACTTGTCCATGCGGCCACCAGCCTCCTCGACCGCCCGGCCGACCACCGCGAAATAACGGTTGAGAAGGAAGACGATGTCAAAGGGAAGACGCGTCTCGGTCAGATAGGTGAAGTTCCGGAGATCGCAGAACAGCACGGCAATATCCCGCTCCCGGCCCGGAATCGCTTCGTAATTGCCGCCCTGCTGCTCCGGTTCCGGCACGGCCACCAGAATGGGCGACAACATCACATTGGCCTTGGGACGCAGTTGACAGGCGAGCCGAACGCCCGGGCCAGCATTGATGCGGGCCAGGGTCCGCTGCTCCAGAGCCTCCGGCGGGGGCAGGTTCTCCTCACCCTCGATGACTTGTACCCGACAGGTCGAACAGCGTCCCTTGCCACCGCAAGCCGAGTAATGCGGCTTGCCGGCAAGCCTGCTCGCCTCCAGCACCGTATAGCCGCGCGGCACGCTGATCGTCTCGCCGTTCGGATAGCGTATCGCCACCAGATGCGCGCGCTCCTTCAGCCAGCGCAGCACGCGCAGGAGGAGAACGGCCGCCAGCGACAGACCGAAGGCGCTGTAGGTACCCAGGCTGATCGATCGCAGCGTGCTCATGGCCGCGGCGGAAAGGCTCGTTGGATCGTAATAGCCGCCGGGATAGCCGCTCAGCAGAAAGATCGGGCTTGCAATCGTACGACCCATTTCGATGAAACCGAGCAGCGCCAGTACCGGCAGCAGAATGGCAGCCGTGAGAAGCCAGGGAACGGCAGACTGATACCAGGCCCGGTATCGCAGCCAGAAATGGATGCCGATCACGCCGTGCAACCACAGAACCAGAATGCCGACGCTCTGTCGCAGCCCATCAACCGGCGACTTGGTCCACATCATGTGCACGATGTTTTCGTAGTTGTCGTGAAGACGAAACAGCTCCGAAGCGATCCGCGTGCTGATGACGTGATCCACGACGAAAAACGGTACGAGCAGACCGAACACGATCTGCGCCGCTTCCGCCCGCGGCATCAGGAAGCTGCGACGCCTGTAGATCGCTGCCAGCGCGAGGATGACATGCAGCAGGAAGGAGCCGTAGAGCAGCACCGTGCCGGGCCCGGTCCGCCAGACGAACAGGAAGAATCGACGCATGTCGTCTGCCGCGCGCACCGATACGAGGCCAACAGCATGATTGGCCAGATGGGTAATGAGAAAGGCGAAGATCACCAGACCAGACAGCAGCTTCGCCATCCGGATCCGGCGGGGAGAAATCAGACTTTCCTTGACGTCCGCGGCCATGAAACCCAACTGTTGCGCCGATGCGGCGGAGAGGAATGACGGAATTCAGCTTGCCCGCGGCATGAGGCAGCAAAGAGGTCGGTGCGGTTCCCATGCCTGCGTGGCACAATGACTGCCGCCGCCCACGGCTTTTCAGAGATCAAGCACCATGCCATCGCGCGCAGCCTGTGTTGCGGGGAAGGCCTCCTGCGCCAGACGTTCGATGAGAGCCATTTCGCTATCTGTGCGGGATGGCGCGTGGTGAAAAAGGATAAGCTTGCGGGTCGCCGCCTCGCGCGCGAGCAGAACCCCGTGCTCCCAGCTGGAATGACCGAAGCCGCGATACCGCTCCATTTCGGATTCGGTAAAGGCGCTGTCATACACGGCAATATCGGCATCCTGCATCATGGCAAGCGCCGTCGGATCGAGCACGCCGGGCTGATGTTCTATATCGAAGACAAGCGCCAGCGAGCGTCCCGCCCATTCGATGCGATAGCCGACGCAGCCACCGGGGTGGTTCAGCGAGAAGGTCCGGATCACGATTCCAGGCTTCGGCGTCAGCACATCGCCCGGGGTGAAGTCCCGGAAATTCAGCGCGGCCTTGCAGATATCGAGCCTCACCGGAAAATAGGGAGGGCCGACGAACTGCCGGATCATCTGAGACGTCGACATCGTGCCATGCAGATGGCCTGACCATATGTGGACGGCGGTTTCCGGATTGTAGATCGGCTTGAAGAACGGCAGGCCGATGATGTGATCGTAATGACAGTGGGTGAAGAAGAGATGCACTTCAGCCAGGTTCTGGCCCAGCATTTCCAGTCCCGCTTCACGAATACCGGAGCCTGCGTCGAAAAGAAGCCGATGCTCGCCGCAGCGAACCTCGATGCAGGGCGTATTGCCGCCGTATCGCTCAAACTCCCGGCCAGAGACGGGGATACTGCCGCGGACCCCCCAGAACTTTACCTGAAACACGTCACTGTACATCTTTTCATCGCACGTCTTCTCCATGAGCGGAATGCTAAAGGAGAAATCCTTGCCGTTTGCCTAGCGAATGGTCTTTTCGTCGGGAATGCAAGGCCCGTTTCGGCAAAAACGCATCAAGACGGCGCGTGATCCCGCGCAAAATCCCGGTTTCCGTTCAATTCCGCGTGCGATGGGGCGGCGCCTGCTCAGAGCGGACCGTGGTTCAGTCGCGGCAGAACGTGGCGGGCGAACAGATCGGCCTCCGCCGCATGCGGATAGCCCGACAGGATGAAGGCCTCGATGCCTTCGCGCTGGTAGGCCTGAAGCTTGGCAAGCACCTGATCGGGATCGCCGACAATCGCAGCACCGCAGCCGGACCGGGCGCGCCCGATCCCGGTCCACAGATTGTCTTCGACATAGCCATCACCGGCGGACTGCTCGCGAAGCTCCGCCTGCCTGCGCACCCCGACGGACTGGCTGTCCAGCGATTTCGCCCGGATGGCCGCGCCCGTTGCATCGTCCAGGCGCGAGAGAAGCCGGTCGGCGGCGGCCCGTGCCTCTTCCTCCGTTTCCCGCACCACCACATGCACGCGATAACCGAAGCGAAGGCTGCGGCCACGGCGAGCGGCGCGGGCCTTGAGATCGGCCATCGTCTCGCGCACCGCGTCCAGCCTGTCCGGCCACATCAGGTAGACATCGGCACCGGCAGCGGCAGCCTCGCGGGCATCCTCCGACAGGCCACCGAAATAGAAGAGCGGCGCGCGGCCGCTGACGGTGGTGATGCGGGGGGGATCCACCTTGAACTTCCAGAAGTCGCCATCGTGATCCACCGGCTTGCCGTTCAGCAGGTCGCGCAGGATCGCCATGGCTTCGATAGTGCGCTGATAGCGCGGCCCGCTCGCAAGCGATTCGCCCGGCAGGTCGCTGGAAATGATGTTGACCGCAAGCCTGCCGCCGCTGATGCGGTCGATGGTGGCGATCTGCCGTGCCAGTTGCGGCGGCCAGCTTTCGCCCATGCGAACCGCCATCAGCAGGCGGATGCGGCGGGTCAGCGTCGCGACCGCGGAGGCGAATGCCGTCGTATCGATGCCGAGCTGGTAGCCAGAGGGCAGCAGAATATTGTCGAAGCCGCCGCTTTCGGCCTGCAGCACCAGGTCGCGACAGTGTTCGAAGCTGGACTGGAGGCGCGGATCGGGAACGCCCAGAAACTCGTAATCGTCGTCGCACAGCGCCGAAAACCAGGCGACTTCGCAGCCAGCAGTCATGATCCAATCTCCATCAAAGCGGCCCAACAGCTAGCAGCCGACCGGAAAGGGCGGAAGGAATGGTTCACATGCCGGGCAGGCGATTGTGAGATGATTTTTGCGAAATCCTTGCGCCTCTGAACATCGCATCGCTGCGCCAGATATCCGTCATCGCGACACGGCGCCAGCCACGAGGAACCGTGTCGTGACGGCATCCACCACAACCATACGCAAATAATTTCATGATAATTTGCGATTGCCATACCTAAAATCAGCACCGCGAGTGGCGACATCCCCCTTGATATACGTCGATATTTGGCTAGAAATGGCGCAACCGGAGAGGATGATCAGGTTCGGGAGGCGAATTCTTTGATCAAGAATAAAAATATTTTTACATCGATCGATGGCGACTGCACGGATGTACTGCAGGCCGCGCTGGACGCAGCAGCCGCAAATGGTCACCCGATAGAACTGGGTCCTGGCATTCACCGGTGCGGTGCCCTTACACTTCCCTCAGGTCTCGATCTGGTGCTCGGCGAAGGTGCGACCCTGCGCTTTTCGGCCGATCCGCTGGCCTATGCAGGCAACCGGGTTGATGTGATCGCCGAATCCTCCAATACGGCCATGATGCTGGCCAGAAACGGCACTCGCATCCGCATCTCCGGCAAGGGCGCGATCGAAGCGCCGGGGCCTGCCTTCATCATCGGTCGGCTGGATGACATGGGCACGCATGTGCCTGCCGCGGAACGCCCTCGCGTCCTTATCCTGCAGGATTGCGAAGAGGTCGAACTGCGCGATTTCTCGATCCGTTCCTCGCCGATGTGGACCATTCACCTCATCACCTGCCATGGCGTACGTGTGGAAGGTGTGTCAGTCGACAACGATCGGGAAATGCCGAACACGGATGGCATCGTCATTGACAGCTGTCAGGATGTGACGATCCGCCATTGTGATATTGCGACCGCCGATGACGGCGTAGTTCTGAAGACCAGCCAGGGGCCGGATGGCAAGCCGGTCGGCATCTGCCGCAATATCGTGGTCGCGCATTCGCGGATCGAAAGCCGCAGCTGCGCACTGAAGATCGGCACGGAAACGCACGGCGATGTCGAGGACATCACCTTCACCGATTGCGAGATCCTGCGCTCCAACCGGGCAATCGGCATCTTTTCGCGCGACGGGGGGCGCATCCGCAACGTGGTGAGCCGGCGCATCCGCCTCGATGCCCACGAGACGCCCGATGGTTTCTGGGGCTCCGGCGAAGCGATCACCGTCAACGTCGTCAACCGGCGGCCGGAAAAGCCGGCAGGCCGTGTCGAAGACATCGTCTTCGAGGATATCGAGGGATCGATGGAGGGTGCCGTCAACCTCGTGGCCGACAGCCCTTCCGGCATCGGCAACCTCCGCCTCCGCCGCCTCAACATCCGGCAGGACGATGGCCCCTATCGCGGCCATCGCTATGACGTGCGCCCGACACATTTCGATCTCGCGCCTTCGCCGGATGCGGCCGGTCGGGCCAATGCCTGGGTCAAGGATGAAAACGGTCAGGTCATCGGCTTGGTGCCCTATCCCGGCGGCATGCCGGCCCTTTACTCCTGCAATGTTGATGGCCTGGCGATGGAGGATGTCTGCTTCCAACGCCCCGCCACGCTTCCGGTGGGCTGGAATACCCAGGCGATCGTCGTGCAGGATGGTGTCGACAGCGTCTGGTCCTGAAAATCAATGGCTGACGGCCTCGGAGGAGGGGCCAAGCGATGAAGCGTATTCGCAAGCTCGATCACCTGCTCTCCCGCCTGCAGGAACGGATCTTCGTGCCGCTCGGGGTGAGCGTCGATCTGGTCTACAGCCCTGCCGCTGCTTCCGAGCGCACCCGCATGGTGGCTTCCGACCGCACCGGCTGGACGCCTGTCGACCGTGACCTCGTCTGGGGCGAGCCGGACGGCTATTACTGGTTCGGCGGCGACGTCACCATACCGGTAGAGGCAAAGGGGCAGCGCGTTGTCGTTCATGTGGACGCCGCCTTTGGCAGCGTGATGGGCCGCAGCGATCCGCAATGCCTCGTGCGCGTGAACGGGGCCATCCGTCAGGGCGTCGATGGCAATCACCGCGAATTCCTGCTGACCGACAGTGCCCGCCCCGGCGAGCGCTTCGATATCCTGATCGAGGCCGGCACCATCGAGGATCGCCGGCAACTCGGCTTCGGCTGCCGCCTGATGGTGCATGATCTCGAGGTGGACGACCTCTATTACGACATCCGCGTGCCGCTCGACGTGGCCAGGCTGCTGGCGGCAGACGATCCCCGCCGGCATTTCATCCTGAACCATCTCGAGGCCGCGGTCGATGCCATCGACCTGCGTCCTGGCAAGGACGACCGCTTCCGCGCCTCGATGGCGCGCGCACGCGCTGCCGTGCAGCCGATTTACGATGCCCAGGATTTCGAGGAAAAGCCGACGATCGTCACCACCGGTCACACACACATCGATGTCGCCTGGCTGTGGCGGGTGCGTGAGACACGCCAGAAGATGGCGCGCTCCATGGCAACCGCGCTCTCCCTGATGCAGGATTTTCCGGACTACCGGTTCATGTACAACCAGTGCGTCCTGCTGGACTATCTGAACCAGGATTACCCGGAACTGTTCGAACGGATCGCGACGGAGGTGAAGACCGGCCGTTTCGAGATCGAAGGCGCGCTCTGGCTGGAGCCGGATGTCAACATTGCCGGCGGCGAAGCGCTTGTCCGCCATATCCTCTATGGCGTCGAATACCATCAGCGCACATTCGGTGTGCGCCCGCGCATGATCTGGCTGCCGGATACGTTTGGCTATTCCGCCTCTCTGCCACAACTCATGGAAAAGTCGGGCCTCGACAGCTTCGTCACGCACAAGCTTTCCTGGAACGACACCAACCGCATGCCGGATGAGACCATGTTCTGGCAGGGCATCGATGGCACGAAGGTCGTCGCCTATTTCCTGACGACCCAACCCTATGACTCCACCAGTCTCGGCACCACCTACTGCCCGAACCTGAAACCCACGCATGTGATGGGCACGTGGCGGCGGCACGGGCAGCAGGCGTTGAACAAGGAACTCTTCCTCGTCTATGGTCACGGCGATGGCGGCGGCGGGCCGACGCGCGAAATGCTGCAGAACATCCGCCGCATGGAACGCGGCATTCCCGGCTGCCCCAAGGTCAGCCACGAAACCATGCGGCCCTTCTTCGAGCGGCTGACCGGTCGCATGCGGGCGGCGCCGGAAAACTATCCGGTCTGGGTCGGCGAGCTTTACGCCGAATTCCACCGTGGCACGCTGACCTCGGTCGCCAAGAACAAGCGCAACAACCGGCTGGCCGAAATCGCGCTTCGCGAGATCGAGATGCTGGCGGTGCTCGCAGAGCGCCGGGGGCTGGCCGATTATCCGGCAGCGGAACTGCGCCGCCTGTGGGATATCGTGATGCTGAACCAGTTCCACGATATTCTGCCGGGCTCTTCGATCGGCTATGTCTACGAGGACAGCGACCGCGATTATGCCGATTTCTTCGCCTCCGCCCGTCAACTGACCGAACGGCTGACAATGCTTCTCGCGCCGGCCGATCAGCCTGCTATCTTCAACGCGACCGGCCGCAGCCGCGACGGTCTGGCGATGAGCGAGGCAAGCGTCGTCCCCGGACGCGAGCAGGTGGTTGTCCGCGCCGATGGCAGCACGGCCCATGCGGTCTCGGTCTCCGGTCTTGCGCCGCTTGCCTTCTCGCCGCTTGAGGATGTGCTGCAGGCGCCCGCCGGCGAGAGTGCGCTCTCGGTGTCGACAACGCATCTGGAAAATGATCGTCTCAGCGTGCGCTTCGATGCGCATGGCCGCATCACGTCGTTGTTCGACAAGCTCCGTCAGCGTCAGATCCTGCCGGAGGGGACGCTCGCCAATCGTCTGACCGCCTTCCGCGACATGCCCGCCCAATATGATGCCTGGGACATTGATGCCGATTTCGAGGACCAGAGTTTCGAGATCGACGACCTCGTCAGCGCCGAGGTGGTGGAAACGGGGCCGCTGCGCGCGGCCATCCGCTTCGAATGGCGCTATGAAAATTCCAGCATCGTGCAGATCGTCTCGCTGGCGGCCGGCGCCGGTCAAGTGGAGGTGGATTGCCTGATCGACTGGAACGAGCACAACACATTGGTGAAGGCGGGATTCCCGGTGGCGGTCAATGCCGCTGCAGTCGATGCCGAAATCCAGTTCGGCCATGTCCGTCGCGCAAGCCATCGCAACACGTCCTGGGACCGCGCCCGCTTCGAATGCTCGATGCAACGCTGGGTGGATGTCAGCGAACCCGCCTTCGGCGTGGCCCTGCTGAACGACTGCAAATATGGCTATGACGTCAAGGGCACGGAAGTTCGGCTGACGCTGCTGCGCTCGCCCACCTATCCCTGGCCGGAGGCGGACCAGGGCGAACACCGGTTGCGCTATGCCGTTCTGCCACATGACGGCGACAAGCGTCAGGTGCATGAGGCCGCCGAACATTTCAACCTGCCGCTGGCGATCGTCCGTGGTGGCAGCAAGGCATCGCAGATGCCCGCACCGCTGCTGACGATCGAAAGCGAGGGCGTCGCGCTGGAGTCGGTGAAGCGCGCCGAAAGCGGCGACGGCATCATCGTGCGACTGTGGGAAACGACCGGCACGCGGCGCAATGCCACCCTGCGGCTCGATCCTGGCCTCGCCTCGGCCACACAGGTCGATCTTCTGGAGGAGGGCGGCGAAGCGGTTGCCATCGAGGATGGCCGTGTGACGCTCGCCTTCCGCCCCTTTGATATCATCACGCTCAAGCTTGCGGATTGAACCATGTCCCATCGTGACCAGACCATCACCCGGACCATCGACAGCTTTCCGGAGGGCGAAAAGTCCTTCGTCGAGATCCCCTTCGACGTGGGGCCGGAGATCGAACGCATCGAGGTCAGCTATCACTATCCCTTCGGCGGCGGTGGCAGCGTCATCGATCTCGGCGTCGCCCGCAATGGCCGCATGCGCGGCTGGACCGGCTCCGAACGCGGCCACATCACGCTCGAGGCAGACCG
Source organism: Rhizobium sp. RU35A (assembly GCF_900156005.1). NCBI lineage: Bacteria > Pseudomonadati > Pseudomonadota > Alphaproteobacteria > Hyphomicrobiales > Rhizobiaceae > Rhizobium > Rhizobium sp. RU35A. The sequence continues at coordinate 239,597 of NZ_FTMR01000003.1, read as the reverse complement.
GGCGACGCCTGGCTATGACCTCGGGCCTATACCCGGCCAGTGGCATGTGGTGCTCGGAATCGTGAAAATCGGCCCCGACTGCAGGGTCGAGGTGCAGATCCGCCTGATTGCCCGGCGGCGGCAGTGGCTGGCGGGCGAACTGCACAGCCATTCGGAACATTCCGATGGCGGCGTGACCGTGCTTGACGCCATTCACCGCGCCCGGGCCTCCGGACTGGATTTCATGGCGATCACCGATCACAATACGGTTTCGCAGAACATCATCCGGCCGGACGATCCCGGCATTCACGTCATTCCGGCGATGGAACTGACCTCCTTCTACGGTCACACCAACTTCCTCGGACTGGAGCGCCCGGTCGATGACTGGCGCTGCCGTTCGCCACAGGATGTGGCGGAGAAGATGGAAGAGGCGCGCGCCAAGGGCGCCACCATCGTCATCAACCATCCCTTCCAGAATTCAGCCGGCGGACGCTGGCAGGCCGGTTTCGATGGGGCATTCGATGCCTATGAAATCTGGAACGGCAACTGGTCGGTGATGAACGAGCAGGGCCTTGCCTTCTGGCAGGAGCTTTTGACGGCCGGACGGCGCATCCCGGCAACCGGCGGCAGTGATTTTCATCTGAAGAACCGGCGCCGCCACGGACGGCCGTGCAACCGCGTCTGCGCCGAAGGCTCGGCGATTGCCGATGTTCTGGCGGCCGTCAGGGCTGGAGCCAATGTCATCACCTTCGCGCCAGACGAAACCGTGGCAAGACCGTCCGCCGAGGATCTGCCGCTGTTTGGCGCGCAGGTTGCCGCCGGCAAGCCGATCGGTGTGACCTTCAACGGACTCGCGGATGGCGATGAGGTGCGTATCATCACGGAATTCGGACTGATCGAGACGCGCGCAGCAAGCGGGGATATCATGGTGGTGGAGCAGGCCTTTGCCGGCCGCTTCCTGCGCTTCGAGGTCTGGCACGGCAAGGATCCGAAGCTGTTCACCAACCCGTTCTATGCCGAATAGGAGCCACGCTGTGGACAGACGGTCAGACCGCAAGATCGGCATCAAGGATGTATCCCGCGAGGCCGGCGTTGCGCTGAGCACCGTCTCGCATGTGCTGAATGGCACGGCTCCCATTTCGCAGGAGGTGAGGGCGCGGGTACTCGAGGCGGCCAGACGCCTCGGCTACCTGGCCAAACGCCAGCAGAAGGGGGCGATTGCCTCGCTGACGACGCTCTACCTCGCCGTCCCCCCCGGCAACCGCCCGCACAACGATATCAATCTGGTGTCGTGGACCATGCTGACCCAGCTTTCACGCGAAGCGGAGCGCAGGGGCGTGCGGGTCGTCGCCCACAACGGTTCGGCGGAACTGCAGGCAGCGGAAATCCTTGCGGGCGCCCGTGCAGTCGGTGCGGAAGGCATCGTGCTGGTCTTCGATGACAATCCGAAGCTCCTGAAGGGACTGACCGGTGCCGACCTGCCAGTGGTGCTTCTGAACGGCGAGGATCCGGCCATGGGCCTCGACACCGTGGCGCCGGCCAATCGGTACGGCGCGCGCCTTGCCACCGAATGGCTGCTGTCGCACGGGCACCGGCGCATCCTGCACCTCACCTGGCGGGGGCGCAGCACCATCATGCGACGTCTGGACGGCTTTCGCGATGCCTATGCCGAGCGGGGCCTCCCGCAGGACCAGGGCGAGGTCCTTTATGCGCGCGGCTATGAACCGGACCAGGCGCGCGCGGCGCTGAGGGATTTCATTACCGAACGCGGTGGCCTTGATGGTTTTACGGCCGTGTTCTGCGCTGCCGACAATCTGGCGATCGGGGCACTGACGGAACTGCGTGCGCAGGGCTACGCCATTCCTTCCGACATTGCCGTGGTCGGTTTCGATGGTGTTGCGCCGGGCGAACTAACCGTTCCATCGCTCACGACCGTCCGGGTGCCGCTTGATTCCCTGGCCGCCTCTACCGTGCAGATGCTTGAAAATCGGCTGTCCTTCATGAATCGCGATTACCCGGCCTGCCGCATCGAGCTTGGCTGCCAGTTCGTGGAGCGGGAAAGCGGCGGGAGCTTTGTTTCGATAGCGTAAAATGAAAATTTTTTTTGGCCTTGATTTTTCAATGATCATGCCAGATCGTCCAAACCAACGCTGTTGCTGGGATTTTTTGGGGCAATAGACGGAATAAACACGTTCATCTGGGAGGGTGACATGTCTCAACGTAAAAATATTTTCACAAGTTCTCTCGCTATTCTCCTGGCGACATGCCTCGCGGGCTCCGCGCTGGCCTTCCAGGAATCTCCGATGCTGACCGAGCAGGTAAAGGCTGGAAAGCTGCCGCCGGTCGACCAGCGCCTGCCGGAAAAGCCGACCGTGATGCAGGTCGAGCAGGTGGGCCAATATGGTGGCAACTGGCGGCGTGCCTTCAAGGGCCCGGGCGATCGCTGGGGACCGACCAAGCTCATGGAAGAGCGCGTGGTGAAATGGTCGCAGAAGCCGGGCGGCGAATTGAAGCTCGTCCCGGGCTACATCTCGTCCTACTCCGTCAGCCCGGATTCCCGCGAGTTTACCTTCACGCTGCTGAAGGGACTCAAATGGTCGGATGGCCATCCGCTCACCACCGAAGATGTGCGTTTCTGGTATGACGATGTCTTCCTCAACAAGGACATCCTTGCCAACATCGACCAGACGCTGGCGCCCGGCGGCAAGCCGATGCAGCTGGAAGTGATCGACGAGCAGACCTTCAAGGTGAAGTTCGAGCAGCCCTACGTCTACTTCCTCGAAATTCTCGCAAAGGATTCGACCGGCGACCCGAGCCTCGACCGCCCGAGCTTCGTCTTCCCCAAGCATTACCTGAAGCAGTTCAACAACCACTACGCCTCGGAAGAGCAGCTGAAGGCGGCGGCCGCGAAGTTCGGGGTGCCGAAGTGGAGCGATCTCTGGGGCTCGAAGGGTGCCGCAACCGCCTGGTGGCAGAACCCGGACCTGCCGGTCATCACCGCCTGGAAGATCGAGAAGCCGGCACCCGGCGACCTCGTCACGATGGTCCGCAATCCGTATTACTACGCGGTGGATCAGGCCGGCAACCAGCTGCCCTATATCGACCGCATCACGCACCGTCTGTTCAGTGACCAGGAAGCCTTCAACCTGATGATCGTGCAGGGCCAGATCGACATGCAGATGCGCTATGTCGAGCCGCAGGACTTCACCTTCTACAAGGAAAACGAGACCAAGGGGAACTACAAGGTTCGTCGCTGGACGCAGGCCCAGACCTGGGCTCTGGTCCCCAACCTCAACATGAAGGACGAGGTTCTGCGCGGCCTGTTCGAGAAGTCCGACTTCCGCCAGGCGCTGAGCATCGCCATTGATCGTGACACGATCAACGAGCTGATCTTCTCGGGTCTGGCCGAAGGACGTCAGGCATCGCCAGTCTCCGGCTCACCCAACTTCGATGCCGATCTCGAAAAGCACTGGGCCGAGTTCGATACCGCCAAGGCCAACAAGCTGCTGGACGGCATCGGCCTGACGAAGAAGGATGCCGACGGCTTCCGCCTGCGTCCGGATGGCAAGCGGCTGCAGATCGTCGTGGAAATGCAGCACGCCAATGGTCCAAAGACCATGGAACTGGTGGCTGCGAACTACAAGGACATCGGCGTCGAACTGCTGCCGCGCATCATCGACCGCACCCAGTGGGACGCGAACCGCGACAACAACGAGTTCCAGATGCAGTGGTATCCCTTCGACCGCCTGTCGGTCGTGGCAGCCGACCCGCGCATCATGATGGGCAACGACTCCTACGCGAACCAGTATTACCTCTGGTACTCGACCAAGGGTAAGTCGGGCATCGAGCCGCCGGCAGACCATCCGATCCGCAAGGTCTTTGCCGATTGGGATGCGGCTTCGAAGGCCGCCGATCGCAAGGCCGCGGATGCCGCCGTCAACGACCTGATCAAGACCTTCGTCACGCAGGGCTGGGTCATCGGCGTGGTGGGTGAATCGCCGGCAATCTCCGTCGTGAAGACCAACGTCATGAACTTCCCCGACAACCTGATCGAAGACGACATCACCCGCGGCGAGGGCCTCGCGGCCACGCAGCAGATGTGGATGAAGCAGTAAGTCATCTGCCGATCAACCCGACGTTATGACCTTCGCCGGCCCGAGCTTACCGGGTCGGCGGAATCCACTTCATTTCATTTTCATCAGTCCTGGTTTCCGGCTGACGGGGACAGGTGACGTTTCCCGCTGGAACGGCACGTCCTGCGGAGCAGGAGGGGAAGCATGCTCAACTATATCGCCAGACGTCTCTTGTGGGCCATTCCCACACTGATCTTCGTCTCGTTCATTTCCTTCGTGATCATCCAGTTGCCGCCCGGCGACTTCGTCACCGCCTATGCCGCGCAGCTGCGCAACAGCGGCGATTACATCACCGAGGCACAGGAAGCCGCCATGCGCGCCGAATGGGGGCTCAACGATCCGCTGATCGTTCAGTACTGGCGCTGGATTTCCAACATCGTCCTGCACGGCGATTTCGGGCGCTCGCTGGAATGGAATGCCGCCGTCAGCGACCTCATCTGGGAACGTGTCGGTCTGACGCTGATCATCTCGACCCTCAGCATGGTCTTCACCTGGATCATTGCGATTCCCGTTGGCGTCTACTCGGCCACCCGCCAGTATTCCGTCTTCGACTACGTCTTCACCGTCTTCGGCTTTCTCGGCAAGGGCGTTCCGGACTTCCTGCTGGCGCTGATCCTGATGTGGGTCACCTTCGTGTGGCTGAACATGGATGTCGGCGGCCTCGTCTCGCCGCAGTTCGAGGGCCAGCCCTGGACGATCGCCAAATTCGGCAACATGCTGACCCACATCTGGATTCCGCTCGTGGTGCTCGCCACCGGCGGTGCGGCAGGCCTGATCCGCGTCATGCGCGCCAACATGCTGGACGAGCTGCGCAAACCCTATGTCGAAACGGCCTATGCGCAAGGGTTTGGCGAGCGTACGGTCGTCTGGCGCTATCCGGTGCGCGTGGCCCTCAACCCCTTCATCTCCACTGTGGGCTGGGCGCTGCCGGCCCTGTTTTCCGGCGACGTCATCACCGCCGTGGTACTGAACCTGCCGACCACAGGTCCGCTGCTCCTGCAGGCACTCAAGATGCAGGACATGTATCTCGCCGGCAGCTTCATTCTCATTCTCAGCGTGTTCACCGTCATCGGAACGGTGCTCTCCGACATCCTTCTTGCGCTTTCCGACCCGCGCATCCGGTTCTCATGAGGCGCACATGACCGACATCCAGACCCTACCCTCCGAAACCCTCCTTGTGCCGCCGCTGGCGCCGAAGGAAGAGTTTAAGGCGGACGCGTCCTCCACCGCCAAGCCGTGGACCCTGATCTGGTGGCGCTTCCGCAAGCACAAGCTCGCCGTCGTCTCGCTTGCCTTCATGGTCATTCTCGGACTGCTGGCGGTATTTGCCGACTTCATGTCGCCCTACGCACCGACCACCATCAACCGCGTCAACACATTTGCGCCGCCGACGGTGGTGCGTGTGGTCCATGAGGGCACCCTGCAGCGCCCCTTCATCTACGCCATGAAGCGCGTGCGTGATCCGGAAACGGCCCGCGTCGTCTATCAGGAAGACCGCACCAAGGTGCTCCCGATCGATTTCTTCGTCAGGGGCGAGCCCTACGCGCTGCTCGGCCTTGTCGATACCGATCTGCATTTCTTCGGCATCAGCGACCGTCGCCAGCAGATCAACCTGCTTGGCACGGATTCACTCGGCCGTGACATCTTCACCCGCCTTCTCTATGGCGCGCGCGTCACCCTTTCCGCGGGGCTGATCGGTGTTGCCTTCTCCTTCGTGCTCGGCCTCGCGCTCGGCGCCATCTCCGGCTATTATGGTGGCTGGCTGGATGCGATGATCCAGCGCCTGATGGAGTTCATCCGCTCGATCCCGACCATTCCGCTGTGGATGGGGCTTGCGGCGGCGCTGCCGATCGCCTGGGATCCGCTCTTCGTCTACGTGCTGATCACCATCATCCTGTCGCTGATCGGCTGGACGCATCTGGCGCGCGTCGTGCGCGGGCGCTTCTTGTCGCTGAAATCGGAAGACTATGTTCTGGCGGCCCGGCTCGCCGGCGCCTCCGAATATCGCATCGTCACCCGTCACATGCTGCCGGCGATGACGAGCTACATCATCGCTGCCGTCACGCTTGCCATTCCGGAGATGATCCTTGGCGAGACGGCGCTCAGCTTCCTCGGCCTCGGCCTTCGTCCGCCGGTCGTCAGCTGGGGCGTGCTGCTGCAGGATGCGCAGAACCTGCGCACCATCTCGCTCGCCCCCTGGCTGCTCGCCCCCGGTGTTGCGGTCATCCTCGTCGTGCTTGCCTTCAACTTCATCGGTGATGGCCTGCGCGATGCCGCCGACCCCTACGGCCAATGACGGAACAGCATCATGTCTGACACCACACGCACATCGCAGTCGTCCATGCCGCCGGAACGTCTGCTGCAACTCGACAATGTCGGCGTACATTTCCCGACCCGCGATGGTCTGGTGAAGGCCGTCAACGGCGTCTCCTACCACGTCAACAAGGGCGAGGTCCTCGGCATCGTCGGCGAAAGCGGTTCCGGGAAATCGGTGACCGCCCGCTCGATCATGCGGCTGCAGCCGAAAAATGCCATCAATGCCAGTGGCACGATCCGCTATCGCTGCAAGAGCGGCGAGGAACTGCTGATCAACGAGCAGGATCGTCTCGGCCGCACCATGCGCAATCTGCGGGGCAACGAGATCGGTATGATCTTCCAGGAGCCGATGACGGCGCTCTCACCGGTGCACACCATCGGCACGCAGATCATGCGCACCGTCATGCTGCACCGGCAGGTCTCCAAGGCGGACGCCCGCGCCCGCGCCATCGAACTGCTCACAAAGGTGCAGATGCCGCGGCCGACCGATATCGTCGACCGCTTTCCGCATCATCTTTCCGGCGGCATGCGCCAGCGTGCAATGATCGCGCTCGCGCTCGCCTGCGATCCAGCGCTGCTGATTGCCGACGAACCGACAACGGCGCTCGACGTCACCACCGAGGCGCAGATCCTCGAACTGCTGAAGCGTCTGCAGGACGAGATGAACATGGCGATCGTGTTCATCACCCACAATTTCGGCGTGGTGGCCGACATCGCCGACCGCGTGGCGGTCATGTATCTCGGTCGCGTGGTGGAAACCGGCACGGTCGACGAGATCTTCTACGAGCCGAAGCATCCCTATACCCAGGCGCTGCTGCAATCGATCCCGCGGCTCGGCCAGAGCCATGGCCGGCGCCTGCGCACCATTGCCGGCATGGTGCCGGATCCCTTCAACGTTCCCACGGGCTGTTCCTTCCACCCGCGCTGCATGCAGGCCGTCGGCGGCATCTGTGACGTCAAGACGCCTGATGACGTGGTGTTTGCCAGCGGACAGCGTGCCCGCTGTCACTTCGCCGGACAGGACAGGCAGGCGGAGGCCGCACAATGACCAGCACGACCAAGACCAAATTGTCGATGCACGAGGATCACATCATCTCGGTGCGCGCCGCCCGCAAATACTTCCCCGTTCAGGAAGGCTGGATGCGGCGCGTAAAGGGCTATGTGAAGGCCGTCGATGACATCACCTTCGACATCCGCAAGGGCGAAACCTTCGGACTGGTGGGGGAAAGCGGTTCGGGAAAATCCTCGATCGCCCGCCTCATCCTGCGCGCCTATGACCTGACGGGCGGAGAAATCCTGTTCCGTCGCGCCGACGGCAGCGTCATCGACGTCTCCACCCTGTCGGATCGCGACCTGCGCGACATCCGCCGCGAAATGCAAATGATCTTCCAGGATCCCTATTCCTCGCTCAACCCGCGCATGACGCTGCTCGACCTCGTCGGTGAGCCGCTGGTCATTCACGGGGTCGGCTCGCAGGGCGAGATCCGCGACCGGGTGGCGGAGCTTCTGCGCCTCGTCGGGCTACGTCCGGAATATCTCACCCGCTATCCGCACGCGTTTTCCGGCGGCCAGCGCCAGCGCATCGGCATTGCCCGCGCGCTCGCGCTTAACCCAAGCTTCATCGCTGCCGACGAGGCCGTCTCGGCGCTCGACGTGTCGGTCGCGGCCCAGAACATCAACCTGATGCAGGACCTGCAGGAGAAGTTCGGGCTCACCTATCTCTTCATCACCCATGACCTCGGCATGGTCGAGCACATTTCCGACCGCATCGGCGTGATGTATCTCGGCCGGCTGATGGAGGTCGGGCCGACCGACGAGATGTTCGCAAAGCCGCTGCATCCCTATACCGAGGCACTGCTGGCCGCCGTGCCGCAGCCCGACCCGCGCGGCAACCGGGCCCGCAAGCGCGTTCCGTTGAAGGGCGAAATCGCCGATGCCATGAACATCCCGACCGGCTGCCCCTTCCATCCGCGCTGCGCGTATGCCGATGCCAAATGCCGGGGCGAGGTGCCGGAACTGCGCGTGGTGCAGGCCGGTCGGCAGGTGCGCTGCCACCATGCTGAAACACTAGACCTGACGGGAGTGGTTGCGGAATGACATGCGCCTCCCCATTCAGCGGTGAACTCTCCGAACTTCTCGTGGACAGCACGCATGCGGATGCGGCATTGGCCCGGCGACATCTCCCGCTGCTGATGCTCGACAGGGCCGAGCCCTTCCGTCCGCTTGCGACAGGCTACGCGATCTATCGTGGCGAAGCGCAGTCTGTCTCCTCGAAATTCCTTGTACGGCCCGTCGCGGATGCGGTCATCGAATATGCCATCTGGTACGACTGGGACATCCAGCACCTATACGATCTCGAACATGTCTGGGTGCATGTGACCGCGGCCGGCGACGTGGTGAAGGTGGAAGCCTCCCGCCACGGATCGCGGCGCGCCATGGTCCGTCCGGACGGCTCGCTGCCGCTCCAACAGGGGCGTCCCGTGCTCTACAGTGAGCCCGGCAAGCATGCGCACTGGGCCGACAATGGCCAAATGCATGTCAAGAGTGGCACCTTGATCGAGGCCATGTGTGGCGCTTTCGCCGGGGAACAGGGCGTCCACCTTTCCAACCGCTTTTCCGATGCCGGGCTTATATCCGCGTCCCCGCTGGAAAACCGTCTGGCGCGGCTCAAGATGAAGCGCACCGCCTTTGTGCCCACCTGGGATTTTGCCCGAAGCGGCGATGAACACGGCGGCATCGCGCTGGTCCCCTGGCCGGTGCTCGAACAATGGATCCCGAAGCGCGTCGCGCGCCTCGTCGGTAAGTTGCCGCAGACCGTTCCGCATCTCGCCGCCGTCTTCCTCGATTGCGGCGATACGCTGGCCGATGAAGCGACCGAGGAAAAAATCCCCGGAACGGAGATCGTGACGCGGGCCGACCTTATTCCGGGCGCCGCCGACACGGTGCGACAGATTGCTGCCAGCGGCTATCGCCTCGCGCTGGTGGCGGATGGACCGCGCAAGACCTTCGAGAACATTCTCGGCGCGCACGGCCTCTGGGATTGCTTCGAGGCTCATATCATCTCCGGGGACGTCGGCGAACTGAAGCCATCGGCGCGCATGTTTGCCACGGCTGCCGATGCGCTCGGCCTTTCGGAGATCGACCGGAGCCGCACGGTGATGGTCGGAAACAACCTGGAGCGCGACATTCTGGGCGCCAACCGCTTCGGCCTGATCAGCGTGTTCCTCGCTTGGTCGAGGCGGCGCAGCCACAAGCCGCGGCTGAGACGCGAACGCCCGCGCCTCACCATCAGCCATATCTGGAAACTGCCGGACCTGCTGGAGCGCATCGAACTCAGCCTCCCGCAAACGCAGGCGGAGCAGCAGTCATGACCGCAACGATGCAAATGAGGGAAGAGCATTCTGGCGCGGGCTTCGCTATTGCTCCCGGCCAGTCCGTCACGGCCTGGGCGCTCTCGCCTGTCGAAGCGACCTATTATCCCGGCGAACCTGCATTGGCCGAAGATCGGGTGAACTATCGCTTCATCAACGGCTTTGTCGATGTAGGCGATCTGCCGTGCCGCGTGGCACTGTGGAAGGAGATCAAGACTCGCAGCGTTGCCCTGCGCACGGATTTTCCGGTCGAGGGGCTTTATCTGCCGGGCTTCAATCGGCGTGTCGAATTTTCCGGATTCTGGCATCGCCCGACCCGCCTGTCGCGCTGGCTGAAGACGCGGCTGGTACCTGATGTCGCCGGCGAGACTCGCTTTCGGCTGGCGACCTGCGGCGGTATCCGCATCTGGATCGATGGCGTCGAATGCGTTGCCTTCGAACCCTTCCGCCGCAACAAAGAGTCCGAGACCGAGGTGGCGCTGCCGCTGAAGTCTGGCGGCAGCGAGGTGATTGTCCTTTGCGAGGAACTCGCAGAGCGGGATGCCCTCTGGTACTTCGAACTGACGCTGCTCGGTCCGGGTCCTGTCCTCGCAGAACTGCCGGTGTCCGCCTCCGACGACACCATCGCGCTGCTGAAGGATCTGGCTGCCGAGGTGCGGCCGGTGCCACTGCATGTGCGGGATGGTCAGTTAAAGCTGAAGGTGGAGCGGCCGGCAGCCGTCGATGTGACCGTCGAGGCAAAGATCCTGCCGAGCGTGCACATGCGCGACAAGCCGCCGCTGCTTGATGCGGCCGGCGTGCTGCGGGCTGGCGAAACGGTGGTGCGACTGGAAGGAGCGGACAGGCTGCCGGACGGCTATCATCCGCTGGGCCTGACCTTCTCTGTGGGGGAAACACGCGTCTCCCGCCACATCGATTTCGCAACCCTGACCGAGCCGATGCGCGATATGCGCGCCCTGACGCTGGAAGAGCGCAAGCGTCTTGCACTGGAATTCGCAGCCGACCACGGCGAACAGCGCGCTGGCAAGGCCATCGCGATGATGGCGATCGGCCGGCCAGTCGATGCCGTGTTCCGCGAAATTGTATCCAACACGCTCGCGGCCATCGATGAGCGGCGCGATTGCTCCGACTTCGTGATGGTCCCGCTGCTGTGGCTCTACGGCGTCTACCGTGACCGGCTGCCGGACGACATGCAAAGCGGGATCCGCCAGACGATCCTCGACTACCGTTACTGGGTGGACGAGCCGGGTAATGACGTGATGTGGTTCTGGAGCGAGAACCACGTGCTCTGCTTCCACGTCTCGCAATATCTCGCCGGCAAGCTCTTGCCGCGCACCACCTTCACCGCCTCCGGACGGACGGGGGCGGAACAGCAGGAGCTTGGGCGTCAGCGGCTGATGAAGTGGTTCGACAGTGTCGAAAGCCATGGGCTCGCGGAATGGAATTCCGCCGCCTATTATCCGATCGACTTCATCGGCCTGCTGGCGCTGGAACATCTTGGCGAGGGCGTGATCCGCGAACGGGCGAAGGCCCTGCTGGACCGGCTCTACCTGATGATCGGCCTTCACACGCTGGACGGCGTGCCAGCCGGCACCATGGGCCGTGCCTATGACAAGGAGCTGCGCGCGGGACCGCTGACGGAACTTGCGCCCTTCGCCACCGTGGCTTTCGGCAAGGGCTGGTTCAACAACGGCGTTGCCGCGCTCACCATGCTGGCCGCCGGCAGTTACGCGCCTCCGGACGCCGCGGCGGCTGTCGTCTCTCCGGCACCCGGCAAGGCGCTGACGGCGCATTATGTGCAGGGTCATGACGAGGCGGCAAGGCTGGCGCTCTACAAAAGCGCGCATGTGCAGCTGTCCTCGATGATGGATGGCAGGCCGGGCGGACGCGGCCACCAGCAGCATGTGGTGGATCTGCGGTTTGCCGGCTCGCCCTTTGCCCGCGCCTGGGTCAACCAGCCGGGCGAGGACGATCCCTGGGGCAGCGCGCGGCCGTCCTACTGGGCCGGTAACGGCTCCATGCCCCGCGCGGCACAATACGGGAACGCCGCGCTGCTGCTCTACGATCTCGGCGAGGCGCCGCGCATCCCCTTCAGCCACGCCTATGTGCAGGTCGATGCCTTCGATGCGGTGGAGCATATCGGCAACTTTATCGTGATGCGCAGCGGACAGGGGTTTGCGGCCCTGACCGCCACCAGCCCCATCGAACCGGTTACGACCGGGCCGGGGGCCGGCATCGAGTTCCGCGCCCATGGCCGCACCACCGGTTGGCTGGCGCTGATGGCCGAAGGGTCGTACAGCAGGGCCTTCGAGGCCTTCAAGGCAAGCCTTTCGACGCTCACGCTCACGCTCACGCTCGATCAAGGGAGCCCGGCATTGACGCTGGAGCGCCCGGGGCATCAGAGGCTGCAACTCGACTGGGCCGAGGGGCTTAGCGCCGACGGTGTACCTTACGTGTTTCCCAACCGCACGCTCGAACCGCTGATCCGGCATATCGATGCCGTTTCGCACTGATTGCAGATCCGAATTGACAGACAGGACTCCCGATGCTGATGCAGCCCGAAATTCTCTCCGAGACGCTTTCCCGTGTCGCCGTCGGTCTTGCCCGCCTGAAGGGCATCAATGAAACCGTGGCCGCACCCGATGGCGGTTATGAACTGCAGTTCGATGAATGGGACTGGGAAGTCGGCGTCGGCATCTACGGCCTCATCCGCCACGCGGAAGCCATTGGCGATCGTTCGCTGATGGAAGCGATCGGCCGCTGGTATGACTGGCAGATCGGCCGCGGCCTGCCGCCGCGCCAGGTGAACTCCTCCTCCCCCATGCTGGCGCTGGCCGTGCTGATCGACCATATCAAGCGCCCGGACTGGGAAGCGCTGGTGCAGGACTGGGCCGACTGGCTGATGACCAAGCTTGCCCGCACCGAGGACGCCGGCTTCCAGCATGTGGTCAAGGAACGCATGAACGACGGCGAACTGTGGGACGACACGCTGTTCATGACGTGCCTGTTCCTTGCCCGCGCCGGCCAGCGCTTCGGCCGACAGGACTGGATCGAGGAAGCTTTCTACCAGTTCCTCGTGCACGAGCGCTTTCTCGCCGATCCCGTTACCGGCCTCTGGTATCACGGCTGGACCTTCAACGGTCGCCACAACTTCGCCAAGGCCTTCTGGGCGCGCGGCAATTCCTGGATCACGGTCGCGATCCCCGAACTGTTCAGCCTCGTGGCCCATGTGCCGGAGCATCTGAAGCGTCATCTGACCCATGTTCTGCAGGCGCAGGTGCGCACACTTGCCGAACACCAGCGCCCCAATGGCATGTTCAACACGCTGGTCTGCGATCCCGTCTCGCCGGAGGAAACCTCTGCGACCGCCGGAATCGCCTACGGCATCCTGCGCGGCATCGATCTCGGCCTGCTGGACCCGGCCCTGAAGCCTGTCGCCCGCAAGGCGCTGGATGCCGTGATGCAGCGGATCGACGACACCGGCATCGTGCTGGAAGTATCCGATGGCACGCCCATGGGCCATACGCTCGACTTCTATCGTCAGATCCCGAACGTGCCGGCACCCTATGGCCAGGCGCTTGTCATGCTGCTCCTCGTGCGCGTGATGGCAGAAAAGGAAGGTTGATGCGGGCGGGCCGCACCGGGCAGGGGACAGGTGCGGTGCGGCCCTGTCAGCACAACAAAAGGCGGCGGAACCTCAGGTTCCGCCGCCTTTTTGATAGAATGTCGAGTAATCGCCCTCAGCCGAGCGAAACGGCAGCACCTGTCTTGGCAGACTTGAGCGCAGCATCAGCAAGCTTCAGCGCGATCAGACCATCCTCGGCCGACGGCGAGGCAGCAGCTCCCTTCTCGACCGTATCGATGAAGGCCTTGATTTCAGCGGCATAGGCTTCCGTATAGCGCGTCATGAAGAAATCGTGCAGCGGCGGGCGGGTATAGCCGTCCTTGTTGGCGACTTCAATCGACACCGGGCGCTGGTTTTCCGCAGCAACGGACCCCAGCGAACCATGCACTTCGATGCGCTGGTCATAGCCATAGGTGGCGCGGCGCGAATTGGAGATGACAGCCTGACGGCCGCTGGCTGTGGTGAGGATCAGGCTGGCGGAGTCGTAATCGCCGGCTTCGCCAATCTTCGGATCGACCAGAACCGCACCGGTCGCGAAGACCGAGACGATCTCTTCGCCGAGCAGGAAGCGCGCCATGTCGAGATCGTGGATGGTCATGTCGCGGAAGATGCCGCCGGACACCTTGATATATTCGACGGGCGGGGCGCCCGGGTCACGGCTGGTGATCGTCACCATTTCCACCTTGCCGATGGTGCCCTTGTCGATTTCCTTGCGAACGGCCTGGAAGTGCGGATCGAAGCGGCGGTTGAAGCCGAGCATCACCTTGGCGCCGGTTTCCTTGACCACGTCGATGCAGGCTTGAGCGCGGGCCACATCGAGATCGATCGGCTTTTCGCAGAAGATCGCCTTGCCGGCACGGGCGAACTTTTCAATGAGATCCGCATGCGTATTGGTCGGCGTGCAGATGATGACGGCGTCGACATCCTTGTCGGCCAGAACGGCATCGATGGTGCTGACCTCGCAACCGGCCTCGTCGGCGATCGCCTTGGCCGCGGCTTCCATGGCATCCACCACGGCCACCAGCTTTGCACGCGGGTCGGATGCGATCGCCTTCGCATGCACCTTGCCGATACGTCCGGCGCCCAACAGGGCCAATCTCGTTACCATGGGTTCTCCTCCACTATGGGGTCATCTGGATGATTTCAGAATATTTGTTCCAAACCGCATTTGGAATATCTATTCCATTTTGCTAGTGTGTAGCCATATTCATGTCAAGCGCAGAAAAAGGACGATTGCATGACGGATGCAGCAGCGCCTGCGACGGTCCGGGAATTCGAGGAGAAACTGCTGGAAGTGGCGGCATCCTTGCCGAAGCGGCTGAAGCAGTGCGCGGATTATGTGGCGGCGAACACGGACCGCATCGCCGTCTCCACGGTCGCTGAAATGGCAGAGGCTGCAGGGGTGCAACCTTCCGCCTTCATGCGCTTCTGCCAGATCATGGGCTTTTCCGGCTATTCTGAAATGCAGCGCCTGTTTCGTGATAACTATGTAGGCGGCTGGCCCGATTATTCCACAAGGCTCGATCACCTGCGCGAGATGGGGGAGCATAGCGGCCCGCGCCTTCTGGCGGAATTTGTGGAGGCGGGACGCGCCTCGCTGGAAAATCTCCTGAAATCCGTGGATCCTCAATCCCTTGAGGAGGCTGTCGATCTGCTGGCGTCAGCGAACCTTGTTCATATCATAGGCCTTCGCCGCTCCTTTCCTGTGGCGAGTTACATCGCCTATGCGCTGGAAAAGATGCAGGTGCCAGCCATGCTGCACAGTGTCGCAGGGCGGCTGGATAGCTCCGCCGCCATTCGGCCCGGCGATGCGCTGCTCGCCATTACCTTCTCACCCTATTCGGCGGAAACACTTGATCTTGTCGAGGCCGTTCGCGCCCGCGGCGTGGCCGTCGTGGCGCTGACGGATACGGCGGTCAATCCACTTCGCAAGATGGGCGCAACCATTCTTACGGTGTCAGAGGTGGATTTCGGCGCATTCCGCTCCCTGTCCGCTACGCTGTGTACCGCTATTGCTTTATCTGCTGCGGTCGGTGCACGGCGGAAAGTTTGAATATTCGTGTTGAAAGCGTCAAAAATAGAATTTATAGTCCAAAAATGAAATCGGCGTGGGAGACGCCGGACCTGCGCGTCAAGCGCCATCTGCCATCTTCGGCCAAGGGAGGGCCTCTTGAAGCCACTCGACGTGATCACGATCGGACGCTCGTCCGTTGACCTCTATGGCGCCCAGGTGGGTGGCCGGCTGGAGGACATGAGCTCCTTCAACAAATATATCGGCGGCTCGCCGACCAACATTGCCGCCGGCGCTGCCCGCCTTGGTCTCAAAAGCGCGGTCATCACGCGTGTCGGCGACGAGCATATGGGCCGCTTCATCCGCGAACAGCTGGTGCGCGAAGGTGTTGACGTGCGCGGTGTGGTGACCGACCCGGAGCGACTGACGGCGCTGGTTCTGCTCGGCATCCGTGACGAGAACCAGTTCCCGCTGATCTTCTACCGCGAAAACTGCGCCGACATGGCGCTCTGCGAAGACGACATCGATCCGGCCTTCATCGCCGAATCCCGCTGCGTCACGGTCACGGGCACGCACCTCTCGCATACGCGAACGGAAGCGGCGGTGATGAAGGCGCTGAAACTGGCGCGTGGCAACGGCGCGAAAACCGCGCTCGACATCGATTATCGCCCCAATCTCTGGGGTGTGGCTGGTCATGGCGATGGCGAAAGCCGCTTCGTGGAATCGGCCAAGGTCACGGCGAAGCTGCAGAGCACGCTGCACCTGTTCGACCTGATTGTCGGCACCGAAGAAGAATTCCATATCGCTGGTGGATCGACCGATACGCTGGAGGCGCTGCGGGCCGTGCGTAAGGTCTCCAAGGCCGCACTCGTCTGCAAGCGCGGACCGATGGGAGCAGCCGTCTTCGAAGGCGAGATCCCCGACAGTCTCGACAAGGGCCAGACTGGCCCCGGTTTCCCGATCGAAGTCTTCAACGTGCTGGGCGCGGGCGATGGCTTCATGGCCGGCCTGCTGAAAGGCTGGCTGACGGGTGAGGATTGGCCGACGGCGCTGAAATATGCCAATGCCTGCGGCGCCTTTGCCGTCTCGCGCCACGGCTGCACGCCGGCCTATCCGAGCTGGGAAGAGCTGCAGTATTTCTTCAGGACCGGCATCAAGAACAAGGCGCTGCGCAAGGATGCAGCACTTGAGCAGGTTCACTGGTCCACAAACCGCAAGGGCGACTGGTCGACCATGCGCGTCTTCGCCTTCGATCACCGTATTCAGCTGGAAGCCATGGCCGAAGAAGCCGGCGTTGCAACGGATCGAATCGGCGCCTTCAAGAAGCTCTGCCTTCAGGCTGCGACGACGGTCGCGGGCGGGCAGGGCGGTTATGGCATTCTCTGCGATAGCCGCCTCGGGAAGGAAGCGCTTTATTCCGCCGCCGGAACGGGGCTGTGGATCGGTCGCCCTGCCGAATGGCCGGGTTCTCGTCCGCTGACGCTGGAGCCGGAGCTGGGGCTCGATTGCGGTGGCCTGAGCGAATGGGCCGCTGAACATGTGGTGAAAGTGCTTTGCTTCTACCACCCTGACGATGCGGCAGAATTGAAGGAACGCCAGGAAGAAACCGTCAAGCGCCTGTTCGAGGCGGCGCGGCGTAACCGTCTGGAATTTCTGCTCGAAGTCATCCCGTCAAAGGTCGGTTCTGTCGATGACGAGACAACGGCAAAGATCATCGACCGCTTCTACGAGATCGGCGTCTATCCCGACTGGTGGAAGCTGGAGCCGATGAAGTCTCAAACCGCCTGGGCCAATGCCTGTGCTGCGGTAGAACGTCACGATACACGCACGCGGGGTATCGTGGTATTGGGTCTCGATGCACCGCAGGCGGAGCTTGAGGAAAGCTTTGCGCTGGCTGCGGGCTTCGATCTGGTCAAGGGCTTTGCCGTGGGCCGCACGATCTTCGGTGATGCCGCCCGCAAGTGGCTGGCGGGCCAGATCACGGATGAGGCCGCCGTGGAGGATATGGTGGCGAGATACAAGAGCCTTTGCGCAATCTGGGATGGAGCGCGCGCCAAGGCCAAGGGAGGAAAGGCATGACGACGATCCGTTTGACGGCAGCGCAGGCACTGGTGCGCTATCTCGCCAACCAGCTGAACGAGGATGGCGTTCCCTATATCGCCGGCGTCTGGGCCATTTTCGGCCACGGCAATGTCGCCGGCATCGGCGAGGCGCTTTATGGTATTCGCGAAGAACTGCCGACCTATCGCGGCCAGAACGAGCAGTCGATGGCGCATGCGGCGATTGCCTACGCCAAGCAGCTTGGCCGCCGCCGGGCCATGGCGGTCACGTCTTCCATCGGTCCCGGTGCGCTCAACATGGTTACGGCAGCGGCTCTCGCGCATGTCAATCGCCTGCCGGTTCTCTTTATTCCGGGCGATGTGTTTGCCAATCGCGGCCCCGATCCGGTTCTCCAGCAGATCGAGGATTTCGAGGATGGCACGATTTCCGCCAATGACTGCTTCAAGCCGGTCAGCCGCTATTTCGACCGCATCGAACGTCCCGAACAGCTTCTGACAGCGCTGCCGCGCGCGTTTCGCACCCTGACGGACCCGGCCGATTGCGGGCCGGTGACGCTCGCCTTCTGCCAGGATGTGCAGGCCGAGGCCTATGATTATCCCGAAAGCTTCTTTGCGAAGAAGACCTGGCGCTTCCGTCGTCCCGAACCGGATGTCGTGGAACTGGAAGCGGCGATTGCCGCCATCCGGGCTGCGAAGAACCCGGTCATCGTCGCCGGTGGTGGCGTACACTTCTCCGGTGCTACGGAAACCCTGAAGGGCTTCGTCGAAAAGCATCAGATCCCGGTTGTCGAAACGCAGGCCGGCAAGTCGGCGCTCGCCTGGGACCACGCCTATAATTTTGGCCCGGTCGGCGTTACGGGCTGCGAAAGCGCCAATGTCGTCTCTGAAAAGGCCGATCTTGTCATCGGCGTCGGCACCCGCTTTCAGGATTTCACCACCGGTTCCTGGGCGCTGTTCAAGAACCCGAGCCGCAAGATCCTGGCTCTCAACGTGCAGCCCTATGACAGCGCCAAGCACGATGCGATCCCGCTCGTCGCGGATGCAAAGGTCGGGCTGGAGAAGATTTCGGCAACGCTTGGCGATCATCGCTTTGCGGCACCGGATGCGAGCCTGAAAGCCAGCTGGTTTGAGAAGGCCGATGCGGTAACCGCCGCGCCGAGAGACGCCAACACACTGCCGACCGACATGCAGGTGATCGGCGCCGTACAGCGGGCCTCGCGCGATAATACAGTCGTGATGTGCGCAGCCGGCACCATGCCGGGTGAGTTGCACCAATTGTGGAAGGCCAAGCTGCCGCTTTCCTACCATATGGAATACGGCTTCTCCTGCATGGGCTACGAGATTGCCGGCGGCCTTGGCATCAAGATGGCCGAACCCGAGCGCGACGTGATCGTCATGGTGGGCGATGGCTCCTACATGATGATGAATTCGGAGCTTGCCACCGCCGTGGCGATGGGCGTGAAGATCACGGTCGTCATCACCGATAACCGGGGCTATGGCTGCATCAACCGGCTGCAGATGGGCACCGGCGGCGCGGAGTTCAACAATCTCTACGCCCACACCAATCAGGCAAACCCGATTGCCATCGATTTCGCCGCCCATGCCGCTGCCATGGGCGCGCACTCGTCGAAAGTCTCGTCCATCGCGGAACTTGAATCGGCGCTCGATGCCGCCCGCGCCGCGACCGTTCCGACCGTCATCGTCATCGATACGGACCCCTATCCGACACCGGGTGCCGGGGGCCATTGGTGGGATGTGGCCGTGCCGGAAGTCTCGGCCCGCAAAGAAGTCAATGCGGCGCGCGCCGCCTATGAAGCTGCCCTGAAGGAAAGACAGTAATATGATCCTCTTCGGTACCAACCCGATTGCATGGTCCAATGACGACGACCGCTCGCTTGGCGCGCATATCAGCCTCGAACAGTGCCTGGATGAAACCGCCAAGATCGGCTTCGACGGCATCGAGAAGGGCCACAAGCTGCCGACCGATCCGGCGGGCCTCAAATCCGTGCTGGAGCCGCGCGGCCTCAAATTCGTCTCCGGCTGGCACTCGCTGAACCTCTTGACCAACAGTATCGAAGAGGAAAAGGCCGCCATGCAGCCCTTCCTCGACGTCCTGAAGGCCATGGGCTGCAAGGTCATCATCGTCTGCGAAACCTCGAACGCCATCCACGGCGCCGACGATACGGCTCTTGCCGACCGGCCGAAGCTTGCCGAAGCCGATTGGGAAAAGTTCGGCGCAGGTGTTGAGGCGCTGGCAGAGTTCTCCGCGTCCCAGGGCATCTCGCTCGTCTACCACCACCACATGGGCACGGTGGTCGAGAGCGAAGAGGAAATCGATCTGCTGATGCAGCACACCGGCCCGCATGCCAAGCTGCTGCTCGACACCGGCCATTGCTACTTTGGTGGCGGAAACCCGGAAGCCGTTGCGAAAAAATACATGCATCGCGTCGGCCATATCCACGCCAAGAACGTGCGCCCGGTGATTGCCGAGCAGGTTCGCAACGAAAAGCTCTCCTTCCTGGAAGGCGTGCGTCGCGGCGTGTTTACCGTTCCGGGTGACATCGAAGGCGGCGTCGACTTCCCGCCGGTTCTCAAGATTGCCGCAGAACACGGCTATCAGGGCTGGATCGTCATCGAGGCGGAACAGGACCCGGATGTGCGCAATCCTTATCAATATCAGAGCCTCGGCTTGAAATCGCTGAAGGGCTTCGCCAAGGATGCGGGTCTCATCTGAACCCGTTTCGAAGGAAAACCCGTTGAAGCTGCTTGACCCCACGCATCCGTTCTTCAAGCCGAAATGGCGCCGGATCCTCACCGTGATCCTGCCCATCCTCTGGGGGCTTGTGGAAGTCTATAACGGATCGTGGGGCTGGGCTCTGCTGTTCGTCGGCGCTGCGGCTTACGCAGCCTACGAACTTCTCATCATGTACGACCGTTCGATTGCGGAAGCCGAAGCGAAAGCGGCTGCCGCCGCCGCTCAGCGGGAAGGAGACGAGGAATGAGCAAACTGTTGCGCAAGCCTGCGGGCAAGACCGGCAAGGTTCACGACATCACCCCGGAAAGCGCCGAATGGGGTTATGTCGGCTTTGGCCTCTACCACCTGAAGCCCGGTGAAAAGGCGGCCGAAGCGACCGGCGAGACCGAGGTGATCCTCGTGCTGGTCGAAGGAAAGGCCAACATTTCCGGCGCCGGCAAGGCGTTCGGCGAACTCGGCGACCGCATGAACGTCTTCGAGAAGAAGCCGCCGCATTGCGTCTATATTCCAGCCGGCGCCGACTGGTCGGCCGAGGCAACGACCGATTGCACACTTGCCATCTGCACCGCCCCCGCCAAACCCGGCCGCGAGGCACAGGTGATCGGTCCGGCCGGTATCGCGCTGACGGAACGCGGCAAGAACGCCAACACGCGCTACATCTTCCCGATTGCCATGGAAGATCGCGATGTGGCCGACAGCCTGCTCGTCACGGAAGTCTTCACGCCGTCCGGCAACTGGTCGTCCTATCCGCCGCACCGGCACGACGAGGACAACTTCCCGGACATGACCTATCTGGAAGAGACCTATTACCATCGCCTCAACCCGGCGCAGGGTTTTGGCTTCCAGCGCGTGTTCACCGAGGACGGCTCGCTCGATGAGACCATGGCTGTCTCGGATGGCGATGTGGTTCTGGTGCCCAAGGGCCATCACCCCTGCGGTGCGCCTTACGGCTACGAGATGTATTATCTCAACGTCATGGCAGGCCCGATGCGCAAGTGGCGCTTCCAGAACCATCCGGACCACGACTGGATCTTCAAGCGCGACAATCCGTGACGGAGGAATGAGCCCTTGAACGTCTCTCATTTGAGAGACATATTGGTTCCATGGATGACAGGGAGCCATGGGCATGGGCAAGACGGCGATGCTGCATATCCGGGTCGAGGAAGACCTGAAGGCCGAAGCGGCGGAAAAGCTCGCGCAATTCGGCCTGACGGTCTCCGACGCCGTACGCATTCTTCTGACCCGCGTGGCGAAGGAAGGCGGCTTGCCGGCCGGCCTGACCGCGGACCCTGAGGCTTACGATGCATGGTTCCGCACCAAGGTTCGGGAAGCGCTGCAGGACCGCCGCGCTTCGTCATCCCATGAAGAGGTGATGGACGAGATGCAGGCGCTGATCGACAGGAAGCGCCGTGCGGCGCCTTGAGTGGCACCAGACAGCACCATCCGACGTGGTTTCCATCATCGACTATATTTCCGACCACAATCCCGACGCCGCGCCGGAACCCGCGCGGAACGACTGACATCCCGCGCCGCCGTTTCCATTGAAACTCAAGCCGCGTAGCGCGAAACGGCCAGATCCTTGGTTTCGATATCCGCCTTGCGACCGCTGACGATGTCGGCCAGAACCTTCGCGGATCCGCAGCTCATCGTCCAGCCGAGCGTGCCATGGCCGGTGTTGAGATAGAGATTGCGGATCTTCGTCGCACCGATCACCGGTGTGCCATCCGGCGTCATCGGACGCAGGCCCGACCAGAAATCGGCGCGCGAAATATCGCCGCCGGGGAACAGGTCGGTGACGGAATGTTCCAGCGTGCGGCGGCGCGCCAGCCCCAGATCATTGGTATAGCCCGAGATTTCCGCCATGCCACCGACGCGGATGCGGTCGCCAAGGCGGGTGATGGCGATCTTGTAGGTCTCGTCCATCACGGTCGATTCCGGGGCGCGGCTCGCATCAGTGATCGGGATGGTCAGCGAATAGCCCTTGACCGGATAGACCGGCAGGCTGATGCCATGCGGCTTCACCAGAATCGGCGAATAGCTGCCGAGCGCGACGACGATTGAGTCCGACAGGATCCGGCCGCGATCCGTCACCACCGCCTTCACGGCGCCCCCTTCCACTTCGAGACCCAGAATGCCCGTGCCCCACTGGAAGCGCACGCCCATGCTTTCCGCCTTGGCAGCCAGCGCATTGGTGAACTTGAAGCAATCGCCCGTCTCGTCCTTCGGCGTCAGCAGGCCGCCGACGATCTTGTGTCGAACATGGCCGAGTGCGGGCTCGGCGCGGATGCAGCCGTCCGGATCAAGCACCTCATAGGGAATGCCGTCGGCGGCCAGCGCCTTCACATCCTTGGCGGAGGCCTCCAGCTGCGCTTCCGTGCGGAACAGCTGCAGCGTACCCTGCATGCGCTCGTCATAGGCGATGCCGGTGTCGCTGCGCACTTCGGCAAGCGCAAGGCGGCTGTAATCGGCAAGCCGCAGCATGCGGCTCTTGTTGAGGGCGTAGCGCTCCGAGGTGCAGTTCATCAGCATCTTCAGCATCCACGACAGCATCGCCGCGTCGAGCTTCGGGCGCAGGATCAGCGGCGCGTGCTCCATGAAGATCCACTTCATCGCCTTCTGCGGAATGCCGGGCGCCGCCCAGGGCGAGCAGTAGCCGAAGGATACCTCGCCGGCATTGGCAAAGCTTGTTTCCAGAGCCGGGCCGGCCTGACGGTCGATGACAGTCACCTCGTGACCCGCCCTGGCAAGATAGTAGGCGGAGGTGACGCCGATGACGCCCGCGCCGAGAATGGTGATCTTCATGGTGATATCCCCGTTTTCTTGTTCTGCTTTGTCTTAGCGATAGTGTCGCGCATAGCGGTTGCCGATCCCGGTCAGGATCTCCCAGGTGATGGTGCCGGCGTCCTCGGCCACCTGCTCGATACTCTGGTGCGGGCCGATCCATTCCACCCGCGCGCCGAGCGAAAGAGCGCCGTCCGGCAGATCGGTGATGTCGATGATCGTGCTGTCCATCGACACACGGCCGACGATCGGCAGGCGAACATTGCCGAGGAAGAAGGCGCCGCGATTGCTGAGCGAGCGGGGCACGCCATCGGCATAGCCGAGCGCCACTGTGGCGAGCTTTTGCGCGCGCTCCGTGACATAGGTGGCGGAATAGCCGACGCTCGTGCCGGCGGGGACCGTGCGGGTCTGCACGACGGCCGCATCGATGCTGACGACCGGCTCCATCGGCTGGGTCAGGATATCCGTCGGGCGGGCGCCATAGAGCGCAATGCCGGGGCGGACCATGGCGCCGCGATAGGCTTCGCCGAGTAAGGATCCGCCGGAATTGCCGAAGCAGACCGGAATGCCGGGGAAGGATTCGGAAATGCTCTGCATCATTCTGGCCTGCGCGGCATTGTGCGGATCTTCCGCCTCGTCGGCGCAGGCGAGATGGCTCATGATGTAGCGAACGTCGATGCCGGCCAGCAGTGCGGGATCGCACGACAGTGCCTCCGCTTCTTCCGGTGCCATGCCAAGCCGCGACATGCCGGTATCGAACTGCAGCAGTGCCGGCAGGCGGCGCCCGAGAAGGCTGGCGGTGCTGCGCCAGCGGCCGACCTGCTCCAGCGAATTGAGCACAGGGATCACATTGCGCAGCGCGCAATCACTTTCCACGCCGGGCTGCAGCCCGTTCAGCACGTAGAGGGTGGCGTCATCGGCAAGCAGCGAGCGCAGCGCGACGGCCTCCCCATATTGGGCAACGAAGAAATCGCGGCAGCCCTCTTCGTAAAGGGCAGCAGTCACCCGCTCTGCCCCAAGGCCATAGGCATCGGCCTTGACGACAGCCGACGTCTTGGCCGGCGCCACGAGAGAGGCAATCCGGCGCCAGTTGCGGCGCACGGCGGAAAGATCGATGGTCAGCACGCCCGGCGCGCCGCTCTTGTCCCAGTTCGTCACGCTCGCCATGTCCATGGCCCAACCCTCAAGTTTATGATTGGAGAGAGTTTAGCGGAGAAATCCTGCATGTTTTTTGCAGATATTGCTCGAAACGCGCGAACATGCTCAATTCCGTCACGGAATTTGCGCCTTCATTCGGGAAACAAGCATGGCCGCGACACTGGACGCCATCGATCGCAACATCATTCGGCTGCTGAGGCTCGATGCACGCATGAGCAGCGCGCAAATGGCCGAGCATGTGGGGCTGTCGCCGTCCGCCTGCCTGCGGCGCATCCGGCTGATGGAGGAAAGCGGCGTCATCCGTGGTTACACCGCGCTGATCGGCTCTGCCGAGGAAGGCAGTACGATTGCGGTGATGATCAACATCACGCTGGACCGGCAGACGGAAGATTATCTGAACCGCTTCGAGGATGCCGTGCGCAAGCATCCGGAAATCCGCGAATGCTACCTGATGACCGGCGACTGGGATTATTTTCTCCGCGTCGAGGTGGAAAGCCCCAAAGAATTCGAGGCGATCCATACCAATATCCTGTCAAAGCTGCCGGGTGTCACGCGCATCCATTCCAGCTTCTCGATCCGCAACGCGCTCACGGCACGCGGACGCCGGCATTCTCAATGAAGCGCCGCTGACCGGCTGCGGCGGCCGGAGACCGATTGCGCCAGTAGCGCCTTTAGCGCCCGCACCGATGTGGCATCCGTCCGCAGCATCTCGCGCGCGGCGAAGCTCAGCTCAACCAGTTGCTGATCGTCCTCGGCATAGCGGGCGGAGCAGGAGGCATGCAGTTCGTGCACCGCCAGCCGCTCCAGCAGGGCAGGGGCGCTCTGCGGCCGCACACCCGCGCCCGGCATGATGGAGATCCGCTCGCCGGCCCGCTCCACCAACTCCGCCAGCAGATCGATCCCTTCCAGCGCCGTCGGGCGGCCGCCAGAAGTGAGGATCCGGGAAAAGCCGAGAGCGACTGCCGCTTCGAGCGCCTCGCGCTTGTCGGGCGTTACGTCGAAGGCCCGGTGCAGGGTGAGATCAAGGCCCGTCGCATGACGGCAAAGCACGGCCAGCGTTGCCGTGTCCAGGCGCCCGTCCGGCAGGCTGGCACCCAGCACCACGCCGGCAAGGCCGGTGGCGCGCGCCGCATCGATGTCAGACTTCATCATCTCCACCTCTTCCGGCGAGAAGACGAAGCCACCGGAGCGCGGGCGGATCATGGCATAGACCGGGATTGACTGGCGACCGGCCAGCGCCATGAAGCCACGCGGCGGCGTCAACCCGCCGACGGAGAGCGCGGCACAGAGCTCGATCCGGTCAGCCCCGCCTTCGATGGCGGCAAACAGCCCCTCGGCATTGTCGACGCAGATTTCGAGAACGGGCTTGGCGTGCATGCGCAATGGGCTCCTGTGTTGCATGATCATGCCTGACGCACCTTGCGGCCATCGAGAAGAAAGAGCAGCGCAATCCCGGCGCATCCGACGAGCGCACCGAGGATCGACACCATGGCATAGCTGCCGAGACGCGTGCCGATCGCAAAAATCAGCGCACTGAGACCGGCGCTCAGAAAGATATTGACGGCAATCAGCGAACTGCCAAGGCCGGGCCTGTCGGCGATCAGATCCTGCAGATAGGTGATCGGCAGGCTGATGATGGCCGCCGCCGCGATGCCACTCAGCAGCGTCTGGGCGTAGACGTGCCAGACTTCGGTCGCAAGACCTTGCAGCACCAGATAGACTGTGTAGAGCCCGGCGCCCAGCGCCAGCGCGGGCACCGGCTTCAGGATACGCTCCGCTCTGCCCCAGACAAGGATGAAGACGATCTCCAGTGCCGCGACGATGCCGACGATGATGCCGAGATCGCTGACCGTGCCGCCAGCCTGACCGGTGACGATCAGCGGGCGCACGGCATCGCTGACATGCAGCATGGAGCAGATCAGTGCGATGGCCAACACGCGAAGCGCCACGCGAGGTTCGATGATTTCGGATAGCGACGCGAGAAAGCGGTAACGTTCCTCCCCGCCGGTCTTCGTCCGTGGCGGCGCGGCCGGCAGCCAGACGGCGGTGATCAGCAGGCAGGCGAGCGCTGCAAGCGTCGCAACCAGATAGGCCGGCAGCATGGAACTTGCCCCCGCCAGCATGATGCCGACCAGCCCCGGCATCAGCACCCAGGAGAGCGAGATGGTGGCACGCATGGTGGAATTGATCGCCACCAGCCGCGCCGCCGACAGGCCTTGCGAACTGGCGCGCACATTGGCGAAGATCAGCGAATTCAGCGCCCCGAAAATCGGCACCAGCAACAGCTTCGACATCACGAAGGCCGGCGCGCTCGCCGCGAGATAGACAATGCCGAAACCTGCCACGCCGAAGCCGGAGACGATGACGATCGAGCGCCGGTAATCGCCCATCCGGTCGGCCACGATGCCCATCATCACGCTGGCGGTGACGTTGATCACGGCCGCCGCGAACATCAGCGCCGCATAGGCTGAATTGCTGAGGCCCAGTTCCTGGATGCCGATCAGCGACTGGTAGGGCGACGTGGCCGCCCCCGTGGTGCCGAACAGGAAGATGGCGAGCGCCGAGATCCGGAGCGAGGGATCGGCCAGCGATGCGCGAAGAGAGCCGCTCATGCGGCCCTCCCGGTGTCATGCAAAGATGGCTGCATTCCGGCCATCACGTCTCGTCTGTCCAACGGGCCGAGAAGGCGGCTTCGGCCGTGAATTCGAAATCCGTCTCAAAGGGATAGCTTGGCTTCCTGCGGCGCCGGTTGACCAACCGTTCGATGTCCTGGTTGATCACGCCATCCGTCAGCGCCATCAGGTTCGGATTGGCGATCGGCGCCAGTTCCGGCGAGAGATAGCCTGACTTTACGACCAGCAGCCGCACCATCTTCGGGTCGATGCCATGGCGGGTGAAATCCGCAATATTGTGATAGGGCCTGCGGCGCGAGGCGAGGATCAGCGTAATGCCGCCGATCCGCACGACGGCCTGCCGTTCCGCATCGACGCCCGGATCGTCGAGGCGTACAACCTCCACCTCGGTTTCCACGCTCGGGCTCGCCGGATCGAGCGAGGCGCCAATCTTCAGCGTCAACCGGGCGCCGAGGCCGGCATCGAAGCAGGCGACAACGGCCGGTTTGTCGGTGATGCCGCCGATCACGGCGCCGTCGAAGCCACGCGCGATCAGCGCCTTCAGCACATCCGCACGGTCGCCTACCCCGCCGCCGGTCGGGTTATCGCCGGAATCGGCGAGGATGACCGGGCGGGTCAGCGTCTGCTCGGCAATCTGCAGAACCTCATCCAGCGGTGCGGTGACCGGGCCGAAGCGGAAGTCCGCGCGGGCCTCCCAATAGGATTGGGCAATGGCCTCGGCGGCCGCCTTCGCAGCCGCCTTGTCGGTTGCCGTCACCACAGCGCAGGCCGTGCCGCGCGGCTCGTCGGCCCAGACATAGCCGACCATCAGATTGGCATCCCAGATGCCCTCGATGGCGTCATGTTCAGGCAGTTTCCCATAAAGGCCTTTCGCCGGCTCGTCCTCCGTCGAGGTGCGCTCGCCCGGAAGCAGAACCGGGACGGGCGCCCAGGTAACGCCCGGACGCTGCCCCGTCTTCAGCGTTTTCACCAGCATCGACCAGGCGCGCACCATGGTTTCTCGCACATCGATATGCGGCGCGGTGCGATAGGCCGCGAAGATATCCAGCTGGTCGATGATCTTCTGCGTCACGTTGCCATGCAGGTCATAGCTCGCCGCCACCGGCACATCCGGACCGACGATGGCGCGGGCCGCCGAAATCCAGTCGCCCTCGGCATCGTCCATGCCTTCCACATTCATCGCGCCATGCATGGCGAGATAGAGACCATCAAGCGGCAGACTGTCCTGCAGCAGGGCCAGGAACTCCGCCTTGAAGGCCTCGTAGGTGTGGCGCGCCACCGGGCCGCCCGGCACGGCCCGCGCATGCAGCAGCGGCAGATGCACGATGCTCTCTGCATCGAGAAAGTTGAAGTATTCGGCGTCCAGCAGATGCTGGCCGCGCAGCACGCGAAAATCCTCCGGCTGCATCAGCACGGGCGAGGAGGTGGAGCATTCGGTGTGGATTCCGCCGACAGCAATACGCAGGGTCATGGTGGGTCTTTCCTCAAAGCTTCGGCATCAGCGGGCTGATCGCGGCAAACCGCATCCAGTCCTTGTTGTCCTTCGGCGTCCAGGCCGCCTCGGCGATCGCACCGAGACGCGGGAAGACGAGATGGTTGAAGTAATCGCGGTTGAGGAAATGCTCGGACCAGATGCAGGCCTGCACGCCGCGCATGCGCGGCTTCAGCTCTTCCGGAAACTCACCGACCGCCTCGTAGGTGTAGCTGTGCTTTGGCGGCACCGTGCCAGCCCAGCTGGCGCCGGGCTCCTGGAAGGCCTCGTCCTGCACCATGTCGAGATAATAGGCCTGGCCGGGGGTCATGACCACGTCATAGCCCTGCTTTGCAAGTTCGACACCGACCTCCGGCTTCTGCCAGGCCATCAGCAGCGTACCGTCGGGATCGACGCCGCCGCCATGGGACACCTCGTCCCAGCCGGCCAGCTTGCGGCCGCGCTCGGCCAGCATGGCCTGGATGCGCTTCATGAAATAGCTCTGCAGACCGAAGGTGCCCTCGATGCCTTCCTGTTCCATCAGCTTGCGAGCCAGCGGCGAGGCCATCCAGGTGTTGGCCGCCACTTCGTCGCCGCCGATATGGATAAGCTTAGAGGGGAAAAGCGCCACCATTTCATCGAACACCTTGCCGAGAACCTGATAGGTCAGGTCGATTGCGGGGTTCAGCGCATTGTTCGGATAGCCCTGCACGGAACGATAGCTGTCCGGCGCTTCCTGACCGTCGACAAGCTCCGGCAGCGCCACCAGCATGGCCGTGCTGTGACCGGGAATATCGACTTCCGGCACGATCTCCACATGGAGGGCGGCTGCATGCGCCACGATCGCCTTCACATCCTCCTGCGTATAGAAACCGCCGACAGGCTCCGCGCCGTTGCCGAGTTGCGGCAGCATCGGCTCGTCCGGGCCGCGCAGCACGCCGAGCGTGGTCAGCGTCGGATAGGCCTTGATCTCCAGCCGCCAGGCCTCGTCATCGCTCAGGTGCCAGTGGAAGATGTTGAGGCGCATCCACGCCATGATGTCGATGAGGCGGGCGATGTCCGCCGCCGGGTAGAACTGGCGGGACACATCGAGATGGCAGCCGCGCCAGCTATAGCGCGGATGATCGGCAATGCTGCCCGAGGCAGGGAAACGAAAGGTTTTGGGATCAAGCCGCGCACCATGCAGCAGATGGGCAAGTGCGGTCAGGCCATACTGGCGACCGGCCGCATCGCCATAGGAGAGCACAATTTCCTCGCCGAAGGACAGGGTAAAGCCCTCCGCGACGAGGCTCTTGTCTTCGGCGAACCGAATGGCCTTGCCCGCATGCGCCGGCACCAGCGAAAAGGGCTGGTGACCGATCTGGAACAGCCGGCGATAGAGGCTGCCAACGGCAAAAAGCGCCTGCTTTTCCGAAAGCGTCGCGCCGTCTGCCGGATAAAGCGCCACCGGAACGGTGTCGCCAGCCACCAGGTTTGCCGAAACCGGCCAGGGCAGCAGCGAGAAAGGCTCCCTGGCCTCCCCCTTCGGCATCAGCACTGGTGCGGGTTCGGCCGGACGGCCGCAGAGCAGCGTATCGTCGACGCTGACCGGCACGTGGGTGCCATCCGCAAGCGTCAGATAAGCGGATTTCGCGCCGTCCGTGCGGTGGCGCGCCGGGCGCCAGAGCGGCGCCACCGTAAAGCGCCAGCCTTCGCCGGGAGCGAGAACGAAACCGTCTGCCGGCTGGTACTGGTGGAAATTGGCGTTGCGGCGCAGGAAGACCGCATTCTCACAGCGGGCCTCTTCCGAATCCTTGATGCGCGTCAGCGAGGTATAGGCGAGCTTGAAACCGCTGATCGCGTTTCCGGACAGGTTGACGAGGGTGAAGACGAAGCGACCGCAGGGATCGCCCTCCACCGGCTCCCAGGAATTTTCAAGACGAAAAACAGCATCGGCCATGGTGGTTCCCCTTCGGCTCTTTATGGCTGGATGGCTCAGTAGTGTTCGGATTGCGAGAAGGTGCGGGCAAGCTCCGTCTGTCCGGCCGTCAGGCCGCAATCGACGGGCAGGCAGGTGCCGGTGATGGCGGCAGCCTGTTCGCTCGCCAGGAAGAAGACGGCATTGGCCACGTCCTCGGCAGTCGCGATGCGGCGCAGCGCGTACCAGCGCTTGGCTTCCTCGAACACCTGCGGGTTGGCGGCAGCACGCGCCTCCCAGGCCTGCGTGCGCACCGTGCCGGGCGCAACCGCATTCGAGCGGATGCCGTATTTGCCATATTCCACAGCGACCAGCCGCGTGAGATGGATCAGCCCCGCCTTGGCGGTGCTATAGGCCGGATGGCCGAACACGGCCATGCCGTTGACGGACGCGATGTTGACGACGGAACCGGACGTCTTCTTCAGCGGCTCTTCCAGCGCACGGAAGGTCAGAAAGGCCGCTTCGACGTTCAGCGCTGCATCCTTGCGCCAGATCTCCGCCGTGGTGTCGTGCAGGGATACCGCACGCGCCGCGCCAGCATTGTTGACGAGTGTCTTGACGTCACCGAGCGCCGCCACGCGTCTTGCCATCGCCGCCACGCTCGCCTCATTCGTCACGTCGCAGGGGAGGGCTGCGAAACGTTCGGGCGCGCCCAGCCGAGCTTGCGCCTTTGCGAGCGCCTCCTCGTCGATATCGACGAGCGCCACCATGTCATGCGCATCGGCGAGCCTGAGCGCAATGGCGCGGCCAATATCGCCGGCGGCGCCGGTGACGACAGCAACGGAACGGGACATGATCAATCTCCGAGAATCTGCCGGTCGTCACCATCCCGGTGCTCGACCAGTTGCTGCTTGATATGCCGAAGCGTGACGGTGGAGCGCTTGCGGTTGCGATAGGCGACAAGGCTCGCCAGAACATCCACCACAGCCAGGAAGGCAAAACGCGTAGAGGTGGGGCGATAGATGTTGTCGCCTTCCGGCAGGTCGATCCCGATCACGGTTTCCGCCGCCTCGGCGACCGGACTGCCGCTCTGGGTGAGCGCAATCGTACTGATGCCATTGTCGCTCGCCAGCCGGAAGCAACGGACGAGTTCGTGGTTGCGGCCAGAAAAGGACGAACCGATCAGCACATCGTTGGAATGGGCCGCCGCCGTGAACATCAGTTGCATGTTGTGATCGTTGCTGGCGGTGACCCGCGAGCCCAGCCGGAAGAAGCGGTTCTGGATTTCGGTGGCGATCATCGAGGAATTGCCGCCGGAACCGAAGGCATAGATCATCTCCGCCCGCGACAGACGGTCGGCCGCCTTTTCCAGCAGGACGGGGTCGAGCGCCCGGTGGATCAGGAAGAGCGCGTTCTGCGCCTTGGTGATCACATCCTCCGCCACATCGGCGGGCTCCGTACTCTTGGCTTCCGGATTGAGGTAGCGCACGCCGACAAAGGCGGTCTTGGCGAGGCGCACCTTGAAATCGGCAAAGCTCTGGCACCCCAGACGCCGGCAAAAGCGCGTGACCGTGGGCGGCGACACTTCCGCCCGCTCCGCCAGCTCGATGATCGAGGCATTCACCGCGAAATCGAAATCGCCGAGCAGCAGGTCCGCGATCCGCTGCTCGGAAGGGGAAAACTGGCTGCGCTCTTCCTGAAGCGTGGCGAAGATATCCATCGGCGTGCCCGCTCAGGCTTTCGGTTTGTACGCGATGCAGTCGATTTCCACCTTGCAATCCACCATCATGCTGGCCTGCACGCAGGCGCGTGCCGGCGGATGCTCGCCGAAGTAGCCCTGGTAGATCTTGTTGAAGCTCCAGAAATCGCGCGGGTCGTCCAGCCACACGCCACAACGCACCACATGCTCGACGCCGTAACCCGCCTCGTGCAGGATGGCGATCAGATTCTCGATCGCCTTGTGGCTCTGTTCCACGATGCCGCCGGAAATGATCTCGCCATCTTGCATGGCGACCTGACCCGACACATGCAGCCAGCCATCGGCCTCGACCGCTCTGGCAAAGGGAAGACGCTGACCACCGGCACCGGCCTTCTCGGCTCCATAACGCTTGATCGACATGAGACCTCATGGAAATTATTTTCTTCAATCGTTGACACTGGACCATAATCGCGGGATTTTGACCAGAGTTTTTCTGAGATCATGAAAAGAATTTAGAAAAAGGCCAGCCATGCGCGATCCCTTCCGCAATCCCTTCCCTGAAAGCGACACCGCCCGCCACGCCATCTGGGAGATGCTGGTGCCCCGCGATATCGATGCCTTTCTGGCCGCCGACTGGTCGATGGTGGCGGACGATTTCGTGGAAGAGGGCTTTCTCGGCATTTCGGGCAATCGCGATCCGAATCCGGACAACTGGCGTCTGGCCTTTCCGAATCTCGCCGCCTATCGCGACGAATGGCTGCGGCAGGCCGAAGACTTCCGCGGCCAGACCTATGGCGAGGATCCGCGTCAGGCAATCTTCTCCACCACCACGCTGGAAGTGATCGAGGTCGAGGGCGAGACGGCGCTGGTGCGCAAGAAGTTCGACGGCGGCATCCGCAAGACCGATGGGACGCTGGACGTGATGCGCTGGCAGACCCTTTATTACTGCCGCCTGCACGAAGGGCGCTGGAAGATTTCTGGCTTTACCGGCTATCTGCCGAACCCGATGGGCTGATCCAACCTTTCTTCGTCCTGCAACGAAAGCAACACCGCGTGCGCATCTTCACCGCTGCCCTTGCCACGGAAACCAACACCTTCGCGCCCATCTGCATCGATCGCCGCGCCTTCGAGGAATCGCTCTACGCGCCGCCCGGTCAGCATCCGGCAACGCCTACGCTCTGCACGGCGCCGATCACCGTCGGTCGCAAGGTCTGTGCCGAGAAGGGCTGGACGCTGATCGAAGGCACGGCTGCCTGGGCGGATCCCGCCGGCCTCATCAACCGGCAGGCCTATGAAGGCCTGCGCGACGAGATCCTCGACCAGCTGAAAGCCGCGCTGCCGGTCGATGCGGTGGTGCTTGGCCTGCATGGTGCCATGGTGGCGGATGGTTATCTCGACCCGGAAGGCGATCTGCTGAGCCGGGTGCGCGAGATCGTCGGGCCGGATATTCTCGTCTGCGCGGAACTCGATCCGCACAGCCACCTGACGGCGAAGCGCGTGGCGGCCGTGAATTTCTTTGTCGTCTTCAAGGAGTTTCCGCACACGGATTTCGTGGACCGGGCCGAGGATCTGTGGCGCATTGCCGTCGATACCCTCGAAGGCCGCGTCACACCCGTGATGTCCGTCTTCGATTGCCGGATGATCGATGTGTTCCCCACCTCGCGCGAACCGATGCGCTCCTTCGTCGACCGGCTGATGGAGATCGAGCGCAGCGATGCCGACGTGCTGTCGCTTTCGGTCATCCACGGCTTCATGGCGGGCGATGTGCCGGAGATGGGCACCAAGACCATCGCGGTCACCAATGGCCAGCGGGAAAAGGGCGAACAACTGGCCCGAAACCTCGGTCTCGATCTGTTTGCCAAGCGCGGCACCTTCATGATGCCGTCGATCGATGAAAAGCAGGCCGTTTCGCAGGCCCTTGCCAATCCGAAGGGGCCGGTCGTGATTGCCGACATGTGGGACAATCCGGGCGGCGGCACAGCGGGCGATGCCACCGTGATCCTCGAGGAACTTCTGGCCCGCGGCGCGAAAAATGTCGCGATCGGCATGATCTGGGACCCGATCGCCGTGCAGATCTGCATGGCGGCGGGCGAGGGGGCCGAAATTCCCCTGCGGTTCGGGGCGAAATCGGCACCTGGCACCGGCAACCCGGTGGACGGAATCGTCAAGGTCGTCAAACTGAAGCCGAATGCCGAGATGCGCTTCGGTGACAGCATCGCCCCCTTCGGCGACGCAGCACACGTCCATCTGAACGGCATCGACATCATCCTGAGCTCGGTCAGGGTACAGAGCTACGATCCGTCGCTGTTCACCGCCCTCGATCTCGACCCGTTAACCCGGCATATACTGGTCATCAAATCGACCAACCATTTCTACGCCGCCTTTTCCAAGATCGCCTCCGAGATCCTTTACTGCTCGGCCGGGACGCCCTATCCCAACAATCCGGCGACGAACCCCTACCGGCGCGTGCGCCGCGACATCTGGCCGATGACGGCCGACCCGCATGGAACCGAGGCCGCCTGACATGGATCTTTCCACACCTTCCTCCCTCGACCTGCCGCGCCCGAAGCCGGGGGATGGCCTGCACACGCTCTCGACGCCGCTGCCGGTCATCGACGAGGACAAGCTCGCGGCCAATATCGCGCGCGTGCAGTCCTACATGGACAGCCACAAGCTTGCGTTCCGCCCGCACATCAAGACGCACAAGATCCCGGCGCTTGCCCGCCAGCAGGTGGAGGCCGGTGCAGCCGGCATCAACTGCCAGAAGATCACCGAGGCGGAAGTCTTTGCCGATGCAGGGTTCGAGGACATCCTCATCACCTTCAACATCCTCGGCGAACAGAAGCTGGCGCGGCTTGCCGCGCTGAACGAGCGGATTTCAGGCCTGAAGGTGGTTGCGGACAGCATTGTGACGGTGACCGGCCTTGCCGCCTATTTCACCGGCCGCAAGCCGCTGACCGTGCTGGTGGAATGCGATACCGGCGGCGGACGCTGCGGTGTGCAGACGCCGGACGAGGCGGCAGCCCTGGCGCGCGGCATCGCGGCCAGCCGCAGTCTCCGCTTCGGCGGACTGATGACCTATCCGAAGGCCAACACGGAAGCGGCGGTCGAACACTTCTTCATTGCTGCCATGGCCTACCTGGCCGCAGACGGCATCGACTGCCGCATCCGCTCGAACGGCGGCACGCCAAGCCTGTTCTCCGCCCATCTCGTGCCGTCCGCCACCGAGCACCGCGCCGGCACCTATATCTACAATGACCGCTCGATGGCGCGCGCCGGCCATTGCACGCTGGATGACTGCGCCATGCATATCCTGGCAACCGTCGTGTCACGCCCGACGCCCGAGCGCGCCATTCTTGACGCCGGCTCGAAGGCGCTGACCTCGGACCTTCTGGGCTTTGCCGATTACGGCCATATCATCGATTATCCAGACGCCATCATCACCGGCCTCTCGGAGGAGCATGCGACCGTGGATCTGTCGAAGGTGGAGGGCATCCGCCCGGAGATCGGCGAACGCATCCGCATCATACCGAACCACACCTGCGTCGTCTCCAACCTCTTCGATGTGATGACCTTCCACCGCAACGGTGTGGTAACCCGCGTCGAGGAGATCGCCGCCCGCGGACTGGTGTGGTGACGATGGATAACGGTAACGGCTGAACTTCAGACACAGCAAAGCGCGCGCGACCACGACAGGCCGCGTGCGCGTTTCTTGCGTGTTTCCCGCCGTCAGAACTTGGTCGCGAAGTTTACCCAGACCGTATCGCCCTGGGCCCGATTTTCAGCGACAAGATCGTGCTGCCACGAGGCGCTCACCTGCAGGCCCGGGTTGAAGGTGTAGGTGACGGAAGGGCCAATCGCAAAACCCCTGCCGCGGTGCCCGTCGGCAGCGGCGCCCGGACCGGTATCATCCGTCAACTGCTGCAGATAATAGCCCACCGCGCCGAGGCGCCAGGGTCCGAAATTCCAGCCGACAGCATAGTCGATGACCAGTTCGGTGCCCGAGCGGTAGTCCGTATCGGTGTTCTTCGTATTGAAGATCAGGCGCGCTGTTGTCCCGATCTCAAGCCCCTGGGGGTCTGTGTAATGATAGCCGATCGTGGGCTGGAAAGACCAGTGGTTCACTCCGATATTGGCAATGTCGGAGGTATCATACTGGCCGGTTGGCATAGCCACATCGACCCCCACGATAAACGCCTGCTTCTGGTCCGGATGCCAGACAAGGCCAATCGAGGAGGAAATGTCGGCAAGAGCGGTTGATTTGTCCTCGCCGAAGGGGAGCGAAAGATCGAGGTGCACGAGCGGAACCACCAGCTGGCCCCACAATTGGGCATCGCCGACCTTGACGTCACTCACATAGAGGAAGCGCAACGTCTCGGCCGCGGCACGGACCTTGAAATCGATCGGTATACGGTCACCGTCGGAATCATTGGTTCGATCGGCTGTGAAATAGCTGGTCTGAGACAGGAAATACAGACCGGGGAAGGGAGGAATTCCACCGGCAAAGAACTGCGGCGCGCCCGGCGAGTATTGGGTGTTGCCGTTTTCGGCCGCCTGTGCGCCACACAGCCACATTCCCGCAAGCCCGGTGCCAAGCAGCAGACATTTCAAAGCATTACGTAAGCTCATTCCATCCTCCTCAAGAACACGGCTGAGACACCACCATCGGTGGATCCAGCCGCAAAGCCCCTGCGTCCCCGCTCATCGCCGGTGCGGACGGATGGAAGGCAAAGGAAAGCACATGCCACCGCCAGCAGCGGCAAGCCCGTTATTCCTGATTGTCCTGTGGTCTTGCCCTCTGCTGGGCATATGTCGATCCCGACCTCCTGCCGGAACGACCTCCCCACCCCTCCGATCCGTCCTGCTGGTATCCTCTTTCCCGATATGCCCAGCGAACGCCCTTTCCCCGTCACTAGGGCTGCATTTGACGAATGTAAAATCGTCATTCGCAATGCTTGCCATTCACACCATAAATACTAGCGCCAGGCTGTATTTACGCAGAAGCACACGCAAATGCCTCCGCCTCCTGCATTCGCCGGGTAGCGAGACGGACCGCCTCATGCATCTGCTCGCGCATCCACATCAAAGCTGGATCGCGCACACGGTGACTGTGCCACTGTATGGATTGCTCAAGCGGCGGCAGCACCACAGGGGGCTCCATCAGTCGCACGCCTCCGAGCCGGAGGATAGGGCTGGCGAGGCTGCGCTGCACAACCGCGATTCGTGGAGTGCCGCGTACCAGCAACGGCAGGGAAGAGAATGAGAAGGTGGTCACCTCGACCCGAAACCGCAAGCCGACCTCGCGACAGATACGCTCGGCATAGCTTTCTCCTCCGTTCGGAGGCCGCATCACCACATGCCCCGAAGCAAGGAAATCCTCCATGGAAAGGCGATCACCCTCAAGCTTGGAAGCGGCATCGATGACGCAACAGAGCGGGTCTTCCCACAGCACCTCCGACGGGTGGTTCGTGGAACAGAACAGGCTTGGCGCCACCAGCAGATCCGCCTCGCCACGCTCCAGCAGGATGTGGGGGAAATTCTGCTGGGCCCGGAAATGGATCTGCATTCCGGGCGCGCGCGCGGTCACCAGTTCGAGAAGCGGCGGCATGATCGTATGCAGCATGTAATCGGATACCACGAGTCCGATGCTGCGAGTCGCTTCCCCCGGATCGAAGGACGGCGTTGAGACCACCGCAGCCTCGATACGCACGATGATGTCGCGCAGGGGCTCCTCGAGAGAGGCTGCGAGCGGCGACAGTTCCATCGAGCGGCCGACCTGAATGAGCAGGGGATCATCGAAATAGTCACGCAAACGTCCCAGCGCATTGCTCATGGCCGACTGCGTGATGAACATTTCTTCTGCGGCGCGACTGACATTGCGCATCCGGATCAGCGTGTCGAGCGCCACGAGCAGATTGAGATCAAGGTTCTTGAAGCGCATGCCTGCACCCTCTTTTGTATTCACTCCATCAATACAAATCATTCATCGAAGCAATTTTGTAAACAGATTGATGTTCGTTAAGTCTCGGTTCGGGGAGGAGATATCGAGGCAGGGCGTAGGACGTCCTGCGCGATGGTTCTCCCGTCGACAGCATCGCCCGGGTGGCGCGTTCGAGGAGACCCAATGTTCAAGTACTTTCCCACCAATTACGTCTGGAACCTTTCGGTCAACCTGTCGATCGAAATGGGTGCCCGGATGGGAGAGATCGAGGAAATGTGCGCGCCGCTGCAGGACGCAGCGAAGGCGCCGGACGCCGCAGGCACGCAGGCATTCCGTGAAACCTGGATCCGCATGGCCGACAAGCTCGTCTCTCTCGCGCAAGAAGACGAGGAACGCGGCCGCCTGATCTCTGCCGGTGAAAAGCTGATCCGCGCCGCCAATTACATGCTGACAGCCGAGCGCCTGCTTGCCCACGGCTCCGAAGGTCGCGTTGCGCTCTATCAGCGTTTCCTTGCGGCCTTCGCCAAGGGGCTGGATCTGTCGGGCTCGCCCTGCCGCCGCGTGGAAATCCCCTATGAGGGGACGCATCTGTCGGCGCTTTATGTGCCGGCCGAAGGCGTCGATGGCCCGGCCCCCCTGCTCGTGCAGGTGAATGGCCTCGACAGCACCAAGGAGATGAAGTTTCTGGTCGGCCTGCCAACCTGGCTTGCCAAGCGCGGGGTCGCCTCGCTCATCGTCGACCAGCCCGGCACGGGTGAAGCACTGCGCCTGCAGGGTCTGACCGCCCGCTTCGACAGCGAGCACTGGGCCTCGCGCGTGGTCGATTGGCTGGAAACCAGACCCGACGTGGATCCGAAGCGCATCGGCATGGAAGGTGTGTCTCTCGGCGGCTACTACTGCCCGCGCGCAGTGGCCTTCGAGCCGCGCTTTGCCTGCGGAGTGGTCTGGGGCGCCAATCACGACTGGCGCGATGTGCAGAAGAAGCGTCTTGCCCGCGAAGGCAATTTCCCCGTGCCGCATTACTGGAGCCATGTGATGTGGGTCTGGGGCGCCAAGGACATGGACGATTTCATGACCATCGCCGAAAAGGTTCATCTGAACGGGATCCTCGACCGCATCCGCGTACCTTTCCTCGTCACGCACGGCGAAAAGGACAGCCAGATCCCGCTGCAATGGGCACATGCCACCTACGACCAGCTGGTCAACAGCCCGAAGCGCGAGCTGAAGATCTTCGACGAGCGCACCGGCGGCGTGCAGCATTCCAGCTTCGACAATTCCGCCAATGCAGGCGCCTACATCGCCGACTGGGTGGCCGAGATTCTTGGAGGACGTACCGCCAGGGGAGGCAAGGCATGAGTTTCAAGATCCTGATGGCCGGCCGTCGCAAGCGTGGCCAGACGCTGGCGGAGCACCGCCACCACATGAAGGAGGTGCACGGCAAGCTGGTCCTTGACTACATCGCTGCCGAGCCTGAGAAGGCGCCGCGACGCTATGTCCAGAACCATGTCTTCGACGGCATTTTTCCCGGCGGGGAAGGACAGGCGGAACCCTTTGCCCTTGGTCTCGATTTCGTGACGGAAATCTGGGCACCTGATATTGCCACGCTGAAGGCTGGACGGGAAACCGACCACTACCGGACGCACCTCCTGCCGGACGAGCCCAACATGGTCGATCCGGAGCGGGTCGTCGGCATCCCCGTGCATGAAGAGATCACGCATGCTCCGGAGCACCCCACCGCCGGCCGCGTGAAAGTGTTCCTGTTCTGGCATGCTGATGCACCTGTCATTGCGGCCCTGACGGAGGCGCTGGGTGACAGCACAAGCGCTCTTCTCGGCCAAAGCCGCTGCGTCCCTGCGGTGCCTTCACCGGTGAAGGCGATCGATATCTTCCTGCTGGCTGACGAAACGGTCGCGATCGGATTTGCGCAGGCCTGTCGTGAGGCCATCCGCCATCATCTGACCGCCGGGCAGGGAAACATCTCGATCGCGATTGCCCGCGAATATGTTCTCAACGCCGGCTGATCCGGCACTGATCCCAAGGATTGCTATCATGAACATCATCGGTCCTGACTACCTCATCTTCGGTGTCGACGATGTCGCTGCCTGCACGGAATATCTGACGGCCTGGGGGCTGAAGCCGGTGAATGTCACCGAGAGCGGCGGACTTTTCGAGACGCTGGATGGTACCGGCATCATCGTCCGCCACAAGGCAGACCCGACGCTGCCGCCCCCGCTGCCGACGTCCAACATGCTGCGCCAGCAGGTCTATGGCGTTCGCGCCGCCGAGGATCTCGATGCGATTGAAGCGGAACTCGGTCGCGACCGCCGCGTCACACGCCTTTCGGACGGTTCGATCGAGTTCAAGGACGACCACGGCTTTGAATTGAAGTTCCAGGTCACGATCCGCCGTGAACTCGACATGCCCGCGGAAAAGATCAATGCTCCCGGCGCTCCCGCCCAGCGCCGTCCGAACGAGATCGGCGTGTGGGAAGAAATGCCCGCCCTGCCGCGAACACTGAGCCACGTCGTGCTCTTCGTCCCGGATATCGAAATCGCGGCCCGTTTCTATTGCGATCGCCTCGGCTTCGTCATCACCGACGTTCTGACCGGCGCCGGTCCTTTCCTGCGACCAAGGGCCAATGACGATCACCACACGCTCTTCTTCATCCGCACGCCGGAATACATGAAGGGATGCGAGCACCTGGCGTTCCACATGGGCGGACCGACCGAGCTGATGGTTGCCGGCACCCGCTTCGTCAAGAAGGGCTACCAGAGCTTCTGGGGGCCCGGTCGCCACAAGTTCGGATCGAACTGGTTCTGGTATTTCAACAGCCCGCTTGGCTGCCACTTCGAATACGACGCCGACATGGACAAGCATGATGACACCTGGGTGGCGCGGGAGGCGCCCATGGGTGCGGAAGCCTCACAGATCGTTCTCTTCGAAATGCGCGAGAAGTGGGCCCCCGGCGGTCCACCCCCAGGGGCCAAGCACTGACGCACTCTGGGAGGAGTGCACCGGCACGGATTGAAAAGACTGGGAGGATGGAATTTGGAACAGCGAACCGGAAAACGTGTCGCAATCGTTGGCGCAGGGCCGGGGGGCGTATCGGCAGCAATCGCCCTTCGAAAGGCCGGCTACGACGTCAGGCTCTATGAGCAGAATCCGGAGCCGAAGCCACTCGGCGGGGCCGTACTATTGTCGGTGCCGGTGCTGGCGGTGCTTCGGAACTACGGCATCGACGTCATCAACAATTTCGGCCTCAAGACGCGGGTACAGTTTCGCAATCCGAAAGGCGAGGTTCGCGTCGACCTGCCGTTCAACCGCGACGTCGAAAGGGCAATGGGCATCGAAGGATGGCACTACGGCATCCTGCGATCGTCTGCCTATGCCAAGATGCTCGAGGCGCTCAATGCGCTCGACCCCTCGGTGATCACGCCAGGCCACCGCTTCAGCGCCTATGAAGAACGTGGCAACGAAATCATCGTGAAGTTCGACAATGGCAATCAGGTTGCCGTCGACCTCCTGATCGGCGCGGATGGCATCCGCTCCAAGGTTTCGGAACAGGCTCTCGGACCACTGAACCTGTTCCATGTCGGCCTGCGCGTCTGGCTTGCATGGTGCGAAGACATTCCGGAACTTCCGAAGGACATCGGCGCTCTCCATCACGGCCGCGAGGTG
Source organism: Rhizobium sp. RU35A (assembly GCF_900156005.1). Taxonomy (NCBI): domain Bacteria; kingdom Pseudomonadati; phylum Pseudomonadota; class Alphaproteobacteria; order Hyphomicrobiales; family Rhizobiaceae; genus Rhizobium; species Rhizobium sp. RU35A. Next base: position 198,089 of record NZ_FTMR01000003.1, on the reverse strand, counting down.
CAGGCAAGTTACTTTCCGATGAAGCATGGCGGCAAGCCCGGTTTCGAGTGGTGGATCGTCGAGAAATCCTCGGCCGATGCCACACCTCCAGTGGATCCGGAGCAGCATGTGCGCAAGCTTCTGGCACCTTTTGCCTATCCGATGAACCTGTTTGCCGACCGCACGGATTTCGCCAGGCAGATCTTCCGTTGGGAGGTCTACAACCGTCCGTCGCTCTCCAAGTGGTCCAACGGAAGAGTGGTTTGTCTGGGCGATGCCGTCCATCCCGTTTCCCCCTATGCAGCCTACGGCATGGGCATGGCCATCGAGGACGGTTATTTCCTGGCGCGCGCGCTGGGGCAGGCCGATCTGACCGATCGCGCCGCCGTCGATCGTGCCATCGGCACCTTCGAAGCGGATCGGGTCGGGTATTGCAACCATCAGGTCGAGTTTGCCCGCAAGCTTGGCAATGTCTTCCACCGGATGCCGAAGCCGCTCGCCTGGTTGCGCGATCAGGTCTTTGATCGCACGCGGCTGCTGCAGTCCATGGTGGAAAAGGACTATCTGGCGGATGCAGAACGCATGTCGCTGTCGTTGAGGGAACTGCATGTCTGATCCGACGGCACTCCTGCAGCATACGGAGACGCGGCATCTGCTCTGTCGTGCCTCGGACATCGGCGAGGGGGAGGCGCGCGGCTTCGGGCCTCTCGCCGGTTCCCGCCGCAAGATCATCGTGCTCAGGCGCAACGGCGTTCTGCATGCCTGGCGTGACGCCTGCCCGCATTACTCAACCGGAACACCAATGGCGTGGAAAACCGACGCCTATATGAACGGCGACAAGACACACCTGACCTGCCACTCGCACCATGCCCTGTTCGACATGGAAACAGGGCAGTGCATCCTTGGCCCATGCCTCGGGCAGCAACTGACACGCGTCAATATCGTGGTGGGAGATGAAGGGGACGTTTTCGTCGCCGGTCCCACGGAGGAGATCTGACATGAATTCGCATATCAAGACCGTGCTGATCGTCGGCGGCGGCTTTGCCGGCATGACGGCCGCGCTCCAGCTTTCCCGCAACGGCTTTGCCGTGGATCTGGTGGAAATCGATGCGGGCTGGCGCTCCTATGGTGCCGGTATCAGCCTGCATGGCTCAACGCTTCGCGTGCTCAAGCAACTCGGGCTGATCGACCGCTTCTTCGAAGAGGGTTTTGCCAGCGACGGTGTGGAGATGCGCGGGCCGGACGACCGGGTGCTGGTGACACTACCGACGCCGCGCGTCGCCGGTCCCGACATTCCCGGCGGTGGCGGCATCATGCGCCCGGCGCTTGCCAAGATGCTGTCCGACGCCGTGCGGGCGTCCAGCACGCGCGTCAGGCTTGGCATCACCTTCACCGATTTGCATCAGGATGCAGACGGCGTGACGGTACACTTCAACGACGGCACCGAAGGCCGCTACGATCTGGTGATCGGCGCGGACGGGCTCTATTCCGCCGTACGGGCAAAAATTTTTCCGCACGCGCCGAAGCCCCGCTTCATCGGCCAGTCGGTCTGGCGGGCCGTGCTGCCGAAGCCGGCCGGTATCAACACGGTTGCCATGTGGATGGGACCGACCGTCAAGGTTGGCCTGAACGGCGTTGGCAAGGATCAGGCCTATCTGTTCCTCACGGAGGATCGCGCGACCAACGATTTCGTGGCGCCGGAAACCTTCGTGGAAACCCTGCGCGGCCTGCTGGAGCGCTTTTCCTCCCCCATCATTCGCACGATCGCAGCGGAACTCTCGTCGGAGCATCAGATCGTCTATCGCCCGCTGGAGCAGATGCTTCTGCCGCGCCCGTGGTCGAACGGCCGCGTCGTGCTGATCGGCGACGCCGTGCATGCAACCACGCCACATCTGGCCGCAGGCGCCTGCATCGGCATTGAGGATGCCATGGTGCTCGCGGAAGAACTGGCCGCAGCAGAGGATATCCTGTCTGCGCTTTCCGGTTTCGAGGCACGCCGCTGGGAGCGGTGCCGGATGGTGGTGGAGAACTCCGGTCGTCTCGCCGATATCGAAATCCATGGCGGCAGCAGGGAAGAGCACGCAGCCATCATGCAGGCTTCCATGAAGACGCTTGCGGAAGCCATCTGAAACAGACATCGCGCCGGCGCGGCGACTGAGGAGGTCGCCCGCCCTTGCCCTGGCGCAGAACCATCGGAGGAGCGTGAATGTCAGGACAGAAATTCGGTGTGGCCGGATCGGTCGCACTCGTCATCGGCCATTGTGCGGGAATGCTCGATCTCGTAGCACTTCCCGTCTGGGTCGGGGCGCTGGTCGAGCGCTACGGCTTCAGCCCGCAGGAGGCTGGCGCACTGGCCACTCTCTTCCTGCTGGGAGCAGTCGGAGCGAGTGCCAGCATTGCCCCCCGCTTCAATCAGTTGAACCACAAGCTGCTTTCGACACTGGGCTTTGCCATCACCGCACTCGCCTTCTTCATTGCCTCCACCCAGTCCGGCTTTGCGATGCTCGCCCTGCTGCATCTCATCGCAGGCATCTCGGCGGGCACGGCCCTGTCGATCATTCACGGGACCATGGGACAGGCTGTCAATCCGCATCGTCTGTTTGCCTTTGCCGGCATTGCCATCGGCCTGTTCGCCATCATTCTCCTGGCGGCAATCCCGCAGCTTCTGATCGTTCGCGGCGGACCGGTGCTGTTCCAGGTGTTCGGCGGCATCATGGTGATCGCGGCTCTTGCCTGCGGCTTTCTGTTCAGCAATCCCACCAGCCGCATTCGCCATGACAAAAGCCCCTTCAGCCGTGCCACATGGCTCACCATCTTCGGCATCAGCATCATGACCTTCAACCAGTCCATGGTCTTTTCCTTTGTGGAGGTCATCGGCAAGGGACGCGGCTTCGAACCGGAGCATGTCCTGGCGGCGCTGATTGCGCTGGGTTTCGTGAACTTTTTCGTGCCTTCCCCGCTGGCAGCTCTGCTCCAGACGCGCGTGTCGGCGCCGCTCGTCACCCAGATCGGCCCGGCGATCCAGGCCGTTCTGGCCGTGATCGTGACCAGCGCCACGCTGTTCGCGGTGTGGGCACCGGCCGCCGCCGTCTTCGTGGCCGTGCAGATCTTCACCCATACCTTCGCTTTCGGACGACTGGCCACGCTGGACCCCACCGGACGCGCAACCGCAGCAACCCCCGCGACGCTGATGGTCGGTGCTGCCCTCGGGCCCATTGTCGGCGGCGCACTGGGTGAAAACCTGGGCTTCGAAGCGCTGGGCATGGCCGCCGTCGTCGTCGCCGCTATCGCCATAGGCTTTTTCACCAAGGCAAAGATCGCATGAGTCAATTCCCCCCGATCACCCGGATCATCACCGGACACACGAAAGATGGCCGCTCCGCCCTCAGCGAGGTCGGCCCCTTGCCGACCGTCGTGGAACTGGCGGCCATCCCCGGCACCGTCTTCCACGAGGTCTGGGCAACGGGCGAAAGCCCGGCGCGCGTCGACAACGGGGCCGATCCGACCACGGGCCCCCTGGTCCTTCCCCCGCCTGCGGGCGGCACCCGGATCCGCTTCGTGGACATTCCTCCCGATACCGAGGATTTTCTACAGAACGGCAGCGCACGCATGGGCGATGCCTTCGAGGAGATTGGCGACCGTGCAGCCTCGACGGTCAGGGAACATTCTCCGCATCCGCTGATGCATCGCACGGAATCCATTGACTACGGCATCGTGATCGATGGTGAAATGACACTGATTCTGGATGATGACGAAGTGCTGTTGAAGCCGGGTTCGGTCGTCATCCAGCGAGGCACCAACCATGCCTGGGCCAATCGCTCCGGCGCGCCGTGCCGGATGCTGTTTGTGCTGGTGTCCGGCACATACGATCCGGCCCTTGCAGAACAGCTTGCCGGGCACTGACGCCCGGCAGCGCCAATAACCAGCAGACAAGGCCCCGCAAAGGGCCGAACGAGGTCTCCATGAAGTTCGCCACTTATCACGACGGAAGCCGCGACGGGCAATTGTGGGTCGTATCGCGCGATCTCACCATCGCCATTCCTGCAACCGGCATCGCGCCAACCCTCCAGGCAGCCCTCGATGACTGGGATATGGTATCGCCCGATCTGGAGGCACTTTACGCCCGTCTGAATGCGGGCGAGGAGCCCTTTGCGACACGCTTCCAGCCGGAGCGTTGCCTTGCGCCCCTGCCGCGCGCACCGCAATGGCTGGATGCCTCGGCCTTCCTTAACCACGGCCGCCTGATGGAAGAGGCATTCAAGACACCGCAAAATCCGGATTTCGAGACCATCCCGCTCGTCTATCAGGGTGCGAGCGATGATTTTCGCGGCCCCCTGGCAGATGTCGAGTTCCCGGACGACGCGCTGTGGATCGACATGGAGGGCGAATTCGGCGTGGTCCTGTCGGAGGTGCCGATGCGCACGGGCGCCGAGCAGGCCGAAGCACATATTCGCCTTCTCGTGCAGATCAATGACTGGTCCCTGCGCGCCGTCGGCCCGCGCGAAATGCGGGCGGGCTTTGGCTTTCTTCAGGCAAAACCCTCGACCGCCTTTGCCCCGGTCGCCATCACACCGGACGAACTTGGACCTTACTGGCACAATGGCCGCGTCGGAATTGCGCTGCATGTCGAAATCAATGGCCGCGAAGTGGGCCGCGCCAATGGCCGCGAGATGCACTTCTCCTTTGGCGAACTGATTGCCCACTGCGCCGATACCAGAAAGCTTTCAGCCGGGACCATCCTCGGATCGGGAACGGTTTCGAATGCCGATCGCGCAGCCGGTTCCTCCTGTATTTCCGAGATCCGGGTGATCGAACTGCTGGACGAAGGGGCTGCGCGCACGCCCTTCCTGACCTGGGGCGATCGCGTGCGCATGGAAGCCCGCCTGCCGGATGGCTCCGCGCCGTTCGGAATCATCGACCAGAGTGTGGTGAAGGCCTGATGCGCATTCTCGTCACCGGGGCGGAGGGTTTCCTCGGACGCGGGCTCGTCGCACGGCTGCCCGACGTCTATCCCGATGCCAAGGCAATCGTTCTGACCGATCGGACCTTTTCCACCGTCGCTTCGCCGGGGATGCAGCAAAGGAGCGGCGACCTCTCCGCAGCTGCCTTTCTCGAGGAACTGCTCGAGCCCGGCTTCGATCTGATATTCCATCTCGCAAGCGTGCCAGGCGCCCTGGCCGAAAAGGAACAAGAGCTCGGGTTCGCCGCCAATCTGCTGGCGCCGCTGGCGCTCGCGCGGGAGGCGGCAGCGCGAAAGCCGGGCTGCCGTTTCGTCTTCGCGTCGTCGATTGCCGTCTATGGCGCTCTTGGCGGCCGGACGGTGACGGAGGAAACGCCCCTGTCACCGGACATGACCTATGGCGCCCACAAGCGGATGACGGAAATCCTGTTGTCCGACCTCCGACGCCGGGGTGAGCTTTCCGCCATCAGCCTGCGGTTTCCAGGCATTGTGGCAAGACCGGCAAGCGAAAGCGGCCATGGTTCGGCCTTCATGAGCCAGATCTTCCATCGCGTGGCAGCGGGCGAGGCCTATGACTGCCCGGTTCCCGCGGAAAGCACCTGCTGGTGGATGTCGCGATCGGCGGCAGTGACGGCTTTGCTGCATGCCGCGAGGACCGGGACAGAAAGCAAGAGCGTCATCCAGCCGCCGGTTCTCAGCGCAGCCGTTGCTGCTGTCGCCGAGGCGGTGTCGCGCGTCACCGGGCAACCCTTCCTGATCCGCTGGGGGCATGACGAGCGCCTGAGGCAGATCTTCGGCGCCATGCCGCCGCTTGATGCGACGCCCGCCCTTTCCCTCGGCTTTTGCGCCGACGCCGACCTCGACGCCTTGGCCGCGGCCGCCCTTTCCGGAGACTGACCCACATGACCATTATCGACCTGTCCGTTGCGATTGAAAACGACGTGCCCGCCGACCCGCCAGGGCTCGGGCCAACCATCCGCTATACCAGCCACACGGAAGGGGCCGAGGAAGTGCTGCGCTTCTTTCCCGGTCTCGACATTGCCGAAGTGCCCGGCGCCGAAGGATGGGCAGTCGAGCATCTGAGCCTTACTGCCCATGCCGGAACGCATCTCGATGCTCCCTGGCATTTCGCCTCCACCATGAACAAGGGCGAGCGTGCCTGGACCATTGATGAAGTGCCGCTTGACTGGTGCATCCGGCCCGGTGTCAAGCTCGACCTCCGCGATCTGCCGGATGGTTATGTCGCAACGGCTGCCGACGTAGAGGCCGCAGTGAAGGCGACCGGACACACGCTCCAGCCCTTCGATATCGTGCTGGTCAATACGGCGGCAGGCGCCGCCTATGGCCGCCCGGATTATCTCGGTCGCGGCTGCGGCATCGGCCGCGAGGCGACGCTCTGGCTGATGGAGCAGGGTATCCACATTGCCGGCACCGATGCCTGGTCCTGGGATGCGCCCTTTCCCGTGACGGCCCGTCGCTTTGCGGAAACCAGGGATGCGGGGCTGATCTGGGAGGGGCACAAGGCTGGCCGCGAGGGCATCTTCATGCATATGGAGAAGCTCACGCGTCTTGCCGATCTGCCAGCCACCGGTTTCACCGTCTCCTGCCTCCCGGTCAAGATCAAGGGTGGATCCGCCGGCTGGTGTCGTGCGGTCGCGATCTTCGACTGACATCCATTATTTGCCGTCGGCGACAGGCTGTCATGACAGCGAAAGCCTCTCCACGCTCGTCGCGGAGGGGCTTCTGTCTTTAAAAGAGCAAGGGCGGCAGAGGCACCCCTCGTGACGTCACTTGTCGGCATAGACACCGACGCACGCGCAACCCGCCCGCATGAAGGCGATGCCCGAACGTTCGAAGGCAAGACGCAGCTGTGCCTCCGTCGACCGATGGATCGGATGACGACCGCCTTCAAAATCACGGATCGTGCTGCGGGACACCCCCGAATGCTCGGCCAGATCCGCCTGAGTCCAGTCGAGATAACCGCGCGCCGCCCGACAGAGCGCGGGTGACAAAATTGCATCGCTCGTGGGTTGACCCATGTCTGCAAACTGCCCATATACATCAATGCTAGCCATTTAGGGCATTTTTCAACGCATTTCCAGCCTGCCGGTGTTTTCGCCTGCGGCCTGTGCATTTCATCATGGAGGATGATGGCTTGGGATAACGTCAGCCCCCTTTCTGCTCGTTCTGCTTCTGGCGGTGCCGTTTCTGGGCAGCCTTGCATCCGCCTTCATCCTCAATACCACGTCCCGTCAGTTGCCGGTCTTTCTCGCCGGTGTGGTGGCCCTTTCGAGCGTAGGCCTGTCAGCGCTTGCCTATCCCTATGTGACGGACGGAAACGTGCTGCGTTTCCATGCAGAATGGCTGCCGCAGTTCGGCCTCGACTTTTCCCTGCGGATGGATGGCTTTGCCTGGATCTTTTCCATGCTCGTCACCTCCATCGGATTTCTCGTGGTGCTCTATGCGCGCTATTACATGGGCGACGACGATCCAATTCCGCGCTTCTTCTCCTTCCTGCTCGCCTTCATGGGCGCGATGCTCGGCATCCTCATCTCCGGCAACATCATCCTGCTGTCGATCTTCTGGGAGCTGACCAGCATCTTCTCCTTCCTGCTGATCAGCTATTGGCACAGCAGCGCAGCTGCGCGTGACGGAGCGCGCATGGCGCTCACCGTCACCGGCATTGGCGGCTTCTGCCTGCTGATCGGCATGCTGCTGCTCGGTCACATCGTCGGAAGCTACGATCTCGACACGATCCTTGCGTCGGGCGATGCGATCCGCAACCATCCGCTCTATCTGCCGACGCTCGTCTTCATCCTGCTCGGGGCGCTGACCAAGAGCGCGCAGTTTCCCTTCCATTTCTGGCTGCCGAACGCGATGGCGGCGCCAACTCCGGTCTCGGCCTTCCTGCATTCCGCAACCATGGTGAAGGCCGGCGTCTTTCTGCTCGTCCGCTTCTGGCCGGTGCTGTCCGGAACCTATGAATGGTTCTTCCTGGTCGGGCTTGCCGGCATGCTGACGCTGCTGCTCGGCGCCTTCTTCGCCATGTTCCAGCGGGATCTTAAGGGCCTGCTTGCCTATTCCACCATCAGCCATCTCGGGCTGATCACCACGCTGCTCAGCCTCGGCAGCCCACTGTCCACCGTCGCCGCCATCTTCCACATGCTGAACCACGCCACCTTCAAGGCGTCGCTGTTCATGGCCGCGGGCATCATCGATCACGAGACCGGCACGCGCGATATGCAGAAGCTGAGCGGCCTTTTCCGCTTCCTGCCGGCGACCGCGACGCTTGCGATGGTCGCAAGTGCCGCCATGGCCGGCGTGCCGCTGCTGAACGGCTTCCTCTCCAAGGAAATGTTCTTTGCGGAAGCCGTGGAAACCCATGCGGATTCGGTGCTCGACCGTATCCTGCCCTATGTGGCGACGCTGGCCGGCGCCTTCAGCGTCACCTACTCGCTGCGCTTCATCCATACCGTCTTCTTCGGCCCGCCGCCGGTCGATCTGCCAAAGCCTCATCCGCACGAACCACCCCGCTGGATGCGCTTTCCCATAGAAATCCTGGTGGTGGTCTGCCTGATCGTCGGCATCGTTCCGGCCCTGTCTATCGGCCCGTTCCTGGAGACAGCGGTCGCCAGCGTGCTCGGAGCCCGGACGCCGGACTACAGCCTCAGCATCTGGCATGGCTTCAACGTGCCGTTGATCATGAGCCTCGTTGCGCTCGTCGGCGGCACCCTGCTTTACATGGCGCTCCGCCGCTATCTGGCGACATCCGAGGATGGCCCCCCCTATTTCCGCCGCCTGCGCGGCCAGCGCATTTTCGAACGCGTGCTCGTCACCGTCTCCTGGCGCTGGGCGAGGCTGGCGGAAAGCCGGCTCGGAACCCGCAACCTGCAGCCGCAGTTGCGCTGGATCGTCGCCATCGGGTTCGCGGCTGGCCTGCTGCCCCTCTATCTCGCCGGCTTCGAACGTCGCCCCATCGTCTTTTCGCAGATCGATCCGGCTTTCGTGCTGATCTGGATGATCGGCATGGCATTGGCGATCGGCGCCGCCGTCTACGCCAAGTACCATCGACTGGCGGCGCTGGTGATGCTGGGCGGCGTCGGACTTGTCGTCTGCCTTACTTTCGTGTGGCTATCGGCGCCGGACCTTGCCATCACCCAGCTTCTGGTGGAGATCGTCACGACGGTTCTCATCCTGCTTGGCCTGCGCTGGCTGCCGAAGCGCAACCCTGACCTCGGCGACGTGATGACGCTCCGCAGCCGGTTCCGCCGCTTCCGCGACCTGCTGCTGGCGGTGGCCTGCGGCGTCGGCATGACGGTGGTGGCCTTTACCGTGATGACCATTCCCGTGCCTGATGCCATTGCGACCTATTTCCTCGAGAACGCCTATGCGCAGGGCGGCGGCCGCAACGTCGTCAACGTCATCCTCGTGGACTTCCGCGGCTTCGATACGCTGGGCGAAATTGTCGTGCTCGGCATCGTCGGCCTCACCGTCTATGCCCTCCTGCGCCGTTTCCGCCCGGCGCCCGACAGCATGGAAATGCCGGAGCAGCAGCAGATCCAGAACCGTTTCGACGAGGAGCAGCCAGAGCGTTCGCCGGGCGATATGGTCCGCGACTACCTGCTCGTTCCATCCGTGCTGATGCAGTGGATGTTCCCGGTCATCCTGATGTTTGCGGTCTACCTGTTCATTCGCGGCCACGACATGCCGGGCGGCGGCTTCTCGGCCGGCCTCACGCTGTCGATCGCCTTCCTGCTGCAATATCTCGCAGGTGGCACGCGCTGGGCGGAAGATCGCATCCGCATCCTGCCGCTGCGCTGGATGGGAGCCGGCATCCTGACGGCAACGGCCACCGGCGCCGGCGCATGGCTGCTCGGCTACCCCTTCCTCACCTCGCATTTCCGCTATCTGGAACTGCCGCTGATTGGAAAGATACCGGCAGCAACTGCGCTGCTGTTCGATCTCGGCGTCTTTGCGCTGGTCGTCGGCTCGACGGTTCTGATCCTCGTGGCGCTTGCCCACCAGTCGATCCGCATCAATCGTCTGCGCGCAATCGAGGCGGCCAGGCGGGAGGAGGCGTAATGGAACTCGTTCTGTCCATCGCAATCGGGGTGATGACCACCTGCGGCGTCTGGCTGATCCTGCGGCCACGCACCTATCAGGTCATCGTCGGGCTTTCACTGCTGTCCTACGCGGTGAATCTGTTCATCTTCGGGGTCGGCGGCGTCAAGAGCAACCGGCCGCCGGTGCTGGAGGGCGGGGTGCTCGCCAGCACGTTGAGCGATCCCGTGCCGCAGGCGCTGGTGCTGACCGCCATCGTTATCGGCTTTGCCACGACGGCGCTCTTTCTCGTCGTGCTGCTCGCCGCACGCGGCCTGACCGGCAACGACCATGTCGACGGGAGGAACGAGAAGCCATGATGTCATGGTCCCATCACCTCATCATCACGCCGATCCTGCTGCCGATGGCAACCGCAGCACTGCTGCTGTTGATCGACGAGCGCAACCGCACCACCAAGGCGCTGATCAGCCTCGTCTCCATCCTGCTCCTTGCGATGAATGCCGTCGTGCTGTTTCGCATCGAGAGCGGGCCGAACGATTTCGAGAATGTCTACCTGCTCGGCAACTGGGCGGCGCCCTTCGGCATCGTGCTTGTCATCGACGGACTGTCGGCGCTGATGCTGCTCCTTGCTTCCCTGCTGGCCGTCGCGTCGCATGTCTTCGCGCTCGCCCGCTGGCATGCGGTGGGCGCCCATTACCACAGCCTGTTCCAACTGCTGCTGGTCGGCGTCAACGGCGCCTTCCTGACCGGCGACCTGTTCAATCTCTTCGTCTTCTTCGAGGTGATGTTGGCCGCATCCTATGGTCTGCTGCTGCACGGCACCGGCACGCTGCGCGTCAAGGCCGGCATGCACTATATTGCCGTCAACCTCGTGGCCGCCCTGTTCTTCCTGATCGGCGTCAGCCTGATCTATGGCACCGCCGGCACGCTGAACATGGCCGATCTTGCGCTGCGCATGCCGCAGATGGAGCCGGACCGGCTGATGCTGATGGAGGCGGGCGCGGGCGTGCTCGGGGTTGCCTTCCTGATCAAGGTCGGCATGTGGCCGCTCTGCTTCTGGCTGCCGGGCGCCTATAGCGCCGCCTCTGCCCCGGTTGCCGGCATGTTTGCCATCCTCAGCAAGGTCGGCATCTATGTCATCCTGCGGCTCACCATGCTGCTGTTCGGCAGCGGTCCCTCTGCCGGCTTCGGGGCGGACGTCCTTCTCTTCGGCGGCATTGCGACGCTCGTCTTCGGCACCATCGGCGTGCTTGCCTCGCAGGCGCTGGGCAGGCTCGCCGGCTATTCCGTGCTGGTCTCCTCCGGCACGCTTCTGATGGTGCTGGGCATCAACGATGGTATCGTGTCCTCCGGTGCGCTGCTCTATCTCGTCAGCTCCACGCTGACGATCGGCGCCTTTTTCATGCTGATCGAACTGGTCGAGCGGGGTCAGGATGCCGGCGCCAACGTTCTGGCCGTCACCATGGAGGCCTATGGCGACGGTGAGGAGCATGACATGGCGGAAGGCGAGGGGGTCACCATGCCCGGCACCATGGCCATTCTCGGGGTGTGCTTTGCCGCCTGCGGTATCCTGCTTTCCGGCCTGCCGCCGCTCTCCGGCTTCATCGCCAAGTTTGCCATGCTGTCTGCCATGATGGGCACCGGCTCGATCGGCACCACGCCGGGAGCAGCCGTCTGGACGCTCATCGTGCTGGTGATCTTCTCCGGCATTGCCGCCCTGATTGCCATGACGCGCGCCGGCATCCGCACCTTCTGGGGCTCGCTTGAAGGCACCGTGCCCCGCGTCCTGGTGGTGGAGGTGGTGCCGGTGATGTTCCTGCTGTCGCTGACGCTGCTTCTGACCATCGAGGCCGGGCCTGTCATGCGCTACATGGACACCACAATCCGCACCCTTGCCAATCCGGCCGCCTATATCGATGCGGTGCGCAATGCGGTGGTGATCGAGGGCTGGGCACCTGGAACCGGTGCGAAGGCGGGAGGTTCGTTATGATTCCCTATCCGCTTCTCACCGTCAGCCTGATCGTGATGTGGCTCACTCTCAACGCCTTCACGCTCGGTCACCTTTTGCTTGGAACCTTGATTGCAGTGTTTGCAGGCTGGGCACTGGCGGCACTGAGGCCGGAGAAGCCGAAGATCCGCAAGTGGCATCTCCTGCCCATTCTCGCCTTCCGGGTCATGGTCGACATCATTCGCTCCAATGCCGCCGTGGCGCTGCTCATCGTCAGGGGAAAGCGGCGGCCGCACACCGCGGCCTTCATCACCATCCCGCTCGAGATCGAGCATCCGGTGGCGCTGGCCGCCATGTCCGTGATCCTGACGAGCACGCCGGGTTCCGCCTGGCTTGCCTATGACAGCCGCCAGAAGACGGTGCTGATCCATGTCCTCGACCTTGTCGATGAGGAGGCATGGGTCGCGACCATCAAGCAACGATATGAAAGCCTGTTGCTGGAGATCATCGAATGAGCGCAATCATTCTGTTCACCGCCGTCTCTCTGGCCAAGATCCTGCTCGCCATCGCGCTGATCGTGGCGGCCGTGCGCATCTTCGTCGGTCCGCGCGCGCAGGATCGCATCATTGCGCTCGATGCCGTCTATATCATCGCCATGCTGCTGCTCGTCACCTTCGGCATCGGCAGCGGACGCCTGATCTATTTCGAGGCAGCTCTGGTCATCGGCCTGCTCGGCTTCGTCGCGACCGTGGCGCTGGCCAAGTTCCTCATGCGCGGAGAGGTGATCGAATGATGATGTCCATTGCAGATCTGCCGCTATGGGTGGCGATCATCGTATCCGTCCTGCTCATCGTCGGGGCAATGCTGACGCTGATCGGGGCGATCGGTTTCCTGCGTCTGCCGACCTTTTACGAGCGCCTGCATGCCCCGACGCTCGGAACCAGCTGGGGTGTCGGCGGTGTGATGCTCGCCTCGATCATCTACTTCTCGGTCGCCGGCTCGCGCCCCGTCCTGCACGAAATCCTGATCGGCATCTTCGTGACGCTGACAACCCCGATAACGCTGATCCTGCTCGCACGCGCTGCCCTTCACCGCGACCGGTCGGAGGGAAACCGGATCGGGCTGAAGGACGACGACGATGGAAACTGAGCGGGCGGGTTGGGACCTTGCTTAGAAGCGGTGTTCCTTGCCGGGCATTGGGGTGACAAAGATCTCCTGCCGCAGGGCAAGCTCCGCATCTCCGGGAACCCGCACGACGATGGACATCAGGTCCGGCTGATCAAGATAGAGCACGGTATCGGCACCGAGCCGCTCGATATGCCGGATGGTACCTTTCCATTTGCCTTCACTGGTCGACATGCTGAGATGCTCGGGGCGGATGCCGTAGGTGGCGCATCCCTCTGCAGCGGCGATCGCCCCTTCATAGAGGTTCATCTTCGGCGAGCCGATGAAGCCCGCAACGAAGGGGCTTGCCGGCCTGTTGTAGAGATCCATGGGCGAGCCGACCTGTTCCACCCGGCCAGCATTCAGCACCACGATCTTGTCCGCCATGGTCATCGCCTCCACCTGATCATGGGTAACATAGATCATGGTGGCACCGAGCCGTGTGTGGAGGTCGGTCAGTTCCATTCGCATCTGGGAGCGAAGCGCTGCATCGAGGTTGGAGAGCGGCTCGTCGAACAGGAAAACCTTGGGGTCGCGAATGATGGCACGGCCGATTGCCACCCGCTGGCGCTGCCCGCCTGAAAGGGCCTTCGGCTTGCGATCCAGCAGATGGGTAAGTTGCAGCGTCTCGGCGGTCTTTTCCACCTTCGCCGCGATTTCCGCCTTCGGGCGCCCGGCCAGAGACAAACCGAAACCGATGTTGTCGCGCACCGTCAGATGCGGATAGAGCGCGTAGGACTGGAAGACCATGGCGATCCCGCGTTGCGAGGGTTCTGCATGCGTGACATCCCTGTCGCCGATCAGCATGCGGCCGTCGCTGGAGGTTTCCAACCCGGAAATCATGCGCAGGAGGGTGGATTTCCCGCAGCCGGAGGGGCCGACAAACACGCAGAACTCCCCGTCTTCTACCGCAAGGTCGATGCCCTTGATGACATCGAGGCTGCCGAAGCTCTTGCGGATGTTTTCAAGCACGACTTTCGCCATGGTATTATCCTTTCACGGCACCGGCCGTCATGCCGGCCACGATCTGCCTGTTGAAGAAGACAAAGACGATCAGCGGCGGAATGGTGACCAGAAGAATGTTCATGAACAGCAGGTTGAACTGGGTCTGGAACTGACCCTGGAAATTATAGAGGGTCAGCTGCACCGTGACGTTTTCGCGCCCCGGCAGGTAATAGAGCGGATTGGTGAAATCGTTGAAGATGCTGATCGACTGGACGACGATGACGGTGACGGTCACCGGTTTCAGCAGCGGCAGGATGACCCTGAAAAAGATCTGCCAGGGCTTTGCGCCGTCGATGATTGCCGCCTCGTCAAGATCGCGCGGGATCGTGGCAATGAAGCTTCGGAACAGCAGAACCGAGAAGGCGAGCCCGTAGGCTACCTGGATGAACACCATGCCGGTCAGCGTCTTGAACAACCCAACGGACTGCAGGATCCAGATGGTCGGAACCACGGCTGGCGGGATCATCAGACCGGCCAGCACGAAGGCATAGATCACCTTGTTCCAGCCGGAAGGGCGTCGCTGCAAGACATAGCCCACCATCGCGCCGAAAAGGACGAGCAGCGTCACGGAACAGACGGTGATGACGGTGGAGTTGAAATAGGCCAGCAACAACATGTAGTTGCGCGTCCTGAGGACTTCGGTGAGGTTGTCCAGGAAGTGCCATTCCACCGGCCAGCTGAAGGTCAGCAACGCAGCGTCCTGCTTCGTCTTGACGGCCGTGAGAAGAACAAACACGAAGGGCAGGATAAAGATCACGCCTGCAACCGCCAGCGAGATCACGCCGGTGTAGAATTGTCGCCGCGTCACAGATCCACCTCCTTGCGATTGAACCAGGCCGTCATGGGCAGGATGATCAGGCCGATCAGAAGAAACAGGATCACGTTGCCGGCCGTCGATAGACCGTAAAACCCTGCCTGATACTGCTTGTAGATGACGCTTGCCAGCACATCCGAGGAAAAGCCGGGGCCGCCACGGGTCATGGCCCAGATGAGGTCGAAGCTTCTGAGGCCGCCGATCAGCGAGAGCGTCACGACCGTTACGGTTGCCGGGCGAACAAGCGGAACGGTGACGCGGAAAAACATCTGCGTGCGGGTGGCGCCATCAATGCGAGCGGCCTCGTAATAATCCGGGCTGATGGAGGCCAGGCCCGCGATATAGATGAGCGTTGCAAGCCCGAGCCCCTTCCAGAAGTCGACGAGGATGATTGAATAGAGCGCGAGTGCCGGATCGGTCAGCCAGCCCGGACCGGGGATGCCGATTACGGAAAGCGCCACGTTGATGACGCCGTTGGTCGGGTGCATCAGCACGGAGAAGGTGATGCCGACACCGATCGTGGAGACCAGCACGGGAAAGAAGATCACGGCGCGCAAAAAGCCCTGCGCCCAGATGCCGGAGGTCAGCAGGACCGCGAGTAGCAGGCCAAACACGGATTTCGTGGCAGAGGTCGCAAAGGCATAGATCACCGTGTTGATCAGGCCCTGGATCAGAAAGGGTTCCCTGAGGAATTGCCGGTAGTTCTCAAGGCCGATGAACTGCGCCGAAAACAGGTCCCAGCGCGTCAGGCTGAACCAGAGCGATGCGAGCGTCGGGGCGAGGAACAACACGCTGAACACCACCGCGGCCGGCATCACGAACCAGTAGGGATAGGGGGATTTTTGAACGATCATCGTCCATCTCCGAAACAGTACCCGCCCGGACGAATGCCGGACGAGCTTCCTGGGAGGATTTTTGCTTACCAGTTGGGAAGGCCCAGCTGCTTGGCCTGCTTCTGCACATCCTGGTCGTAAAGCGCAGCAGCATCCCTGGCCGAACGGATGCCGGACCCCACTTCCACCGTGATCTGCTCGAGGGCCGGCCCCTTGATGGGTGACAGGAACTCAAGAGCCGGCGCTGTCCGCCCCGCCGTCTCGAAGTAGGGGAGCATGTCACTGACGGCCTGCGGAATGCTCTTCGGCAAGCTGCAGTCCTTGATCAGGTAAGGGCCTGACGGAACGGCCGCCGCCATCTGCTCGCAAGCTTCACGGGAGGCAGCCCAGTCCAGAAATTTCTTTGCTTCCGCGGCATTCTCGCTCTTGGCGGGGGCATAGAGTGCAGACGGCATCCAGATCGTCAGGCCGTTCTTCGTCGCATCATCGCCCGGCTGGGCAAAAAAGCCGAGATCCGGCAGGGCTTCGGGATTGTTCTGGCTCACATTGCCGATGCCGAAGGTCAGCATGGGAAAATGCGCCGCCTTGCCGGTCGCCACCATGCGCATGCCGTCGCCAAAGCGGGCGGCACCGAAATCCGGATTGAAAAGACCGGCTTTGGCCACTTCCTCGATATGCTCGAAGCCCCTCAGCGCAACCGGTGTCGTGGCATATTTCACCTGATTGGCGGTGTACTTCGTCGCAAAATCGGGCAGGGCCGTGCTGACATTGTAGAAATCGGCCAGCACGAAGAGCTGGGAGGTCCAGGTGTCGCCATAGGTCTGCGCGATGGCCACCTTGCCGGCAGCCTTGATCTTGGCGTTGTTGGCCATGAATTCGGCCCAGGTCTTCGGCACCTGGAGACCGAGATCCGCATAGATCTTGCGATTATAGAAGATGCCACCGCCCATGGCGGGGCCGAAGGGAATACCGCGCAGCGTGCCATCCGGCGCTGTTACCACCTTGCGGAAGATATCCGTGACGTTGCCTGCGTTGCCGAGACCGGACAGATCGGCGAGCGTTCTTTCCGGCTTCAAGGCCTGGAACAGCGAACCCGAATTGTACTGGAAGATGTCTGCCATTTCACCGGTGGCCAGCCGCGTCTTGACCAGGTTGTCGCCTTCGGAACCGCCGGGGCGGCTTTCCACGTCGAACGATACATCCGGCCGCTTTTGCTGGTAGGACTTGCTGAGTGCCTCAAACAGCGCTGTCGTTTCCGAATTGGTGTCGAGCAGCACGCTCAACGTCACATCCGCATGGGCCGCGGATGCCATAAGGGCCACCAGGACCGATGCAAGGGTCGTGCGCATTGTCATTCGCATGGTCGTTTCCTCCTCTTCAGACCATAGATCAACTTGTGATCTCCGGGCGGCAAACCGCCCGGAGCGCCACCGACATCACACCCGGAAGGTGATGACGTGCTCACCACTCCCCAGAATGGCCAGGCCATCCGTGGCTGCAGCACCATCGATTGATACATCCCGACGTGACTGCGCCGCAAAGCGGCCGCTGACACCCTCCGGCAGATTGACCCGGTAACGCACCAGATCGCCCTCCAGCGTCCAGTCGGCGGTGATGCGTCCCTGGCGAACATCATGCCAGGCACTGACCGGCGACAACGCGGGCAGGATGGCCGGATCAAGCTCGACCTCGGCGAAACCCGGTGCGTCTGCGCGCGGCTTAATCCCCGCCACATCTTCGAACAGCCACTGGCAGACCGCGCCATAGGCATAATGGTTGTAGCTGTTCATGTCCGGATCATAGACCGAGCCGTCCTCGCCAATCGCATCCCAGCGCTCCCAGATCGAAGTCGCCCCGCGCTCCACCTGATAGAGCCAGCCCGGCACCTTGCGGTTGATAAAGATCTTCTCCGCCAGATCCAGCATGCCGAGCCGGGTGAGTGCTGGAAGCAGGGCAGGTGTGCCAATGAAGCCTGTGCCGATCACGCCATCCGTCTCTTCAACGACACGACGGAAATAGGCGCGTCCCGCTTCTTCATACTCTTCCGGCACCAGACCGTAGAGGAAGGCAAGCGCCCAGGAGGTCTGGTCGTTGTGGGCAATGCGACCGGAGGGCGCAAAGAATTCCTGGCGGAAGGCCGCGCGGATGGCCGCCGCGCGGGCAGCAAGCCTTTCGGCGTCCTGCGGACGATCGAGAATACGGGCAATGCGGGCGGCAAGATCGGTCGAAATGAAATGATAAAGGGTTGCCGCGCAGTCGTCGGCCACGGTCGGTCGCGGCTTGCGGTTGTCGCCAACCGGCTGCAGCCAGTCTCCGAAGGTGAAGCCATGCTCGCCCCAGACCGCCGGCGGGCGGATGATCGGTCCGTCGGAAATGCCCCAGAGATAATCCAGCCAGGCCTGCATGGCCGGGAAGCATTCCTCAAGAACGGCTGGATTGCCATAATGCAGGTAGAGTTGCCAGGGGATGATGACGATCGCATCTCCCCAGCCCGTGGAGCCGGCCCAATCGCCGCGCTTGTCGATCGGGTGAAGCCGGGTCGGGTCGGGCGAGAAGTGAGAGACTGCGCCATTGTCGCGCTGGTCATGCATCACGTCGCGCAGGTATTTTGCCAGAAACCGCTCGCTGTCGGCCAACCAGCAGGCCGTACCGGCAAAGACCTGCGCGTCTCCCGTCCAGCCCAGGCGCTCGTCACGCTGCGGGCAATCGGTTGGAACCTCGATGAAGTTCGAACGCTGCGACCAGATGGTGTTCTCCACCAGACGGTTGACGGCATCGACGCCACAACGGAAACCGCCAGCCGCGACCGGCACCGAACTGATCGGCACCATCTCGATACCGAGAAGCTCCGCACCGCCCGTCAGCGTGACGCGCGCATAACGGAACCCCATGAAGCTGAAAAAGGGCGCATAGACTTCCTCACCTTGTCCGCTGAGCGTGTAGAGGAGCGCTGCCCGGGCGCTGCGATAATTGCGGTTGTCGAAGACGCGATCAGGCCCCAGAATTTCCGAATGCTCGACCTGCGCCGTCGCACCGGCAGGGCCACGCACGCGAATGCGGACATAGCCGCCGGCATTCTGACCGAAATCATGAAGCAGGCGTCCCTCCGGATCCGTCCAGGTCTCGACGGACGCAAGCGGTGCAAGTTCCTTGACGCCATCCACCTCATGCGGCACCAGCAGAGCCTTGTCGAAAGCCAGAATTTCGACGCCGTCGCTGTCAGCAGGCACGATGCGCGCATCAAAATCCTCACCGTAATAGATGCCGCTGCGGGTCACCGGTGAAAAGCCGCTCTTCCAGCCAGCATCCGTCGAGAGGCAGATCACGCCATCGGCTTCCAGTTCGCCAATCGCGCCGATCCGGTCGCCCCAGCAGTTGAAGATCGGATTCATGGCCCAGAGGATCTGGCTGCGGTACCAGCCATCGGCCAGCCAGATCTCGATGCGATTATCACCAGCCTGCAACAGCGGTGCGACCTCGTAGGTCTGATAGGCCATGCGATCATCATAACAGGTCCAGCCCGGCGTCAGCAGGTCATCGCCCACCCGGCGGCCATTGATGAAGGCGCGATAGAGCCCCTGGGCAGAGAGGCGAAGGCTGGCAGACTGCGGCACCGATGGCAGCGCAAAGATCCGCGATACGAATGTTCCGGCCGTTCCCTGCCCCTTATCACAGGACGGCGCGATCATCTCAGCGGCCTGAAAATGAGCAAGCGAAAGTGCCGGCCGGATGCCGGATGCCACGGGTCTGTCCATGAAGATCCTCCTGCGCCAGACCTCTCCCAAGGTCGTCGCGCACTATTGTGTAAACCGTTCTATGTGTATCATTCTACATCTTCGTTTGCCGCGCAACCATTTTTTGCCTATAGTTGGCGCATTCAGACGCAGGCTTGGAAACTTCCATGAAAAAACAAGAGATTAAGGAACCTGTGGAGCGCGTCACCATCCGCCATGTCGCCCACGATGCCGGCGTTTCGGTCGCCGCCGTCTCCAAGGTCCTGCGCAATGCCTATGGTGTATCGGAGGCCCTCCGGCTGAAGGTGGAGACCTCCATCGAGAAGCTGCGCTACCGCCCCTCCGTGGCAGCGCGCGCCATGCGGGGACGAACCTATACGGTAGGCATCCTCGTCATCGATCTGTTCAATCCTTTCCTGCCGCCCGTCATCGACGCGGTGAACGAAGCGCTCTCGCAATCCGGCTACAAGACCATGATCGGCGTCGGCCGCGGCGCGAGCGTGATCGAGGCCAGCATGATCGAAACCATGATCGACAACCGCATGGACGGCGTGATCCTGGTGGCGCCGCGCATTTCGGACAGGATGGTGGAGCGCTTTGCCGAACAGATCCCGATTGTCGTGATCGGCCATCACGAACCGGAAGCGACCGGCTATGATACCGTCAACTCCGACGACCGCATCGGCGCGATGCTGGCGGTCCGGTGTCTGCACGACAGAGGGTACCGGGACATTGCCATGGTGGGATATGATCGGACGGGCTCCCCGCCGTCGGTCGTGAGCCTGCAGCGTGAGGTCGGCTATCAGGAGGCGATGCGCGACCTCGATCTCGCAGACCGGCAACGCATTCTGCGCCTGCCGCCCCCGGAGGAACCGCGCGATGAAGCAATCAAGTCCCTCCTCGCCCATCCGGGCAGACCCCGCGCCCTGTTTGTCTGGTCGGATCTCGATGCGGTCCCGATCCTCGCTGCCGCTCGCGAGGCCGGCCTGCGCGTGCCGACCGATCTTGCCGTGATCGGCTACGACAATTCACCGGTCGCCGCCCTGCCGCTGGTGGACCTTGCCAGCATAGACCAGGATCCGTCGGGGATTGGCCGTAGCGCCAGTGACCTGCTGCTCAGTCGCATCGAAGGACGACGCGAGGCGGAACATGTGCTGATCCAGCCTCGGGTGATTGCGCGCGGAAGTCTCTGAAATGTTGAAGGTTAAGCCTTGCCGGCGACGTCCTGACGATTGGCGGGCGGCAGGAAGGCTTCGGCATTGCTGACAATGCTGCTGCGCAAAAACTCCATCACCGAGCGCACGCGGGCCACCTGCAGAAGATCGTGGTGGCAGGCAATCCAGTAATGTCGCCGCAGCACGACATCCGGCAACACCGGCCGAAGCTCGGGATACTGCCGGGTGATGAACATCGGCAGCACGCAAAGGCCCAGCCCGTTGCGGGTGGCGGTCAACTGCGAAAAGATGCTGGAACTCTGGAAACCCGGGCGGATGCGCGGATGAATGTCGCCGAGATAGTCGAGGCCGGGCGCGAAGATCATGTCCTGGATATAGCCGATGAAGGCATGCGACAGCAGATCCTCGGCCGAAGCGGGCGGCCCGTGCTGGGCCAGATAGGCCTCGCTGCCAAAGATCCCGAGCTGGTACTCGGTCAGTTGTTCGAAATAATAGGGGCCCGCCTTTGGCGGATCGAGCACCACGGCCAGATCCGCCTCCTTGCGTGACAGCGCCATGATCTGCTGGATGGTCACAAGCTCCAGCGAGATGTTGGGGTAGCGCATCGTCAGGTCCGGCAGCTTCTGCGCCAGAAAAAAATTCGAAAAGCCTTCCGGCGCCGACAGGCGCACCACGCCGCGCTGCAGAGAGGAGCCGCCGGAAATTTCCTCCTGCAGCCGCTCCGCCTCCTGCTCCACCTTCTCAGCCGTCTCAACGAAACGGTGGCCAAGCGGCGTCAGCACGTATCCTCTCGGATTGCGCTCGAACAGCTTCACCTTCAGCGAAAACTCAAGCCGGTCGATCCGGCGAGAGACGGTGGCATGGCTCGTGCGCAACTGGCGTGCGGCGGTGGACAATTGTCCGGAGCGGGCGACGGCGAGAAAGAACTGAAGATCGTCCCAGGTGAAGGGTGTACGCATCATCGGCCTCCTTCTGTCCAAAAATGAACAGAACCTGTTTGCAATTAGTCTCGACGCCGGGTTGCGTCAATCGAACCGATACCGGATGATGACTGCATTGGCGCGGTTTTGAGGAGAACCCCTCGCCAAATCTGAACAGTTCTGTCCTGTTTGAGAATCTCTGGGAGGAGATCGATAATGCGCAAAATGCTTCTGGCGTCCGCCGCGTTCTTCGTGGCCGGCGCGGCCGCAGCCGTGGCCGCACCTTCCGATGGCAAGGTCAAGATCGGTATCCTGAACGACCAGTCCGGTGTCTATGCCGATTTCGGCGGCAAGTCGTCCGTCGAGGCCGCCAAGATGGCCGTCGAGGATTTTGGTGGCAGCGTTCTCGGCGTGCCGGTCGAGATCGTTGATGCCGACCACCAGAACAAGCCGGATATTGCCTCGAACATCGCCCGCCAGTGGTTCGACACCAACCAGGTCGATGCCATCATGGAACTGACGACCTCGTCGGTGGCGCTTGCCGTGCAGGCCATTGCCAAGGAAAAGAAGAAGATCGACATTGTCACGGGTGCGGCGACGACGGAGCTCACCGGCAAGCAGTGCAGCCCCTACGGTTTCCACTGGGCCTATGATACGCATGCGCTGGCCGTCGGCACAGGCGGCGCGCTTGTGAAGCAGGGCGGCGACAGCTGGTTCTTCCTGACCGCCGACTATGCCTTCGGCTATTCGCTGGAGCAGCAGACGAGCGATTTCGTCAAATCAAGCGGCGGCAAGGTGCTGGGCTCGGTGCGCCATCCGCTGGCTTCCACCGATTATTCCTCCTTCCTGCTGCAGGCCCAGTCTTCCGGCGCCAAGGTGGTGGGTCTTGCCAATGCCGGCGCCGACACCCAGAACGCCATCAAGCAGGCTGCCGAATTCGGCATCACCCAGGGCGGCCAGCGTCTGGCAGCGCTTCTCTTCACGCTCGCGGAAGTGCACGGTCTTGGCCTGCAGGCCGCCCAGGGCCTCACGCTGACTGAAGGTTTTTACTGGAATCGCGATGAGGAAAGCCGCAAGTTCGGCGAACGCTTCCTGAAGCGCACCGGCAAGATGCCGAACATGATCCATGCCGGCACCTATTCCGCAGTGCTGCAATATCTGAAGGCCGTGCAGAAGGCCGGCACCGACGAGACAGAAGCTGTGGCGAAGGTCATGCATGAACTGCCTGTCGATGACGTGTTCGGTCGCGGCGGCACCGTTGGCAAGAACGGCCGCATGATCCACGACATGTATCTGCTTGAGGTCAAGAAGCCGGCCGAAAGCAAGGAGCCCTGGGATTACTACAAGGTTCTCGCCACCATTCCCGGCAAGGATGCCTATATCGATCCGGCCAAGAGTGGCTGCGACCTCGTGAAGTAAGGCTGGAAGGCGCCGATGACGAACGCTGTCCAACACCAGCAGCCGGAATCGCAGGTGGTTCTCTCCGCCCGCGGCCTGCGCCGGGATTTCGGCGCCTTCACCGCCGTGCGCGACGTCGATATCGACGTCCGTCATGCCGAGGTCCATGCACTCATAGGCCCAAATGGCGCGGGCAAGACGACCGTATTCAACCTTCTGACCAAGTTCCTGCAGCCGACTGCCGGTTCGATCATGCTGATGGGACAGGACATCACCCGCACGCCACCGGACAAGGTGGCGCGCATGGGCCTGGTGCGGTCCTTCCAGATTTCGGCCGTTTTTCCGCATCTGTCTGTGCTGGACAATGTCCGTGTCGCCCTCCAGCGCAACAACCATCTGTCCTACCAGTTCTGGCAGCCGCTCTCGGCACTGGACAGGCTGAACGAACAGGCCGAAGCGCTGCTGGCCTCGGTCGGCCTGACCCGCGAGCGCAATGCACTTGCTGCCGATCTCTCCTATGGGCGAAAGCGGGTTCTGGAGATTGCCACCACGCTGGCGCTCGATCCCAAGGTGCTGCTGCTCGACGAGCCGATGGCCGGCATGGGCCAGGAGGATATCGGCACCATCGCCAATCTGATCCGCGAGGTGGCAAAGACCAGGGCGGTGCTGATGGTGGAGCACAATCTCTCCGTTGTCGCCGATCTCTGCCAGCACGTGACCGTGCTGCAGAGGGGCGAGATCCTGGCAGAAGGAGACTACGACACGGTGAGCCGCGATCCACGCGTGCGCACCGCCTATATGGGTACGGAGGAGGCGTGAGATGACCGCACTTCTCGACATCAGGGGACTGAACGCCTGGTATGGCGAAAGCCACGTGCTGCACGGCGTAGACATGCAGGTGGGCGAAGGCGAGATGGTCACCATTCTCGGCAGGAACGGCGTCGGCAAGACGACGACGCTGCGCAGCATCGTCGGCATCCTGCGCAAGCGGCGCGGCGAAATCCGGCTCGCCGGCCACGATCTGATGCAGGTGCCGCTGCACCGCACCGCCCATTGCGGACTGGGCTACGTACCGGAAGAGCGCGGCATCTTCGCTTCGCTGAACGTGCTCGAAAACCTGATGCTGCCGCCGGCAGTGGGGCAGGGCATGTCGGTCGAGGAAATCTTCGAGCTGTTTCCCAATCTCTACGAGCGGCGTAACAGCCCCGGCACGCGCCTGTCGGGAGGCGAGCAGCAGATGCTGGCGATTGCCCGCATCCTGCGCACCGGCGTCAAGGTGCTGCTGCTGGACGAGCCGACGGAAGGGCTTGCCCCGGTCATCGTCCAGCGCATCGGCGAAGTCCTGAAAACGCTCAAGGAACGCGGCATGACCGTGGTGCTGGTGGAACAGAATTTCCGTTTTGCCGCCCGGATCGCCGATCGTTTCTATCTGATGGACCATGGCCAGGTGGTCTCGGAGTTCCCCGTGAAGGAACTGCCCGAGCGCATGGACATGCTGCACAAGGTTCTGGGGGTATGATGCCATGACGATGATCTTCGGCGTCCCGCTTCAGGCGCTGCTCGGACAGTTGCTGATCGGCCTGATCAACGGGTCCTTCTATGCGCTGCTGTCGCTCGGGCTTGCCATCATCTTCGGCCTGTTGCGCATGATCAACTTCGCCCATGGCGCGCAGTACATGCTGGGGGCCTTTACCGCCTATCTGCTGCTGACCTTTGCCGGCATCGGCTACTGGCCGGCGCTCATCCTGGCGCCCGTCATCGTCGGCCTGCTCGGTACCGTCGTTGAGCGCCTTTTCCTGCGGCGACTCTATGCGCTTGATCCGCTTTACGGCCTTCTGTTCACCTTCGGTCTGGCGCTGACGCTGGAAGGCACCTTCCGCTATATCTATGGTGCCTCGGGCCAGCCCTATGCCACACCGGCGGCCCTGGCGGGCGGCACCAATCTCGGCTTCATGTTCCTGCCGGTCTATCGTGGCTGGGTGGTCGTCGTCTCCCTCGTCGTCTGCCTTGCAACGTGGTTCCTGATCGAGCGGACGAAGCTTGGCGCCTATCTGCGCGCCGCGACCGAAAACGCAACGCTGGTGCAGGCCTTCGGCGTCAACGTGCCTGTGCTTCTCACCTTCACCTATGGCCTCGGCGTCGCGCTTGCCGCCTTTGCCGGCGTGCTGGCCGCTCCCGTCTACCAGGTGTCACCGCTGATGGGATCCAACATCATCATCGTCGTGTTTGCCGTGGTCGTCGTCGGCGGCATGGGCTCGATCATGGGGTCGATCATCACCGGCTACATGCTGGGCATCGCCGAGGGCCTCACCAAGGTCTTTTATCCGGAGGCATCCAACATCGTGGTCTTCGTCATCATGGCGATCGTTCTGCTCATCCGGCCGGCAGGCCTCTTCGGACGGGAGGCCTGATCATGGCACGCACGCATTCCACCGCTCCCGCCAGCATCGCGGACGCAGACAGCGTGGTTCCGGCTGGCGCATCCGGCCTGAGACTGGGGCTGGCGCTTCTCGCCCTCGCTCTGCTTCTCGCAGCACCCTTTTTCGTCTATCCGATATTTCTGATGAAGGTGCTGTGCTTTGCCCTGTTCGCCTGCGCCTTCAATGTGCTGCTCGGCTATACGGGACTTCTGTCATTCGGCCATGCCGCCTTCTTCGGCGGAGCGGCCTATGTCACTGCCCATGTGGTGAAGGAATGGGGCTTTCCGCCGGAACTTGGCATTCTCGCCGGAGTGGCGAGCGCCGCAGCGCTCGGTTTCGTGATGGGCGCTCTCGCTATCCGCCGCCAGGGCATCTACTTCGCCATGATCACGCTGGCGCTGTCGCAGATGTTCTTCTTCTTCTGCCTCCAGGCGAAATTCACGCAAGGCGAGGACGGCATCCAGTCCGTCCCGCGCGGGCATCTGCTCGGCATGATCGATCTCAACCAGCCGCTGGCCATGTATTACACGGTCGCCGCCACCTTCCTGATCGGCCTTTTTTTGATCTGGCGCTTCGTCCATTCGCCCTTCGGAATGATCCTGAAATCGATCCGGGAAAACGAGGCGCGCGCCACCTCGCTCGGCTATTCCGTGCAGCGCTACAAGCTCGGAGCCTTCGTCTTTTCCGCCGCCATGGCAGGGCTTGCCGGCGGACTGAAGGCGCTCGTCTTCCAGTTCGCCACGCTGACCGATGTCGGCTGGCAGATGTCCGGCGAGGTTATCCTGATGACGCTGCTCGGCGGCATCGGCACGATGTTCGGGCCGGTCGTCGGGGCCGGTTTCATCGTCGGGCTCGGCAATTATCTCGCCACGACCGGATTCCCGGTCACCATCATCACCGGAGTGGTGTTCATGGTCTGCGTGCTGCTCTTCCGGCGCGGCATTATAGGCGAGTTCAATGCCTCGCGGCTCGGCCGCCGGCTGGGGCTCGATCACCGACACTGACCCTCGGGCCGGGTCATTGCGGCGCCGGCCCATTTCGAACCATCGCTGAAAGACGCCATTTTGCGGACTTGTGGTCTGCGAGGATGGCGCCCTGTGGAGACAGGATATGGAGACCTTCGACTATATCGTGATCGGCGCCGGATCGGCCGGCTGCGTGCTCGCCAACCGGCTGGCCGCGGATCGCAACACGCGCGTGCTTCTTCTGGAAGCTGGCGGCAATGACAACTATCACTGGATCCATATTCCGGTCGGCTATCTCTACTGCATCAACAATCCCCGCACCGACTGGTGTTTCACCACGGAGAAGGAAGAGGGCCTGAACGGCCGCGCGCTGAACTACCCCCGCGGCAAGGTGCTGGGCGGCTGCTCGTCCATCAACGGCATGATCTACATGCGCGGCCAGGCGCGCGACTACGACCAGTGGCGACAGCTGGGCTGCGAGGGATGGGGCTGGGACGACGTACTGCCGCTGTTTCGCAAATCCGAGGATTTCTACAAAGGCGCCGACGACATGCATGGCGCCGGCGGCGAATGGCGGGTGGAGCGGGCGCGTGTACGCTGGGCGGTGCTCGAGGCCTTCCAGCAGGCGGCGAAGGAGGCCGGCATTCCCGAAACCGCCGATTTTAACCGCGGCACCAACGAAGGCAGCGGCTATTTCGACGTCAACCAGCGGTCCGGTGTGCGCTGGAACACCGCCAAGGCCTTCCTGCGACCGGCCCTTGCCCGCGGCAATCTGACGGTGCTGACCAAGGCACATGCGGAGCGGCTGATCATCGAGGATGACGCGGTCGCGGGCGTCCAGGTACATCATGACGGCGTGAGCAAGCGCTTCCGGGCTCGTCGGGAGACGGTCTTGTCGGCCGGCGCGATTGGCTCGCCGCATCTCCTGGAATTGTCCGGCATCGGTGATCCCGTCGTGCTGAAGGAGGCGGGCATCGACGTGGTACGGGAGATGCCGGCCGTCGGCGCCAACCTGCAGGACCATCTCCAGCTCCGCGTTGTCTTCAAGGTCACGGGCGTTCCGACCCTCAACGAAAAAGCCTCGGCCTTCCTCGGCAAGGCCGCGATCGGCCTTGAGTATCTTTTGCGCCGCTCCGGACCGATGTCGATGGCGCCCAGCCAGCTTGGTATCTTCACGCGGTCCGGGCCTGAGAAGGAGACGCCTGATCTGCAGTTTCACGTCCAGCCCGTATCGCTCGACAAGTTCGGCGATCCCGTTCACCGTTTTCCGGCGGTGACCGCAAGCGTGTGCAACCTGAGGCCGGACAGCCGCGGTTCCGTTCATGTCCGTTCACCCGATTTCGCGCAGCAGCCGCGCATCGCGCCGCAGTATCTGTCCGCCGCAAGCGACCGGCAGGTGGCGGTGAAGGCGATCCGCCTTGCCCGCACCATCGCGCGGCAACCGTCCTTCGCAAAATTCCACCCCGAGGAATACAAGCCGGGGCCGTCCTACGAGACGGAGGAGCAGTTGGTGGAGGCAGCGGGTCACATTGGCACCACCATCTTCCATCCCGTCGGCACCTGCCGGATGGGCACAGATCCCGACAGCGTCGTCGATCCGCGCCTGCGGCTGCGGGCACTCGGTCGGCTCCGCATCGCGGATGCCTCCGTCATGCCGACCATCACCTCCGGCAACACCAATTCGCCAACGATCATGATCGCCGAAAAGGCGGCCGAGATGATCCTCGCCGACAACAGATAGACAACAAGAACTCCAAGAGGGAGGAGAGCAAAGATGGCCAGTATCGCATTCATCGGCCTCGGCAATATGGGGCTGCCGATGGCCGCCAACCTTCTGAAGGCCGGGCACGCCGTCAAGGGATTCGATCTGTCTTCCTCTGCGCGTGATGCGGCCAGCGATGCAGGCCTTGAACTTGCCGCCGATCTTCTGGACGCAATCCGGGCAGCCGAGGTCATCATCACCATGCTGCCGGCCGGTGTGCATGTGGTGACCGTCTGGACGGACATTGCCGGCAAGGCAAGACCCGGCAGCCTGGTGATCGATTGCTCCACAATCGATGTGGAAAGCGCTCGCAAGGCGCATGCGATTGCCGAGAGCGCCGGCCTTGCGAGCCTCGACGCGCCGGTGTCCGGGGGCACGGGGGGCGCCAGTGCCGGGAGCTTGACCTTCATGGTGGGCGGCACCGGCGATACCTTTGCGCGCGCTCTTCCGCTGCTGGAGGCGATGGGCCGCAAGATCGTGCATTGCGGCGCGACAGGTGCAGGGCAGGCCGCCAAAATCTGCAACAACATGATCCTTGGCATCTCGATGATCGCCGTCTGCGAAGCCTTCGCGCTTGGCGAAAAGCTCGGCCTCTCGCATCAGGCCCTCTATGACGTCGCCTCGACGTCTTCGGGCCAGTGCTGGTCGCTCACCAGTTATTGCCCCGTGCCCGGTCCCGTGCCGACCTCGCCCGCCAACAGGGATTACGTGCCGGGCTTTGCCGCCGGCCTGATGCTGAAGGACCTCAAGCTTGCGCAACAGGCGGCTCTGGCCACCGGCGCTGCCACGCCGCTCGGGGCAGAAGCGGCGCAACTCTACGGCCTGTTCAACAAGGCCGGGCAGGGCGGGCGCGACTTTTCCGCCATCATCGAGATGCTGCGCGGAGCGGGCTGACTCGCAGTCCACCTCCCGTCGACCGCTGTGACCGGATTTCCGTTGTTCAGCGTCCGGATGCGTCCTATCGTGCCGCGGCTTCGAGGCATGAGGAAGGGCAAGACAGGCATGACCACCATTCAGATGATCGAGGCGGCTGCGACGCGCATCGGCAACCGGGCACTTTACACGCCGCTGCTCTCCTCTCCCTTTCTGGATGAGATCGCCGGCCGGCGCGTCTTCGTGAAGCCGGAATGCCTGCAGCGTACCGGTTCCTTCAAGTTTCGCGGCGCCTGGTCGGCGATTTCCGCGCTGGAGCCGGAGGTCCGCAAACGCGGCGTGATTGCCTTTTCCTCCGGCAACCACGCGCAAGGGGTGGCGCTGGCAGCCAGATTGCATGGCATTGCCGCCGTGATCGTCATGCCGGCCGATGCACCGCGGCTGAAGATCGACAATACCCGCGCCTATGGGGCCGAGGTCGTGCTGTATGACCGCGAGCGGGAAGATCGCGACGCGCTGGGTGCAGCCCTTGCCGAACAACGCGGCCTCACGCTGATCAAGCCCTTCGACGAACCGCAGGTGATTGCCGGGCAGGGGACGGTCGGGCTGGAAATTGCCGGACAGGCCAGGGAAGAAGGCATCGAGCAGGCTGACGTGCTGGTCTGCTGCGGTGGTGGCGGGTTAACCGCCGGGATTGCACTGGCGCTGGAGGCGCGGGCTCCCGGCCTCAGAGCCCGCCCGGTGGAGCCACAGGGCTTCGATGATACGGCACGCTCGTTGAAAAGCGGACAGATCGAACGCAATGTGCGACTGGGCGGCAGCATCTGCGATGCGATCATCACCCCGGAACCCGGGCGATTGACGTTTCCGATCACCAGCCGCCTGTGCGGACCGGGGCTTGCCGTCAGCGATGAGGAGGCGCTGCGTGCCGTGGCACTGGCCTTCAGCCGCCTCAAGATTGTACTGGAGCCAGGCGGTGCGGTGGCGCTTGCTGCAGCGCTTTTCCGTCCCGATGAGATCAAGGGCGATGCGGTGATCGCCGTCGGATCCGGCGGCAACGTCGATCCGGACATCTTTTCCGGGGCGCTCTCCCGCTACGGCGCGTGATCCTCTGCCCCGACAGGGCCAACCGGGAAGCCAAGAGTGGATGGAAGCAGGCCCTCGCCTTACATCGGCAATGCCGGGATTCCGTCTGGGACAGGTTGTGCAGTATCACTTGCGCAAAAATCCCCATGTAATTGCTAAAATGACTGCAACTGTTTTAGGAATCCGGTAGACTCTTTCCAAATCAGCTCGCCAGCATTCAACGGAACCTTCCATGCGTTCAGCCGTACGGTCTTCGTTCTTCCCGCTCGTCCGCGATGTTGCCAGTGTGTATGGCGAGCTGGAGACCCTGAGGGATCGATCCGTCTTCATCTCACTGAAAAAGAGGGAGGAGGCGCTGGCCGAGGCGGAATGCCTGGAAGGCGGCGATGTTGCCGGCAAGCCGCTTTACGGCATGCTGTTTGCCGTCAAGGACAATATCGATGTAGCAGGCATGCCGACCACTGCCGGCTGTGCCGCCTTTTCCTACACACCCGAGCGATCGGCCACCGTGGTGGAGCGGCTGGAGGCCGCAGGTGCCATCCTCGTCGGCAAGACGAACATGGACCAGTTTGCCACCGGACTCGTCGGTGTTCGCTCCCCCTTCGGCATCCCGCAGAATGCTTTGCGCGCCGATCTCATTCCGGGTGGTTCCAGTTCGGGCTCGGCTGTTGCGGTCGCGCGCGGCTTCGTCGATTTTGCGCTCGGCACGGATACGGCCGGGGCAGGCCGCATCCCTGCCGCGATGAACGGCATTGTCGGACTGAAGCCCTCCTTCGGCCTGCTGCCAGCAACAGGCGTGGTCACGGCCTGTCGCTCTCTGGAGACGGTTGCCGTCTTTGCACGGGAGGTGGAGCTTGCCTTCAAGGTCATGCAGGTCTGCGCGGGCTTCGATCCGGAAGATCCCTATTCGAGCCGAATGCCAGAACCGTCACTTGGGGCAGTGCCGCCACGTCCAAGGGTGGGCGTGCCTTATCCCGACCATCGGCAGTTCTTCGGCGATTCCGCCGCAGAGGCAGCCTATGAAGCAGACCTTGAACGGCTGGCCGATCTTGGCGCGGAGATCGTCGAGCTTGATTTCATGGCCTTTATCGAAGCGGGCCGCCTGCTCTACGAAGGGCCATGGCTTGCGGAGCGCTATCTGCGCTTCCGCACCCTGATCGAGGAGCGGCCCTCCACCATTCTGCCGGTGACACTCGGAATCCTCAGCGAAGCCCGGCAAATGGGTGCCATCGAAGCCTTCGACTCCTTCTATCGCCTTGCAGAACTGAAGCGGCGTGTGGAGGGACTGATGGAGGGGCTCGATTGTGTCGCCGTACCAACCGTACCGCGTTTCTATACGATGTCCGATCTGGCGCGCGAGCCGGTGCGCTACAACTCGCACATGGGCACCTACAGCAACTTCGTCAATCTGCTGGATCTTGCGGCAATCAGCGTGCCGGTGGGACAGCGGAGCGACGGGCTCCCCTCCAGCCTCTGTCTGATCGGCCCTCGCGGCACTGACGGACTGTTATCGGCCATGGGCCGCATGGCCAGCGCCGGCATGCGCTCCGCTGCGCCGCTTCGCGCCACGGGCGGACGCGTGGAACTTGCGGTATTCGGATCGCACCTCTCCGGCCTCTCGCTGAATGGGGAACTGAAGGCGGCGGGCGCAAGCTTCCTGCGCACCACGCAGACAGTGCCTGACTATCGCCTGTTTGCGCTATCCTCGCCGCTCCCCGCACGTCCCGGCCTGCTGCGCGTCGGGCGGGGAGAGGGAATTCCGGTGGAAACCGAGGTCTGGTCGCTGGAGCGCGATGCCTTTGGGGCGCTGGCGGCAGGGCTTGGCGCGCCGCTTTCGATGGGCGTCATTTCGCTGGCCGACGGAACGGAAGCAAAGGGCTTTCTGGTCGAGGCAGCGGCCACCGTGACCGCCGAGGACATCAGCGAACACGGCGGCTGGCGGGCCTGGCTGTCGGTGCGCCGCTGACGCTTTCCGACGGTTGGACGACAGCGCGTTTACCTGCGGAGCAGTAGCCCGAAGGATTCCCAGGGCGCCAATTGCAGGCTTTGGCCGATCGCCGTGATCGGCTCATGCGTCCAGATCAGGGGTTCACCTTCGCCCACAATTTCATCCGGCAGTTCCAGCGACAGCGGCTCGGACGACATGTTGGCAATCACTGTCAGGCGTTCCTCGCCGAGGCTGCGCGTGTAGACGAAGGCCTGCGGATGCTGGTCGAGCCAGGACTGGTAGTGACCATAGACGATCACGTCATGGGTTTTGCGCAGCGCAATCAGCCGACGGTAATGGTGGAAGACGGAGGTTTCCTCGGCAACCGCCGCTTCGGCGTTGATTGTCACATGGTTGGGATTCGCCTCGATCCACGGCGTGCCTGTGGTGAAGCCACCGTGGGCACCACCGGTCCACTGCATGGGCGTACGCGCATTGTCACGGCTGTTCTCGTTGGCACCACGAATGAAGGCCTCCGGCGAAAGGCCCGTCTCCGTCTGAAGCAGATACATGTTGAGCGTCTCGATGTCGCGGTATTGGTCGATTGACTGGAATGGCACATTGGTCATACCGATTTCCTCGCCCTGATAGATATAGGGCGTGCCCTTCATCAGATGCAGAACGGTCGCAAGCGTCTTGGCCGACGCCACCGGAAACGCCGTGTCGTCGCCATAACGGGAAACGGCGCGTGGCAGATCGTGATTGCCCCAGAACAGCGAGTTCCAGCCATCCTCCGACAACGCCCGCTGCCACTTGGAAAATACGGCCTTCAGCGCCACCAGATCGGCGGGCTTCGAGCGCCACTTGCCATAGGTTTCGTCCCAGCGCTGCGTCACATGCTCGAACTGGAAGACCATGGAGAGTTCGCCGCGTGCCCGGCCTGAATAGAGAAGCGCGGAGGAGGGGGTGACGCTCCAGGTTTCGCCCACCGTCAGCACGTCGCGACCTGCCAGTGTTTCGCGGTGCATGTCCTGAAGGTAATCATGCAGATGCGGGCCATCGCTGGTGATCTTCGCATCCACCTGCTTGCCGATCAGGTCGATCACGTCCATACGAAAGCCGGCAATGCCGCGATCCAGCCACCAGTTCATCATCCGATGGACTTCGGCGCGCACCTTCGGATTTTCCCAGTTGAGATCCGGCTGCCGGCGGGAGAAGAGGTGCAGATAATACTGGCCACTGGGCGCATGGAATTCCCAGGCCGAGCCGCCAAAATAGGAGGCAAGCTCGTTCGGCACGCCCCCATCCGGGGCGGGATCGCGCCACACATAGAAGTCGCGGAACGGGTTGTCGCGCCCCTTGCAGGCTTCGGCAAACCAGAGGTGTTCATCCGAGGTGTGGTTGACGACAAGGTCCAGCACGATGCCGATGCCACGCGCTTTCGCCTCAGCCACCAGGCGGTCGAAATCGGAAAGCGTGCCGAATTCCGGCGCGATATCCTGATAATCGGCAATATCGTAACCGTTGTCGTCCATCGGCGAGGTGTAGATCGGCGACAGCCAGATCACGTCGATGCCGAGCTCTTCCAGATAATCCAGCCGCTCGATCATGCCCGGAATGTCGCCGATGCCATCGCCGTTCGAATCGGAGAAGCTGCGCGGATAGATCTGGTAGACGGTCGAGGAATGCCACCAGTGGCGCTCCTGATTGACCGCGGGGTTCGGACGGGCGGCGTCGGTCATGGTTCCTCCTCGAGAGACTGCATCTGCCTCGTCAACCTAGGACATTCTGATGCAGCGTCACCCCCGTTTTCGGTAAAAAGGGGCCGGGGAGAAAGATACTCCAAGCAATCCGATGCGGCTTGACGATTTCACCAAGGAGCCGGTACCTCGCCTGCGAGGGCTCTGGCTGGAAATGGTCGACCTTACCCCGCCACCTTTCCCAGTTCGGGAAATTTCTCCCGCGCGACCTCGATGGAAGGGCAGATGATGTCGCTGGCGCCGAGCGTGACGGAGATGTTGTCGGACACGTCCAGTTCGCCGTCGAAGGTCACGGGAAGCCGTTCGCCGCTCTGGCGCACTAGCATTCCCTCATGGCGAAAGCCCTGCTTCAGCAGCCAGTCGCGCGGCGCCATGACGCTGATGCGGACGCGGACGGCTTCGTCGTGCTCACGGGTGGCGACCAGCTTGTAGCCCACCTCCGACTGGCCTCCGCCAACCTCCAGCTTGCCGTTGCTTGACGCCTCCTGCAGGTGCTCGCTCATTGCCGTCTCCGCCGTATCGGGTGCCGGAAACAGACCTGCCCGAGGGGGAGATCTGTTTCCGTCTGCCGTTTCCATGTCCCAGTCCCGTTACGTTCATGCCGTTTCGGGACGCTCTCTAAACATCGGGATCCGGCTGTTTGTTCCGCATTCGGGCGCGTTCCTCCTCGCGCCAGGCACGGGGCGTCATGCCGATCTGCCGGCGAAAGCAGCGGGAAAAATAGGCGGGATCGGAATAGCCGAGGTTTTCGGCAATGTGCTGCACGCTGTGGCCGGTAAACAGCAGCGCGCGCCGGGCCTCCTCCATGGAGCGCTCCATGATCAGGTCATGCACGGTACGACCTGTCACCTGCCGGACCGTGCGGCTGAGATGCGTGGGAGACAATCCCAGTCGTCGCGCGTAATCCTCCACCGTCCATTGCGCGCGATGGTGCTTCAGGATGAGGTCATTCAGTGATCTGACGCGGGCAGAATTCACATCCGGCAGCGCCTCGGGCAGGGCGGGTGCGAGCAGTCGGCCGAGCATCACAAGCACGGTCGCCACATGCGCCTCCAGCATTTGCTCGCGTGCCGACCGCTGCTCCGCATATTCGGCGGCGATGCGGAAGAAGGTCGTTTCCAGATAGGCCGTGTCGGCGGCCGTTGCATCAAGTGCCAGCACCAGGGGATCGGCAAAGGCGGCCAGCGGCCCGGCATTGTCTGCGCCGGGCCCCAGCCGATCCGGCACCAGCGTCACCACCAGCCCGTCTATATCGGGTGAAAAGCGGAAGCCATGCACAGGCCCGGGCGGTACCGCAATTACACAAGGCGGCTGAAGCACGACCGTTCCTGCCGGCAGGATTGCATCCCCCGATCCGGTTCGAATGTACAAAAATTGCAGGAAGCTCTCATGGCGGTGCAAGCCGATTTCCCAGCGATATCCGCTGCTGCGCGCCGCGATTGTCTCGCAATGCACCCAAAATTCGCGTTGTTCGCCACCTTCCTCTCCATAAAGGCTGTAGGTGGGTATGCCTGCCGCCATATCGTCTCCTCCGCAACATGGTCAAAATGTCCCAGAAGCTGGCCGAAATGTCCATTGTTCCGGATGCCTCTCTGCCGCAGTCTCCGCCTGACAAAATGCAAATTCGGGAGGACGAACATGCGCACCCAGGTCACCATCATCGGCTCCGGCCCTGCCGGACTTCTTCTTGGCCAGCTCCTGACGCGGGCCGGCATCGACAACATCATCCTCGATCGTGTGTCGAAGGACTACATCCTCGGCCGCGTGCGGGCCGGCGTGCTGGAATGGGGCTCCGTCGGCCTGCTGGACGAGGCTGGCGCGGGCGCCCGCATGCATGCCGAAGGACTGCCGCATGACGGCTATTCGCTCGCCTTCGACGGGCGCGATCATCGCATTGATCTCTTTGCCCTGACGGGCAAGCGCGTCATGGTCTACGGTCAGACGGAGGTCACCCGCGATCTGATGGATGCACGCGAAGCATCCGGTGCCCAAACAATCTACGAGGCAGGCCATGTCCATCCGCATGATTTCGATGGCGAGAACCCTTATGTCACCTATGAGAAGGATGGCGTAACCCACCGCATCGATTGCGATTTCATCGCGGGCTGCGACGGGTTCCACGGGGTCAGCCGCAAATCCGTGCCGGAAGGGGCCATCCAGAATTTCGAAAAGATCTATCCGTTCGGCTGGCTTGGCGTGCTGGCCGAAATTCCGCCCGTCAGCCACGAACTGATCTATGCAAACCACCCGCGCGGCTTTGCGCTTTGCTCGATGCGGTCGGAAACACGCAGCCGCTACTACGTGCAGTGCACGCTGGACGACAAGGTGGAGAACTGGTCGGACGAACGCTTCTTCGACGAATTACGCCGCCGCCTGCCGGCCCATCACGCGGAAGCCATGGTGGTCGGCCCCTCTTTCGAAAAGTCGATCGCGCCGCTGCGCTCCTTCGTCGCCGAACCCATGCGCTTCGGCCGGATGTTCCTGGTGGGCGATGCCGCGCATATCGTGCCGCCAACCGGCGCCAAGGGGCTCAATCTCGCTGCCAGCGACGTTCACTACCTGTTTGAGGGTCTGCGCGACTATTATGGCGATCATTCAAGCGCAGGCATCGATACCTATTCGGCGCGCGCCCTGAAACGCGTCTGGAAATCGGTTCGTTTTTCCTGGTCGATGACCACGCTGATGCACCGCTTCCCCGATACGGGCGATTTCGGCCAGAAGATCCAGGAGGCCGAGCTCGATTACCTCACTCACTCCGTAGCTGCTTCCACAGCCATGGCGGAAAACTACGTCGGCCTGCCACTTTGAAACGAGCAGAAGCGATCCGCCGGAGGATCGTGCAAGAAATCCGGCGGATCAAACAAACCGGCCCGGCCTCTCCTGCGTTATGGTCCGTGCTGCTTCCACTCGCGAAGCAGCACCCCATTTTCACTCAGATCAGAAGGTCATGACCATGGCTATTGCACGAGGCTATGCGGCAACGGATGCGTCCAAGCCCCTCGAACCGTTCACGTTCGAGCGTCGGGAGCCGCGCGAGGACGATGTCGTCATCTCCATCAAATATTCCGGCGTCTGCCATTCGGACATCCACCAGGCCCGCAATGAGTGGGGCAATTCCCGTTTTCCCATGGTTCCCGGCCACGAGATTGCCGGTGTCGTCACCGCCGTCGGTGCCAATGTGACGAAGTTCAAGGTCGGCGACCATGTCGGCGTCGGCTGCTTCGTCGATTCCTGCATCCATTGCCAGACGCGCGATCTCGACAACGAACATTACATGCCGGGTCTCGTCCAGACCTATAACGACGTGGAAGCCGATGGCGAAACGCCGACCTATGGCGGCTATTCGGATTCGATCGTCGTCAAGGAAGGCTATGTGCTGTCCATTCCGGACAATCTGCCGCTGGACAAGGCAGCGCCGCTGCTCTGCGCCGGCATCACGCTCTATTCGCCGCTCGCCCACTGGAAGGCCGGCCCTGGCAAGAAGGTGGCCATCGTCGGCATGGGTGGTCTCGGCCATATGGGCGTCAAGATCGGCGCCGCCATGGGTGCAGACATCACGGTGCTCAGCCAGTCGCTCTCCAAGAAGGACGACGGCCTGAAGTTCGGCGCCAAGGATTACTACGCAACCTCGGATGCCGAAACCTTCACCAAGCTCGCCGGCACCTTCGACCTCATCATCTGCACGGTCAGTGCCGGTATCGACTGGAACGCCTATCTCAACCTGCTCAAGGTCGACGGATCCATGGTGCTGGTCGGCGCTCCGGAAAACCCGGTACCGGTGCATGCCTTCGCGCTGATCCCCGGTCGCCGCAGCCTCTCCGGCTCGATGATCGGCTCGATCAAGGAAACCCAGGAAATGCTGGATTTCTGCGGCAAGCACGACATCACCGCCGATATTGAACGGATCGACATCAAGGATATCAACGAGGCCTACGAGCGCGTGATCAGAAGCGATGTGCGCTACCGCTTCGTGATCGACATGGCGACGCTTCCCGCGGCTTGATCGCATCCCAGAAACATCGGGGCGGGATGAAAGTCCCGCCCCGATGCCGCGTTTTGCCTCCGGTGATTGCCCTTCCGGTCTTCGCTGATCCTGCCGTGGAAAAGCCATCGACAGGCAGCAGATCAACCTGCATAGCAGGCGTCATCGCAAGATCCCGCCGCCGCTTGCAGTCCCGTCTCGTTCAGGAGTTTTCATGTCCGATCCGCATCCTACCGGGGCCGACGGTTCCACGGAGGGACCGTCCACGGCCCTCATTGCCACGATCGGACTGGCCGCCGGCTCGCTGGTGGCCAATATCTATTACGCGCAGCCCCTGGTGCGGGAAATCGCCGGCGAACTCGGCATCGATCCGGATCTGGCGGGCGCGCTCACCTCGACAACCCAGATCGGCTATGGCATCGGGCTGTTTTTCCTCGTCTCTCTGGCGGATCTGGTGGAAAACCGCCGCCTGGTGCTGGTGACGCTGAGCATCACGCTGATCGGCCTGATCGGCATGGGGCTGTCGACCTCCGTCGTACCCTTCTTTCTGTTCTCCTTCCTCATCGGCGTCTGCTCCACCGGTGCGCAGGTACTGATCCCCTTCATCGCGCACAAGGTGCCGGTGGAAAAGCGCGGCCGCGTCGTCGGCAACGTGATGGCGGCGGTGCTGACCGGCATCATGCTGGCAAGGCCCGTGTCACTGTTCGTCGCAGGCACCTTCGGCTGGCGGGCGATCTTCTTCCTCTCTGCCGCCCTGATGGCTGCCATCGGCCTCGCGCTGTTCCGGATGATGCCAAAACAGGCGCCGGAAAGCCGCATGCGCTATCATCAGGTGATCGCCTCGATGGGCACGTTGCTGCGCGAAACACCGGTGCTGCGCTGGCGCTCCGCCTATCAGGCGATCATCTTCTGCGCCTTCAACCTGTTCTGGACGGCAATCCCTTTTGCGCTGTCCGAGCGCTTTGCCCTCAGTCAGCACCAGATCGGTCTGTTCGCGCTGGCGGGTGCCGGCGGTGCGCTGGCCGCTCCCATCGTCGGACGTCTGGCCGATCGTGGCCTCGGGCTTGTCCTGTCCGCGACGGCCATGGTGGGGCTAGCCGTCTTCTTCGCCGTCAGCGGCTATGCGGTGATGGCCGGTGCGCTGGTTCTGCTCGCGATGTCGGCCGTGCTGATAGATGCTGCGGTGCAGGCCAACCAGATTGTCAGCCAGCGCATCATCTTCGCCATCGCCCCCGAAAAGCGCGGCCGCCTCAACGCCATTTACATGACCTCCGCCTTCATCGGCGGCGCCTTCGGCTCGACGCTCGGCACACTCACCTATCACTGGGGTGGCTGGACGGGCACCGCCAGTGTCGGCGCCGGGCTCGGCGTACTGGGCGTTGTGCTGTTTGCGCTGGAGCAGGCTGGACGGCGGACAGGCTGAGCGTTACCCGGACGACACAACCTCAGCCGCCGCCTGCCGGATGGTCTGCATGAGAATCGAGAGCGGCAGCGAGGGAGGCATATCGGTGCGTAGCGTCAGCCCCACCGGGCCCTTGGTTTCGCTGGTATCGATCGGCAATGCCGCCAGCATTCCATCGACAATGTCGCCCGCGACGACACCACTCGAAATGATCCAGATCGCATCGCTCATGCGCACGAAGGCGCGGCCGAAGGCGTCGGAGACGGTCTCCACCTGCGTCGGCAGGCTGGCCACGCCGTTGGCGATCAGGAACTGCTCCACCACCGGGCGGATGATCGAGCCCCGCGTCGGCATCAGAACCGGGTAGTGCGCCAGCCCCGCGTAGACCGAGCCGCCGGACAAGAGCGGATGGCCGGCGCGGACCACGAACAGCACCTGCTCCGAATACAGATGCTCGAAGGAGAAGCCGGTCATTTTCTCAGGCGCTGCCAGTCGTCCGACAACAAGATCCAGTTCCCCAAGCCGCAACTGCTCCAGCAGAACGGCATTTTCACCGGTAACGATCTTGATGCGGCTGCGCGTCTGCTCATCGAGGAACAGCGCCATGGCCCTTGGCATGATACGGGTGGAGACGGTCGGAAGCGCGCCAACGCGTACCGGCGGAACATTGTCGAGCAGTTCCTGAGAGACAGAATCAATACCTTGCCGCAGGGCGGTCAGCGAGGCGCCGGCATGGCGCAGAAACACCTCGCCCGGCCGCGTCAGCCGGATGCCGCGACCGTCGCGTTCGAAAAGCGATACGCCGAGGGCGTCTTCCAGTTCGCGGATCGTCTTCGTCACCGCCGGCTGGCTGATATGCAGAACGTCGGCAGCCTTCACCACGCTCTTCTGCCGCGCCACCTCCACGAAGGTGTGCAGATGCCGGTATTTGACGCGGGAGCCAATCAATACATAACTCTTAGGTTAACGATGAAGCGCTGAAATGTCATTTTACCTAACCATTTTGGAGATGCAATAAAGGCAACGGAGGAACACATCATGCAATTTCTCAGGATCGGCGACGTGGTGCTGAGCCATGACATTCATGGTCTCGGTAGCGGCAAGCCGGCGCTCTGTTTCATCAATTCGCTCGGCACCGATCGGCGCATCTGGGATGCGGTCGTCGCCGTACTGCGCGATGATTTTACGATCCTCACTTTCGACAAGCGCGGCCACGGCCTGTCGGATCTCGGCTCGCCGCCCTACCGGATCGAGGAGTTTTCGCAGGATCTGGCCGGCCTTCTCGATCACTATGGCCTCACCAGCGTGATCGTCTGCGGCCTGTCGGTCGGCGGCCTGATTGCGCTCGGTCTGTACCAGAGCCGGCCAGATCTCGTGCGCGCCATCCTGTTCGCCGATACCGCGCACAAGATCGGCACGCCTGAATTCTGGAAGACCCGTATCGATGCGGTGATGGAGGGCGGGATCGAGAGCATTCTCGAACCAATCATGTCGCGCTGGTTCACGTCCCCCTATCGCTCTGCGGACAATGCCGCCTATCAGGGCTACTGCACCATGCTCGTGCGCCAGCCGAAGCTTGGCTATGCGGGCACCTGTGCGGCGATCCGCGATGCAGACTTCACCGAGGTGGCGCGCAATGTTGCGGTTCCCGCCCTCTGCGTGGTGGGAGACCAGGATGGCTCGACACCGCCCGATCTCGTACGTTCGCTCGCCGATCTCGTGCCGGGCGCCCGCTTTGCCGTGATTGCCGGGGCAGCACATATCCCTTGCGTGGAAACGCCCGAAAAATTCATCACCCTTCTGCGTACCTTCATTGCAGACCTGCCTGGAGACTAGACATGGCTGACCAGTCCGTTGCCTCGGAACGCTACCGCCAGGGCATGACGACCCGCCGCTCGGTGCTGGGCGATGCCCATGTGAACCGAGCGATTGCGAACGAGACGCCGTTCGATCGCCCGTTCCAGGAGATGATCACGGAAGGGGCCTGGGGCACCGTCTGGTCCCGCCCCCATTTTTCGAAACGCGAGCGGTCCATTGTCACCATCGCGCTTCTTGCCGCCCTCGGCCAGCACGAGGAGGTGGCGATGCATATTCGTGCCACGGCGAATACGGGCGCGACGAAGGAAGACATCTGCGAAGCACTTCTTCACGTCGCCATCTATGCCGGCGTTCCGGCAGCCAACCATGCGTTCAAGATCGCAAAATCAGTCTATGCCGAGATGGAAGCATCTCAGGACACTGAGGAGGACACGAAATGAAGAATGCCTTGCCTGAAACAGGCGGTTTCTTTGCCCGCGACCGGGCCATGCATCCGCCAGCCTTGACCCCCGGCTACAAGACCTCGGTGCTGCGCTCGCCCCAGCGCGCCCTGATCTCGCTGGAAGGGACCAAGAGCGAAGTCACCGGCCCGGTCTTCGGCCACAACATGATCAACGAGTTCGACAACGACCTGATCGTCAACTATGCCAAGCCCGGCGAGATGGCGATCGGCCAGCGCATCCTTGTCCATGGCCGCGTGCTGGACGAGCGTGGCGTGGGCGTGGCCGGCGCGCTGGTGGAGTTCTGGCAGGCCAATGCCGGCGGTCGCTATCGCCACAAGAAGGAAACCTATCTCGCGGCCCTCGATCCGAATTTCGGCGGCTTCGGGCGCTGCGTGACTGACGAGAACGGCTATTACTGGTTCCGCACGATCAAGCCCGGCCCCTATCCATGGCCGAATGGCGTCAATGACTGGCGCCCGGCGCATATCCACTTCTCGATCTTCGGCCACGGCTTTGCCCAGCGCCTGATCACGCAGATGTATTTCGAAGGTGATCCGCTGATCTGGATTTGTCCGATCGTCAAGACGATCCCGGACGAGGAGGCGATCAAGCGCCTCGTCGCGCCGCTCGACATGAACAACACCATCCCGATGGATATGCGCGCCTACAAGTTCGACATCGTTCTGCGTGGTCGCCGCTCCACCTTCTTCGAGAACCGCAAGGAGGGCAACTGACCATGGTTCAGCCGCTCAACTACCTCAAGGAATCCCCGTCGCAGACGGCAGGGCCCTATGTCCATATCGGCTGCACGCCGAACTTCACGGGCATCCACGGCGTCTACGAGACGGATCTCGGTTCCGGACCGCTGTGCAACGACAAGACCCGTGGCGAGCGCATCACCATCAGGGGGCGGGTGATCGACGGGTCCGGCACGCCGTTGCGCGACGCGCTCGTGGAAATCTGGCAGGCGGATGCCGATGGTTATTACAACAGCCCGTCGGAAACACGCGGCAAGGCCGATCCGAACTTCTTCGGCTGGGGGCGATGCCCGGCGGACATGGCGACAGGCGAATTCGTGTTCGAGACGATCAAGCCGGGCCGCATACCGTTCAATGACGGCAGGTTGATGGCACCGCATGTCACGCTGTGGATCGTTGCGCGCGGGATTAATATCGGCCTTCATACGCGCATGTACTTCTCCGACGAGGAGGCCGCCAATGCGGAGGACCCGGTGCTCAACCGCATAGAGCACCGCGTACGCGTGCCGACCCTTATCGGCAAGCGCGAAGGCAATACGGTAACCTTCGATATCTATCTTCAGGGCGAAAACGAAACCGTGTTCTTCGACATCTGAGGCAGCCTTGGCCATTTCCGCATTCGACCACCCCTTCCTGTCCGGTCTTCTCGGTGACGAGGAGACCGGTGCCTTCTTTCGCGCCGGTGCCGACATCAAGGCAATGCTGGCTTTCGAACGCGCGCTGGCGCTTTCGGAAGGGCGGGCGGGCGTCATTCCGGCAGACGTAGCGCGCCGCATTGCCGATCAAATGGGCCGTTTCTGGCCCGATATGGACGGTCTGCGCGAGGGCGTCGCGCGTGATGGGGTGGTGGTTGCAGAACTGGTCAAGCAGTTGCGATCGGCCGTGGGCGGCGAGGACGCCGCCCATGTCCATGTGGGTGCCACCAGTCAGGATGTCATCGACACCAGCCTGATGCTGCGGCTCTCCTCCGTGCTGTCCCTGCACCGGCAAAGGCTTGACGATCTGGTTGCAGCCTTTCACGCCCTCGACCAGGCCCATGGCGACCGTCGGCTGATGGGGCATACCCGTATGCAGGCGGCGATCCCGATCACGGTCTCCGATCGCATTCGCTCCTGGTCCGATCCTCTGCAACGCCATGCGGTGCAGGCCCAGTCGATCCTCGCCGCCCGCCTGCCGCTGCAGTTCGGCGGCGCTGCCGGGACGCTGGACAGGCTGGCGGACAAGGCTGCAGCGGTGAGGGCAGGGCTCGCCGCAGAACTTGGGCTCGCCGATGTTCCCCAATGGCAGAGCCAGCGTGACCGCCTGGTAGAAGTCGCCGACCTCTTTTCGCGCATTTCCGGCAGTCTTGGCAAGTTTGGACAGGACGTCGCGCTGCTGGCGCAGATGGGCGGCGAGATCAGCCTGTCCGGCGGCGGCGGTTCGTCTGCCATGGCCCACAAGCAGAACCCGGTGGCCGCCGAAGCGCTCGTGTCCCTTGCGCGCTTCAACGCCGTGCAGATGTCGGGCATGCATCATGCGCTGGTCCACGAGCAGGAGCGTTCGGGTGCTGCCTGGACGCTGGAATGGCTGCTGTTGCCCTCCTTGGCGGTGGCCTGCGGCGCGTCGCTGCGTCTGGCAACAGATCTCGTTGGCAAGATCCGCTCGCTTGGGACCGTTTGAGGCTTAGCCCCAGCAGGGAGGTTATCTTGCGCCTGGGCCTGGCAGACAACAGCGCGCCTGAGATGACAACCACCTAACCCATTGAATTGACGCCTTATATTTTATGCGCCAGCCGTTCCCGTTTTTAAGACAATGCGGTAGTGTGCGCGCGCTTTGGCCTGAAGGCCATCAGGGAGGATTTTCTTTATGCTTATCAACATCGACCCGCTTCTGTCTCCGGACCTGCTGCATGTGCTGCGCGCCATGGGCCATGGCGATGAAATCGCCATTGTCGACGCAAATTTTCCGGGTACGACCAATGCGCGTCGGCTGGTGCGTCTGGACGGAATCAGCGTGACGGAGGCGACGCGGGCAATCCTGACCGTGCTGCCACTCGACGATTTCGTCGATGTTCCCGTCTTCACGATGGAGGTGGTCGGCAGCCCCGAGGACGTACC
The DNA here is from genome assembly GCF_900156005.1 of Rhizobium sp. RU35A. Classification (NCBI taxonomy): domain Bacteria; kingdom Pseudomonadati; phylum Pseudomonadota; class Alphaproteobacteria; order Hyphomicrobiales; family Rhizobiaceae; genus Rhizobium; species Rhizobium sp. RU35A. The sequence continues at coordinate 153,806 of NZ_FTMR01000003.1, read as the reverse complement.
GCCGGCGGTCGCCGAACTGCGTGCACTGGTTGGCGAGCGCGGCGCCTGCGGCACGCTGGAGCGACACGCCTTCTACGCCCGCGCCCGCGACTGCTTCGCCATCGTCCAGACCGGAGAAACTCGCCTTTATGGAAACATCATCCTTAAAAAGGGCGTGGTCAGAAGCTGACCGGCGCCACCCGCGCACGGCTTGCGCCTGAGATGAAGCATGGCGGCACCCCGGTTGCCGCCATTTCTTTTCACATCGATCATATGCCTCTCCACATAGGGCACGGGACGATCGATGAGCATGGTCGGCGCCTGACGCAGCAGCGACCGTCTTTCAGGACGCGCAATGCGAAGCGGGTGCCCATGAGACCTTCGGTACCCACCGAGGCTCGACAGAAGCCAAAGGGGGCCATGCGCGCCTGCATTTATTCAGCAGCCGCGCTTTCACAGCTGGGAGCCGGCATGCCGGCGCTGTCACCCTCCACCATCTGTTTCCGCAAGAACCGAAAATCACCGACCTGACAGACGTCAAACCTGTTGACCACATTATGAACTAACTGGTACAAACATTCCTGTCTTCAGATGCCGCCGTGAGTGCGGCCGGAGACGCAGGGAGGATTGGGGACCCGAGGGGAGGCGACGTTCATCGCCGGCATCCCCGGACGGGCCGGGAGGATTGATGTCATACAGCCTGGATTTCTCGGCCGTCGTGGAGCGACTTCCCGAACTGCTGCTGGCCTGCCTGTCGACGATCGGCCTTGCGATCGCCGGCATGTCGCTTGCGACGATCATCGGCATTCTGGGCGTCATAGCCCGGCGCTCGACCATCCGGCCGCTGCGCGCTGCGGTGATTGCGTTTGTCGAGGTTATCCGCAACACGCCCTTCCTCGTGCAGATCTTCTTCATCTTTTTCGCGCTGCCGCAGTTCGGCATCCGCCTCAATCCGACCGTCACGGCCATCATCGCGCTTGCCCTCAACGGCGGCGCCTATGCCATCGAAATCATTCGCGGCGGGGTGGATGCCATTCCGAAGGGGCAGGTGGAGGCGGGGCTGGCGCTTGGCCTGCACAAGGCACAGATCTTCCGCTTCATCGTTTTGAAGCCGGCGCTGAGGGCGGTCTATCCATCACTGACCAGCCAGTTCATCATGCTGACGCTGACGACCTCGGTCTGCACCTCGATTGCCGCCTATGAACTGACCTCCGTGGCCCAGAAGATCGAGGCGGATACCTTCCGCTCCTTCGAGGTCTATTTCTCGATCACCCTGCTCTATCTGGTGATTTCCTCGCTGATGATGGGCGTTTTTGCCATCATCAACCGCCTCTCCTTCAGCTATCCGGTCAAGTGAGGACAAGACATGGCGTCGATCGGCTTCAACGAATTGTACTTCCTCCTGCAGGGTCTGAAGTGGACGCTGGCGCTGACCCTGATCGGCTTCATCGGCGGTGGCGTGTTCGGCCTCCTGGTGGCCCTCGCGCGCACGGCGGAGAGCCAGGTCCTCCAGCGCGCCACGGCCGGCTATATTGCCGTCTTCCAGGGAACGCCGCTCCTGATGCAGCTGTTCGTCGTCTATTACGGCGTGGCACTCGTCGGGCTGGATGTCGATGCCTGGCTCGCTGTTGCCATTGCCTTTACCCTGCATGCCAGCGCCTTTCTGGGTGAGATCTGGCGGGGCGGCATCCAGGCCGTGCCGAAGGGGCAGACGGAGGCCGCCAAGGCGCTTGGCCTGCACTATGTCTCGCGTGTCCGCGACGTCATCCTGCCGCAGGCGCTCAAGATCGCGCTGCCGGCGACCATCGGCTTCCTCGTGCAGTTGATCAAGGGCACCTCGCTCGCCGCCATCGTCGGCTTCGTGGAACTGTCACGCGCTGGCCAGATCGTCTCCAACCAGACATTCCGCCCGCTGACCGTCTTCGCCATCGTCGGCCTTATCTATTTCCTGATCTGCTGGCCGCTGTCGCTCTGGGGCGCCCGCGCCGAGCGCAGCCTGCAGACAGCATCCCGTTAACCGTTCATCAGCTTTGTTAAGGAGGAGCAAAAGATGAAGGAATTCCGCAAGATCACCCGCCGCAGCCTGCTTGCGCTGGCGGCCTGCGTTGCCGCTCTGCCGGCGATCCAGGCAACCGACGCCTTCGCCGGCACGGTCGCCGAAGCCAAGTCGAAGGGCAAGGTTGTCATCGGCATCCAGGGCGACAACTCCCCCTGGGGCTTCGTCAACTCGAGCGGCGTACAGGACGGACTCGATGCCGATATCGGCAAGGCTTTCGCCGACAGCCTTGGCGTCAAGGTGGAATTCGTTCCGCTCGCGGTCGCAAACCGCATTCCGGCCCTGCTGACAGGCAAGGTCGATGTGCTCTTCGCCACGATGGGCATGACGGCCGAGCGCGCCAAGACCATCCAGTATTCCAAGCCCTATGCCGGTAACGTTCTCTCGGTCTATGGCCCGAAAGACAAGAAGATTGCCGGATACGACGACCTGAAGGGGATGAATGTCGGCGTTCCGAAGTCGAGCGCAATGGACACCTCTCTGACCGCCGGCGCGAAAACCGCCAATATCCTGCGTTTCGACGATGATGCCGCCAACATCCAGGCCCTCATTGCCGGTCAGGTGGAAGCCGTCGGCGGCAACCAGTTCTACGGCGACCGCCTGAACGCGGCTGCCGCTGGCAAGTACGAATCCAAGTTCGATCTCACGACGCTCTACAACGGCGCCGGCACCCGTCCGGGCGAGAAGGACTGGAACGAGTCCGTCAACACCTTCATCGACAAGATCAAGGCCGATGGCACGCTCGCCAAGATCTATGCCAAGTGGATGAAGCGCGATGTGCCGGCCTTCCCGGACTCGCTCCCGGACATCCCCTTCACGGTCAAGTAAGCGGAGGTTTCCATGCCGCAATCCGTCTCCCAGCATGTCCCACTGATTGCGCTCGAGGGCGTCGGCAAGTGGTATGGAGCCTATCACGCGCTCAGGAGCGTGAATCTGACGGTGGCGAAGGGCGAGAAAATCGTCCTTTGCGGCCCGTCCGGATCGGGAAAATCCACCCTGATCCGGTGTATCAATCATCTGGAGGAGATCCAGGAGGGGAAGATTACCGTGGAAGGCACGGTGCTCAACCATTCCGCCAGTACCGTCGATGCGGTGCGGCGCGAGGTGGGCATGGTGTTCCAGAGTTTCAATCTCTTCCCGCACATGACCATTCTGGAAAACTGCATCCTCGCCCCCATGCGGGTGAAGAAGATGGCAAAGGCCGAGGCCGAAGCCACCGCACGCAAATATCTGGAACGGGTGCGCATTCTCGACCAGGCGGACAAATATCCGGCCCAGCTTTCCGGCGGGCAGCAGCAGCGGGCAGCGATCGCGCGGGCGCTCTGCATGGAGCCTAAGGCAATGCTGTTCGACGAGCCGACCTCGGCGCTCGATCCGGAAATGGTCAAGGAAGTGCTCGACACCATGATCGGTCTCGCGCGCGACGGCATGACGATGATCTGCGTCACCCATGAAATGGGCTTTGCCCGCCAGGTGGCCGATCGTGTGGTGTTCATGGCCTCCGGCGAAATCATCGAGGAAGGCCCGCCCGAAGAGTTTTTCCGCAATCCGCAGCATCAGCGCACGCGTGCCTTCCTGGGTGAAATCCTCGCACACCACTGAGGAAGCGCGCACGCGCCCCTTCGATCCACTCCGCCTGAACGGCATGGGACCATGACACAGCAAACCTCGTTTCGCGTCGGCCTGATCGGCGCAGGGATCCAGCTTTCCAAATCGCCGGCGCTCCACATGCAGGAAGGGGCAGCCCATGGCCTCGATTATCTCTACGAACTGGTGGACGTGACCGCCCGCAATCTGCCCGACAGCGCGCTGCCGGACCTTCTCGACGAACTGGAAGGTCGAGGCTTCTGCGGCACGAATATCACGCATCCCTTCAAGCAGGCGGTCATACCGCTGCTGCATGAACTGTCTGATGACGCCCGCATGCTGGGCGCCGTCAACACCGTCGTCTTCCAAGAGGGACGGCGCATCGGCCACAATACAGACTGGTACGGTTTTTATGAAAACGTGGCGCGAGGCCTTCCTGATGTGGCGAAGGGGCGCGTGCTTCTGGCCGGCGCCGGCGGTGCAGGAGTGGCCGTTGCCCATGCGGCGCTGAAGCTTGGCGTTGGCCATCTCGACATCTTTGATCAGGACCGCCACAGGGGCGAGGCCCTGGCCGCGGAACTGAACCTGCGCTTTGGTGCGGAACGCGCCTTTGCTGTTGACGATCCGGCGCAATCGCTGCCATGGGCCGACGGCTTCATCAATGCCACGCCGGTCGGCATGCTGGCCCATCCCGGCATTCCCGTGGAACCGGCCTTGCTTGAGCCGCGCCACTGGGTGGCCGATATCGTCTACGTGCCGCTGATCACCGAACTCCTGGCAACGGCTGCGGCAAAGGGCTGCCGAACCCTGCCGGGCGGGGGCATGACCGTTTACCAGGCCGTTGGCGCCTTCCGTCTGTTTTGCGGTCGCGAACCGGACGCGGAGCGGATGACGCGGCATTTCCACGAACTTTGTGCCGTGGAGACGCCACGATGAGCCTCGTCTACATTCTCAATGGCCCGAACCTGAACCTGCTGGGCCAACGTCAGCCGGAAATCTATGGCCGCGATACGCTGGCCGATATCGAGGCGCGCTGCCGGACACTCGCCGAAGCGGCGGGGCACATTCTCTTCTTTGCCCAGAGCAACCGTGAATATGAACTGATCGACTGGATCCATGCCGCGCGCACCGAGGCCGCCGGAATCATCATCAATCCGGGCGCCTTCACGCACACGTCGGTCGCAATTCTCGATGCGCTCAACACCTTCGAGGGCCCGGTCTTCGAAGTGCATATCTCCAACATCCACAAGCGTGAGGTCTTCCGGCACCACTCCTACGTATCGACGCGGGCTGATGGTGTTCTGGCCGGCTTCGGGACGGAAGGTTACGAACTGGCGCTGCGCCACCTCATCAATCGGTTTTCCCGATCGCGCTGAGATGATCCGGGCGGAGCACATAGCGCAGCACCATCTCGGCCACATGCCGGGACAGGATCTCCTGTCCTTCCGAGGTAAAGAGATCGCCGCCGAAAATGTGCGAGAATGTGGCGCTGTTCGACACATTGAAGAAGGAAAGAGCACTGATCTGCCAGTGCAGTTCCAGCGGATCGATGCCCTTGCGGAACAGATCCTGCGCCTGCCCGCGCCGCAAGACACCCTGAAGTGCTTCGATTGCGGGCTGGTTGAGGCCGCGAATGGCGTCAGAGGTCTGCATGTGGCGGCCGTGGTGGATGTTTTCGATCATGACCATGCGGATGAAGGCGGGGTTGGCCCGATGGTGCTCGAAGGTGAAGCGACAGAGGCGTTCCAGCGCCGCGACAGGATCCAGCCCCTCCAGGTCCAGTTCGGTCTCCCCGCCGCGCACCTTGCCATAGGCCTCCTCCAGCACCCGCCGGTAAAGCCCTTCCTTGTCGCCGAAATAATAGTAAATCATCCGCTTGGAGGTGCGCGTGCGCGCCGCGATCTCGTCGATGCGTGCGCCCGACAGGCCGTTCTGCGAAAACTCCTCCATGGCTACCGTCAGGATGTCGCGACGCACGCCTTCCGGGTCCCGGGTCGCCGGCTTGGCATCCTTGGCCTTCACCGCTGCGGCAGTTCGCTTCATCGGGTCTCTTCTCGAAGGGGCGGTCATTCGATAGTATCGATTTAACCAACCAGTACAGAACACCGGGAAGGATGGCAATATGGCAATCACGGACACCCCACGGCTGCGCACGCCGCTCAAGACCTCGATTGCGACCGTGTCCATCAGCGGCGAATTTCCGGAAAAGCTGGCGGCCATTGCCAAGGCAGGATTTTCCGGAGTCGAGATATTCGAGAACGATTTTCTGACCTATGATGCTTCGCCGCGCGAAGTGGCCCGCATGGCGGCCGATCATGGCCTGGCGATTACCCTGTTTCAGCCGTTCCGCGATTTCGAAGGCATGCCGGAGCCGCATCGCAGCCGAGCTTTCGAGCGTGCAGAGCGCAAGTTCGAGGTGATGGGCGAGCTTGGCACCGACCTGATGCTGATCTGCTCCAACGTTTCGCCGGTGTCTCTCGGCGGTATCGACCGCGCCGCAGCCGATTTTCATGCGCTTGGCGACCTTGCCCGTCGTCATGGCGTGCGCGTCGGTTACGAAGCGCTTGCCTGGGGACGCCACATCAACGACCATCGCGATGCCTGGGAAATCGTTCGCCGGGCAGACCACAGCCATATCGGCATCATCCTCGACAGTTTCCACACCCTGTCGCGCAAGATCGACCCGAATTCGATCCGGGCCATTCCGGGTGACAAGATCTTCATCGTGCAACTGGCCGATGCGCCGCTGTTTGACATGGACCTGCTCTACTGGAGCCGCCATTTCCGCAACATGCCGGGCGAAGGGGACCTGCCGGTTATCGACTTCATGCGCGCCGTCGCGGCGACCGGCTATACAGGGCCGCTCTCGCTCGAAATCTTCAACGACCAGTTCCGCGGCGGCTCGGCCAAGGCCATTGCCGAAGATGGACACCGCTCGCTGGTCAACCTGATGGACCGGGTGGCGCGGCTGGAGCCGGACATCCGCATCGAGGCTCCCGCCATGCCGGATCGCGTCGTGGCCCGCGGCATCGAGTTTGTCGAGTTCACCACCTCTACGGAGGAGAAGCCGGTCCTGGAGGCGCTGCTTGGCACACTGGGCTTTGCGAGAACCGGACGTCACCGCAACCGCGATGTCGACCTCTTCACGCAAGGCGATATCCGCATCGCGCTCAACACGGATACGGATGGTGATACCTTTGCCGGTGCCTCCTATTCCGTGCATGGGACCAATGCCTATGCCTTCGGCCTCAAGGTGGACGATGCGCAGAATGCACTGGCGCGTGCCACAGCGCTGGATGCCGCCGCCTTTTCCGAACCGCGCAAACCCGGCGAAACTGCCGTGCCTGCCATTCGCGGCGTCGGCCACGGCGTCGTCTATCTGCTTGATGACAGCGAGGATCTCGCCGGCATCTGGCAGAGAGAGTTCCTGCCGGTGGATCCGACGGTGGCGGGTCAATCGGCCCTGCTGCAGCATGTCGACCATATTGCCCAGACCACCCAATACGAGGAAATGCTGACCTGGATGCTGTTCTATAGCTCGATCTTCGCCATTCGCCGTGCGCCGATGGTGGATGTGGTCGATCCGGGCGGTCTGGTCCGCAGCCAGGCGCTGGAAAGCGAAGGCGAGGGCAGGTTCCGCGTGACCATGAACGGCGCCGACAACCGCAAGACCTTTGCCGGCAAGTTCCTTGCGGAAGGCTTTGGCACCAGCATTCAGCACATCGCCTTTGCCACCGACGACATTTTTGCCACCGCCGTCCGGCTCGCGGCAAACGGCTTCCAGGCGCTGCCGATCTCCCGCAACTATTACGATGATCTGGAAGCGCGCTTTGGGCTTGAGCCGGATTTTTCCGATGCCCTGCGGGCCGCCAGCATTCTCTATGACCGGGACGAGCGCGGAGAATATTTCCAGATCTACAGCCGGACCTTCGGCGAAGGTTTCTTTTTCGAGATCGTCGAGCGACGCGGCGACTATGCGGGTTATGGTGCGATGAACGCGCCGTTCCGCATCGCGGCCCAGCGACGTCTCTCCCGACCGGCCGGCATGCCACGACGATAGGCCTCGCTCTGGCCGCCGCCTCTAAGGTCACGCCGCCGCAAAGGCTCCATGATCGAGAAGAAATTCGGCGCCTTCGAAGATATCCTTGCGGATCAGTTCCGCGGCGGTCGCGCCGTCGCGTTTTTCGAGGGCCTCTACGATTTCCTCGTGGTAATCGAGATCGAGGATGCCGGCCAGATGCCCGCCAAAGCCCGCGCCGAACTGGCGCAGGAAGGGGCCGATCTGCAGCCAGAGCGTCTCGATCAGAAACTGCAGCGAGTCCGAACCGCTTGCCCGGTAGATGCTGAACTTGAAGGCGTGGTTGCGCAGCAGGTATTCGTCGAGATCCTCGTTCTTCGCAGCCGCCGTCAGCGCGACGGATTCGCGCTGGATTGCGCGAAGCTCAACCTTGCCGACCAGCGCCGCCGCGGCCTGCGTGGCCGCAGGCTCGCAGATCAGTCGGCTTTTTGTCAGGTCCTCGAAGCGCTGTCGCGTCATACCGGGCAGCACCATCGAGCCGTTCGGCAGTTGCTCGAGCGCTTTAAGCGCCTGCAGCTTGGAAAGGGCCGCGCGCACCGGCATGTCGCTGGTGCCGAGTTCCTGTGCAAGCTTCCGCGACGTGAGCTTCTGGCCGGGCCGGATCTGCCCCGCCATCAGGGCATGGTTGAGCCGTTGGTAGACCAGTTCGTGCAGCGGCACCGTTTCAATGGTGCCAAGACCGATCCGCGCGGGAGTCTTCACATTGTATTCCCAGGTTCATGAGGTGCTGCGCCAGCGATAGCATTGCCTCCGACTGCGTCACAAGAGCAGGGACTTGCCAACCTTTCCGCTTGCGGTGTTCTGCGGCCAGGGATGAAGGGATAAATTGCACTCAACGAGGCGCAGCCGGCGTCCGGTCCGCCAATCTCCGCGATGAACGCGGTGCGCAAGCATCTCTCCACCATCAAGGGTGGATGTCTCGCCGCGACGACGAAGGCCCGTGTCGTCAGCCTGATCGTCTGCGACATTCCCGGTGACACCCCTGCCTTTATGGCGTCCGGCCCGACCGGCACCAATGTCAACGATTTCCGCGCCATCGTCATCGGCGACGAGGGGAGCCTCCGCTGTACCGCGCCGGCCGGCATCGCCGCGAAGTCTGGGCCTGTTTGCACATACTTGCAAATTCGAATGTCTGATCTGCATCCCAGGGGCGAGCATCCGCGAGGATGGTCCTGTCTTGCACCGTTCATCCTATAAAATCTGGCAACAGAAATTTGCACATAGGTGCAAACTGTCATCCGCCTGTCATTCGAGCGCCCTAAGCAGGGAGCCGCAACGAGGAAGCCCGGGCCTTTGGCAGGCCGGAAGACAGACGGGGATGCGGCCATGGCGATGACGCTTGATCTGCCGACCGAGACGGGTCATAGGCCCACCCTCTCTCGCCGCCTGCAGCGCATGATGGCCGTGATGCGGCATGAGCCAGCGCTTGCCATCGGCGCCATCCTGACCCTCGTCTTTGCCTATCTGATCGTTGCACCGGTTGTGTCGATCCTACTGCAGGCAATTCTCGTGCAGGCCGGAGATTCGACGCGACTGCGGCAGGAGGAGGGGGCGCTCACACTCTATTATCTGGCCCGTGCCTTTGCCTCGCGCATGTCGGGCATCCTGCTCTGGGGGCCGCTCGTCAACACGCTTTCGATTGCCGCGGCCACGGTCACCGTGTCTGTCAGCCTCGGCGTGGTGCTGGCCTGGCTTGTGAACCGCACGGATCTTTTCGGCAGGAGCTGGTTCGCCACCGCACTCATCGTGCCGTTCATGCTGCCAACCTGGACCTTTGCGCTCGCTTGGACGACGATCTTCAAGAACGGTGTGGTGGGTGGCCAGCCGGGCTGGTTGCAGGCCATGGGCTTTGCCACGCCGAACTGGCTCGCCTATGGCACACTGCCGATCGTGGTGATCCTGGTCCTGCATTACACGCCGCTCGTGCTGCTGATCGTCGGCAATGCGCTGCACCGGCTCGACGTGCAGATGGAGGAATGCGCCCGCATTCTCGGCGCAAGCCCGCGTGTCATCGCCTTTTCCATCGTGCTGCCGCTGGTGCGGCCGGCCCTTCTGTCGGCGGCCCTGCTGATCTTTGCCGATTGCATCGGCGAATTCGCCGTCCCCTATATTCTCGGCCTGCCGGTCAATTACGATACCCTGTCCACCGGGCTCTACCGCGCGCTCTCCTCGCGCCAGACAGGCGTCGCCGCCGTGCTCGCCGGCGCGATCATGATCATGGGTGTCGTCACGCTGATGATCGATATGAGGATGATGCGCGAGGCCCGGCGTTTCGTCACCGTCGGCGGCAAGGGCGGCATGCAGCGTCGCCAGTCGCTCGGGCGGCTGCGGCATATCGCGGCGCTGCTGCCGGCAGGCGTCGTGCTGATCGGCGTGGCGCTGCCGCTGCTGACGCTGTTTCTTTCCACCGTGATGATCCTGCCCGGCCGCTTCACGCCGGAAAACTTCACCCTCGATTACTGGATCGGCAGCAATCTGCATACGGTGGCGCTGCGCAGCGGCATCCTGCTGACGCCGGATTTCTGGGCGGCGGCCTGGAACACCGTGCGCATCGTCGGTATCGCCGCCGTCCTTTCCGGCACGCTTGGCCTGCTGGTCGGCTATGCGGTGCTGAGAAGCCCCGTGCGGCTGATCGGCCAGGTGCTGCGGCAGATCACCTTCCTGCCCTATCTGGTGCCGGGCATTGCGTTTGCCGCCGCCTTCCTGTCGCTGTTTGCCGTCAGCCGCGGCCCGATTCCGGCGCTCTACGGCACGCCCGTCATCCTGATCCTCGCGCTGGTCGCCGAACAGATGCCCTTTGCCAGCCGCTCCGGCATTGCCGCGATGACCCAGCTCGGACGCGAGCCGGAAGAGGCGGCGCGCGTGGCCGGCGCCGGCTTCTTCACCCGCATGCGCCGCATCATCATCCCCATCCAGGCAGGCCCGCTCGCAACCGCGATCCTGCTGCCCTTCATCTCCGGCATCAAGGGCGTCAGCCTCTTCGTCATCCTCGCCGTACCGGCGACCGACGTGCTGACCACCTATTCGCTGCGCCTCCTGGATTACAATTACGATCAGGCCGCCAATGCGGTGGTGCTGATGATCGCCCTGATTGCCTGGCTTGGAACCGTGCTGATCCAGCGGATCTGCGGCACGGGGCTGGCGCGCGGACTGGAGAGCTGACATGCCCGACATCATCCTTCAAGGCCTGACCAAGACCTATGCCAAGGGTGCCGCCCCCGCCGTCGACCGGGTAAGCCTCACCGTGCCGCATGGCGAATTCCTCTGCCTGCTCGGCCCTTCCGGCTGTGGCAAGACCACGATCCTGCGGATGATCGCCGGAATCGAGCATGCGAGTGGCGGCACCATCCTGATGGATGGCGAGGCGGTGGACAGCGTGGAGCAGTCCCGCTTCGTGCCGCCGGAACGCCGCCGCGTCGGCCTCGTCTTCCAGAACTATGCGCTATGGCCGCACATGACGGTGGCGCGCAACGTGGATTTCGGCCTGCGCCTGCAGAACGTCTCGCCCGCCGAACGCGAAGCGCGCTGCCGCGACGTGATGACCAAGCTGAAAATCGCCGACTATGCGGAGCGTTATCCGGCCCAGTTGTCCGGCGGCCAGCAGCAGCGCGTGGCGCTTGCCCGCATGCTGGCGCTGAACCCGAATGTGCTGCTGCTCGACGAGCCGCTCTCCAATCTCGACGCGGCCCTGCGTCTGGAGATGCGGGCGGAACTGCGGCGCATTCACGAGACCTTTGGCACAACGATCATCTTCGTCAGCCACGACCAGTGGGAGGCAATGACGCTCGCCACCACGATTGCCGTAATGGATCGCGGCCAGCTGCAGCAGGTCGGCACGCCCGACGAGATCTATGCACGCCCCGCCAACCGCTTCGTCGCGGAATTCATCGGCAATCCGCGCATCAACATGGTGAACCTCGCAGACACGCCGGCAGGGGCAGGGCAGGGGCTTGCGGCCTATCTCATCCGCCGTCTGCCAGCGGGCACGGGTGCTGTCGCCTGCGGCATCCGTCCGGAGGAAATCCGGCTGGTGCCGGACGTCTCTCCCGATGCCCTGCCGGTCACGGTCGCCGGCATCATGCCGACCGGCGGCAGCTGGGTGATCGAGCTGGCGCATGGCGAAGACCGGCTGTTTTTCTCCACCCAGAGCCGGCCGCGGCTGAAGCCTGCCGAAACAGTCGGCTGCCTGCTGCCCGACGAGGCGCTGCATCTGTTTAACGCCGAGGGGCGGCGTCTCACCATTCCCGGCTTCGGCCTTTCCGAAGCCGCCTGACACGGGCAGCCGCGGGGTGCTGCGGTCGCCACCACTCTGCCGGATATCTCTCCGGTGCATTTTCACCCTCAACGGAAGACGACCATGACCTTTTCCATGAAGACCAGCCTTCTGGCATGCGCGGCCTGCCTTTCCGCCGTTTCCGGCGCCTTTGCCGCCGAACCCTTCGACCTCGACGCGCTGATCGCGGCCGCCCGCAAGGAGGCGCCCATCCACGTCTACGATTCCACTGGCAAGATCGTCGAGCAGGCCAAGGCCTTCTCCGCCAAGTATGGCGTGCAGGCGATCGGCACCAAGGCCAAGGCCCCGGACATTCTCGAAATCGTCAGCCGCGAAGCCCAGGCCAGGAACGTGCAGGCCGATGTCGCGATCATCTCCGACGCGCCGGCCGCGCAGGAACAGCTGATCGCCAAGGGCTATGCCATGAGCTGGGTCCCGGGCGATCTCGCCGCCGATATTCCCGCCACCTACCAGAACCCGCTGACCGTGCTGCTGGCCCCGAATGTGTGGACCTACAACACCGCGCTCAACGCCTCTTGCCCGGTTACCAATATCTGGCAGCTGACCGAGCCGAAGTGGAAGGGCAAGGTTTCGATGCAGGATCCGGTCGGCAAGCCCTCCTATACCGACTGGTTCAACCAGATGGCCAAGCATCACGACAAGGAACTGGCCAAGGCCTATGAGGCCGAGTTCGGCAAGCCGCTGCCGGCCGGCGAGGAAAGCGCAACGGCCGCCTTCGTCAAGGCGCTGGCCGCCAACGGCCCGCTGCTGACCGATTCCGATGGCGCTGCCGCCGATGCGGTCGGCGCACCCGATGTGAAGAACGCCTTTGTCGGCCTCGTCAGCACCGCGAAATACCGCGAGAACAAGAACGGCATGAAGCTTGGCATCTGCGCCGGCCTGCAGCCCTTTGCCGGCTGGAACTATCCTTCGTTCGGCCTGATCGCCACCGGCTCCAAGAGCCCGAATGCGGCAAAGCTGTTCATCCGCTACATGATGACGGCCGAAGGCATCGCCCCCCAGGCCGACGACGGCAAGATGTCGACGAATGCCAAGGCGACCCTGCCGGCCGACGAACCTTCCGGCATTGCCAAGATCAGCAGCCAGATCATGGGCTATGACGCGTCGACCGCCAGTGACGACTGGCAGCACCGCCAGGACTGGCAGGATCTGTGGAGCCTCAACTACAAGAAGTAATCCAATTGCGAGCAGGGCTGGCCGGACCGTTCCGGACGGCCCTTCACAAAATCCGGAAAGACAGTCCCTTGACCGATACGAAGACCGACATCCCGGTGCACGCGCACAGCACCGAGCACGAGATCGACCGGCGCGAAACCGTGCTGCGTGACATCATCCGCAGGGCCGGTGCGCTCGCGCTCTCCTGTTATCGCGCCCGAAAGCCCGGCGATTTCAGCCTCAAGGGCCGGCAGGATTTTCTCACCGAGGCCGATGGACTGGTGGAGGCGCATATCCGCGCCGAACTGGCCATGGCTTTGCCGGAGGATGGGTTGCTCGGCGAAGAAACCGGCGGCACTGTGGATGCACCGAACCTCTGGGTCGCCGACCCGATCGATGGCACCGCCAATTTCGCCCGCGGCATCGATCATTTCTGTGTTTCGATGGCCTTTGTCCGCCAGGGTGTCACGGAACTTGGGGCCACCTTCAACCCGGTGACGGATGAGCTTTACCTGGCAAGGCACGGCCATGGCGCCACCAAGAATGGCAGGCCGCTCTCCATCGCCGCGACGCCGGAGCTTGCGCAGGCCACCATCGAGCTTGGCTGGTCGCCGCGCATCGGCAATGCCGCCTATCTGAACACCTTTGGTGCCATTCTGGAGACGGGCGCCAACATCCGCCGCGGCGCCTCCGGTGCCCTGGCGCTCGCCTGGGTCGCCGAAGGGCGTACGGATGCCTATATCGAAGCCCATATGAATGCCTGGGATTGTCTGGCAGGCCTGCTGATGGTCCGCGAGGCCGGCGGCCGCATCGGCCTCTTCCCGGCCTCCCATGGGGAGATTGCCGAGGGCGGGCCCATCATCGCCAGCGCCCCCGCCGTGGCGGAAGCCCTGTCCGCCGCCGTCGCAATCCCGCTTGCCCCGCCCGCCGCCTGATCCTTCAAGAGGCCGAGAACGCCATGTCCGCACCTGCCACGAAACACTATCCTCGCCCGCCGCTCAGCCTGATTGCCGAAAAACTGCCCGGCTGGGGCGTCAACCTCTATGTCGGCGGCTCCGATGGCGCAGCCGATGCGGCCCTGCTTGCCGAACACGGCATCAAGGTGGTGCTGAACTGCGCCGTCAATCTCGATATCGATCTGGTCGATGTGGCGAAGACTGGCGTCTCCGCCCACCTGTTGCGGCATGGCGCCGGCCATGTGCGCTATTACAAACTTGGGCTGGTCGATGGACCCGGCAATCCCGAAGTGATGATGCTGGCCGGCTATCATCTGCTGCGCGCGCTGCTCGATCAGGACCTGCCGGACAAGCCCTCTTATCCCCTGCGGGAAAAGGGGCATGTGCTGGTCAATTGCCGTGGCGGGCGCAGCCGCTCGGTGTCGCTGGTGGCGCTCTTCCTGCATCTGGAATTCCCGGATCGCTATCCGGCGCTTTCCGATGCCATCGCCCATGTGCGGCAGGCCCGGTCGCTGCATCCGGACGAATGGCACGAGACGCCGAAGCCGGAACTCGTACACCTTGCCGAACGCGCCGCCGCCATGGCAAAGCTTCTGAAACAGGCAGGCTACGGCCTCTGACAACGGAATGCGGATGACGGGGAAGACGCCGAAGACGATTGCCAGCGCCGCCGAGGTGGCCCGCCTTGCCGGCGTTTCCCGTTCAGCCGTCTCCCGCACCTTCACGCCGGGTGCCAGCGTGTCGGACGAGACGCGGGAGCGTGTCCTCGCGGCCGCCGAACAGCTGAACTATCACGTCAACCATCTGGCACGCGGACTTTCCACCGAACGCAGCCGGCCGGTCTGCATTCTCGGCGCTGATCTCAACGCACCCTATCAGGCGCGGCTGCTCGATGCTCTGACACAGCGCCTGCAACAGGCCGGGCGCGCCGTGATGCTGATCAACACCGCCGGCGGCGAGGCGACGGCGAGCGCCGCCCTGCGCCAGACGCTGAACTACCGCGCCTCCGCCACAATCGTCCTGTCCGGCACGCCGCCGGCCTCGCTGGTGGAAACCTGCGTGAAGAGCGGCCAGCATGTCATCCTGGTCAACCGCGCCGGCCAGTTTGCCGGCGCCGATCATATTTCGGTGGACCATCCCGCCGCCATGGCCGATGCGCATCACATGCTGGCGCGTGCCGGTTGCCGACGGCTGGCGGTCGTCTCCTCCACCATCGGTTCGCCAAGCTTGACTGCCCGCGAACGCCTGTTCTGTGATGCTGCGGAAACCGCAGGGCACGACTGCCGCGTGCTGCGCGCCGGCCCGACCAGTTATGCCACCGGTCGCGAAGCCGCGCGCCGATTACTTGCCGCCCGCGACCGCCCCGACGGCGTGTTCTGCGTCACCGACCTGATTGCCTGCGGCTTCCTGGATGGCGCACGCCAGGAATTCGGGCTTTCCATTCCGCGCGATCTCTGCATTGTCGGCTTCGACGATATCGAGATGGCCGGCTGGTCGAGCTATCAACTGACCACTTTCGCCCAGCCGCTTCACGAGATGGCGGATGCGATCATCACCCTTCTGGAGCAAGCCGCAGAAACCGAACCTGCGGAAGCGCATCACCTCTTTCCGGCACCACCGGTGTGGCGATCAACCGTACGCCCGGGGTGATACGGGGGGCTGCCACCTCCTCTGTTCTCCGAACGAACGAGGCAAAACTTTGCGTCACGCGCTCTTTCAATGGCTGAGAATTTCCGCAGCCGGCGACAGCATGGCGGTACATTCCTCTAAATCTATGGGCTATTCGGATAGGCTTCTGTCCCAGTGACAAGCGATGGCCAGCCATCCGATCAGGGAAAAATGCAGATCATGACACTGTCTCGCCGCACATTTTCGGGTCTCCTCGCCGGTGCGATGGCCGCACCGTTTGCCGGAGCGACGGCCTCGCGCGCCGCCGACAAGGTTTTGCGCATCGGCTATCAGAAATACGGCACGCTCGTGCTCTTGAAGGGCAAGGGGCTTCTCGAAAAGAAGCTTGAAAAGATCGGTTATCAGGTCAAATGGACCGAGTTTCCGGCTGGTCCGCAGTTGCTCGAAGCCCTGAACGTGGGCGCCGTCGATTTCGGGTCGACTGGCGAGACGCCGCCGATCTTCGCCCAGGCAGCCGGCGCGCCGCTCGTCTATGTGGCGCACGAGCCGCCAGCACCGCGCGGCGAAGCGATCCTGGTGCCGAAGGGGAGTCCCATCACCTCGGTGGCGCAGTTGAAGGGCAAGACGGTGGCGCTGAACAAGGGCTCCAACGTCCATTATCTGCTCGTCAAGGCGCTTGAGGAAGCCGGCCTTGCCTATACCGATATCAAGACCTCCTTTCTGCCCCCCGCCGACGCCCGTGCCGCCTTCGAACGCGGTGCCGTCGATGCCTGGGTGATCTGGGACCCGTTCCAGGCGGCGGCTGAGATTGCCATCGAGGCGCGCGAACTGCGCAATGGCGAGGGGCTTGTGCCGAACCATCAGTTCTATCTCGGTGCGCGCCCCTTCGTGGAGGGCAATGCCCAGGCACTCGATCTGACCCTCCAGGCCATTGCGGAGATCGATGACTGGACGAAGGCGAACACCGCCGCTGCGGCCGCCGAACTTGCACCCTCCGTCGGCATTCCGGAACCGACGCTGGTGCGCGCGCTGGAGCGGCAGTCCTATGGCGTCAAGGCGCTCGACAAGACGGTCATTGCCCAGCAGCAGGCCATTGCCGACACCTTCTTTGCTCTGGGGCTGATCCCGACCAAGCTCGTCATCGCCGATGTCGTGCGCAAGGGTGCGGCCTGATGGCCTGGAGCGCCGTCGTTTCCGAAGCGCGCGAGGAGGCGGTTCGTCCCTCGCGCATCCGGCCCCTGCTTGCTTCCTTCGCCCCCTGGATCGTGCCGCTCGTACTGCTTCTCCTCTGGGAGGCGGCAGCCCGTTTCGGCCTCGTCACCGCGCGCCTGATGCCGGCACCGTCGACGGTGGCGCTCGCCGGTTGGAAAGCGCTGCTGGATGGTACGCTCGTCCACCACACGTTGATCTCCACGCAGCGCGCGCTGGTGGGGCTTCTGATCGGCGGCGGTCTCGGCTTCCTGCTCGGTCTTCTGAACGGGCTTTGGAAACCGGCCGAAACCTTGCTCGACAGCACGCTGCAGATGCTGCGCAACATTCCGCATCTGGCGCTGATCCCGCTCGTCATCCTGTGGTTCGGCATCGATGAGACCGCAAAGATCTTCCTCGTGGCGATCGGCGTTTTCTTTCCGCTCTACATCAACACCTTCCATGGCGTACGCACCGTCGATCCGCAGGTCATCGAGATGGCCCGTGTCTATGGTCTCGATCGCGCCGCCCTGATCCGCCGGATCATCCTGCCTGGGGCCTTGCCCTCCATTCTCGTCGGCCTGCGCTATTCGCTCGGCCTGATGTGGTTGACGCTGATCGTCGCGGAAACCATCTCCGCCAATGCCGGTATCGGCTACATGACGATGAATGCGCGCGAATTCTTCATGACCGATGTCGTTCTGCTCGGCATCATTCTTTACGCGCTGCTCGGCAAGCTCGCCGATCTCGCGACCCGGCTGCTGGAACGTCGCCTTCTGCGCTGGCACCCTGCCTACCAGGCAAACCACGGAGACCGCAACTGATGGCACAGGTCGCACCTTCCTCGCTTGCGGCAGATCCGGCCTCTGCCGGCCTGTCGCTCTCGCTTGCCGGTGTGAAGAAATCGTTCGGCGCGGTTCCGGTATTGCAGGGCTTTCATCTGGAGGTTCCCGCTTCGCAATTCGTCGCCGTGGTCGGTCGGTCCGGCGGTGGCAAGTCCACGCTGATGCGCCTGATCGCCGGGCTGGAGCAGCCAAGCGGCGGGCGGCTGACGATCGGCGGGCAGCCGGTCAACGGTCTCCATCCGGATCTGCGCCTGCTGTTTCAGGAGGCGCGGCTGGTACCCTGGCAGACGGTTCTGGACAATGTCGGCATCGCCCGCGGCCCGGACTGGCGCGCGCGTGCCGAGGCAACGCTTGCCGACGTCGGCCTTGCAGGCCGCGGTCAGGAGTGGCCGAGCGTGCTCTCAGGCGGCCAGAAGCAGCGTGTCGCGCTGGCCCGCGCGCTCGTCGGGCGTCCAGGCGTTCTGCTGCTCGACGAACCCTTCGGCGCGCTCGACGCTCTGACCCGCCTTGAAATGCACCGGCTGCTGGAAGGGCTCTGGCGGGAGCGACGC
Source organism: Rhizobium sp. RU35A (assembly GCF_900156005.1). NCBI lineage: Bacteria > Pseudomonadati > Pseudomonadota > Alphaproteobacteria > Hyphomicrobiales > Rhizobiaceae > Rhizobium > Rhizobium sp. RU35A. The sequence continues at coordinate 135,488 of NZ_FTMR01000003.1, read as the reverse complement.
TTCACCACCATTCTCATCACCCATGACGTCGCCGAAGCCGTAGCACTTGCCGACCGCGTCATCGTGCTGAAGAACGGTGAAACGGCCCTCGATATCACGATCGACATTGAGCGGCCGCGACGAGAGCTTGCCGATCCCCGCGCAGTTGATCTGCAGCGTCAGATTCTCGAGGCGGTCTGAACCGCCGGCTCTGCACCAAAGCTCGCCGCCCCGCACGCGGGGCGGCCTTGATCACCCGTTTGTCGGGAAGACCGCCCAGTGGCGCGGTCGGAAGTTAAGGCCGGACTTCATGGCTGCCGGATGATCGACGGGTACGTCAACCTCGATGCGATGACGACTCCCGCCGAGTTCAACCTCCAGCCGGCGCGCGCCCGCCAGACGTCGGCTGCCGACAACCACGCCTTCAAAGCACCCGCCGCAGCCTTCCAGAAAATCCACATCATGCGGACGGAAGAACAGCGTGGCCGGGCCGTTGCCTTCGGCCTTCAGACCGACGGTGCGATCATCGATCCAAACCTCGCCATTTTCGATCCGCACCGGCACCTCCGACGCTTCGCCGATGAAGCGGTGCACGAAGGGCGAACCGGGACGGTCATAGACATCGTCTGCCGAGCCGACCTGCTCGATACGGCCCTGGCTCATCACCACAACGCGATCAGCGAGTTCCAGTGCCTCTTCCTGGTCATGGGTCACGAAGACCGTGGTATGGCCCGTACGGTCGTGGAATTCACGCAGCCACTTGCGCAGTTCCTTGCGCACCTTGGCATCGAGCGCGCCAAAGGGCTCGTCCAGCAACAGCACACGCGGTTCGATCGCCATGGCGCGCGCCAAAGCGACACGCTGCCGCTGACCACCCGAGAGCTGGTTGGGATACCGCTTTTCCAGACCTGAGAGATGCACCATGTCGAGGAGATCGCTGACGCGCTTGCGGATTTCCGATTTGGCAGGGCGAGTGGCGGCCGGGCGCACCTTCAGGCCGAAGGCAATATTCTCGGCGACCGTCATATGGCGGAACAGCGCATAATGTTGGAACACGAAACCGATATTGCGCTCCTGCACGCTTTTCAGGGACGCATCCTCATCGCCGAAAAAGATCTGCCCCTCCGTCGGCTGCTCGAGGCCAGCAATCAGTCGCAGCAGTGTGGTCTTGCCCGAGCCGGATGGTCCAAGCAATGCAATCAGTTCACCGGAGGCAATATCCAGCGACAGGCCGTTGAGTGCCGGAAAGCGGGCGAATTCCTTGCGGATGTTCTTGATTCTAACGTCCATAGTCCTGAAAGGTCCTCAGTGTTTCCGACCGGCGGCGATCTCGTCGCCATAGCGCAGTTCCAGAAGTGTCTTCAGCGCCAGGGTAACCAGCGCAAGCAGCGCAAGCAGTGTGGCAATGGCAAAGGCCGCGGCAAAATTATACTCATTGTAGAGAATTTCGATGTGCAGCGGCATCGTCTCGGTCAGGCCGCGCACATGGCCGGACACCACCGACACGGCGCCGAATTCGCCCATGGCACGCGCATTGCAGAGCAGCACGCCGTATAGCAGGCCCCATTTCACGTTCGGCAGCGTCACATACCAGAACGTCTGCCATCCGGTCGCGCCGAGCGAAAGGGCTGCCTCCTCGTCACCGGTACCCTGTTCCTGCATCAACGGGATAAGTTCGCGCGCGATGAAGGGAAAGGTGACGAAGACCGTGGCAAGCACGATGCCCGGCAAGGCGAAGATGATCTGGATGCCCTGCGATTTCAGGATCGGCCCCAAATAGCTCTGGGCACCAAACAGCAGGACATAGACCAGACCGGAAATCACCGGTGAGATCGAGAAGGGCAGGTCGATCAGCGTGACGAGAAAGGTCTTGCCCCGGAAATCGAATTTGGCAATCGCCCAGGCGGCAGCGACCCCGAAAACCAGGTTGAGAGGCACGGCAATGGCGGCGACCGTCAGCGTCAGGCGGATGGCAGCAATCGCATCCGGTTCCTGAAAGGCCTCGAAAAAGGCGTCCGCCCCCTTGCGAAAGGCCTCGTAGAACACGGTAATCAGCGGCAGGATCACGACAATCGCCAGAAAGGCGACCGCAACAAGCGTCAGAAGCACGCGCCAGGTCGGGCTTTCGCCGGCAGGATCGCGGTAACGGGAGACGGCCTCAGACATTGGAATACCTCCGGCGGCTCCACATCTGCAGCATGTTGATGATCAGCAGCATGCAGAAGGAGATGATCAGCATGATGCAGGCAATCGAGGTTGCACCTGCATAATTGAATTCTTCCAGCCGGATGACGATCAGCAGCGGGGCGATTTCCGACACGTAGGGCACGTTGCCGGCAATGAAGATGACAGAGCCGTACTCGCCAACCGCGCGGGCAAAGGCGAGCGCGAAACCGGTAAGGATGGCAGGCACCAGCATCGGCAGCACCACCTGTGCCAGCGTCTGGAAGCGATTGGCCCCCAGTGTCGCCGCAGCCTCCTCCACCTCGCGGTCGAGTTCGGCCATGACCGGCTGCACGGTGCGCACGACGAAGGGCAGGCCGACGAAGATCAATGCAATGACGATACCAAGCGGGGTGAAGGCAATCTTGATGCCGAGCGGGGCAAAGATCTGGCCGATCCAGCCTTTGGGTGCATAGAGAGCCGCCAGCGAAATGCCCGCGACGGCGGTTGGCAGGGCAAAGGGAAGATCGATGATGGCATCGACCAGACGGCGGCCGGGAAAATCGTAGCGCACGAGCACCCAGGCGACAACCACGCCGAACACCACGTTGACCGCTGCCGCAATGAGGGCTGCACCAAAACTCACGCGCAACGCCAGAAGCGTGCGCTGGTCGAAGGCCAGCGCCCAGAAGGCACTCCAGCCGATCCCGGTGGAACGCCAGACCAGCGCCGCAAGCGGCACGAGAATGATCAGCGTCAGATAGAGCAATGTATAGCCGAGCGTCAGGCCGAAGCCGGGAAGGATGCTCGGCTGGCGCCAGCGTGTCATCAGGTTACCTGTCGTCATGAAATCGCGTGAGGTCCATCATTGCCAGTCTTCAACGATGCGACAAGCCCCGACGTGATGCCGGGGCTCCTCGCATTTTTGCCTTGGGAGGCGGTGAAGACGCGTTACTTGCCGGGCTTGTAGAGCTGGTCGAAGATGCCGCCATCGTCGAAGTGCTTCGCCTGCACGACCTTCCAGCCGCCGAAGATCGGATCGTCGATGGAGACAACATCCACCTTGGGCAGGGTGAGCTTGTCGGCAGGAACGAGTTCGGGCTTGGCGGGGCGATAGAACCACTTGGCGGCGAGCGTCTGGCCTTCCGCGGAATAGAGATATTGCAGATAGGCTTCGGCAACCTTCCGCGTGCCCTTGGCATCGGCATTGCCGTCCACCAGGGAGACCGGCGGCTCCGCCAGGATCGAAAGCTTCGGAACCACGATGTCGAAATCGCCATCGCCGAATTCCTGCTTGGCAAGGTAGGCCTCGTTTTCCCAGGCCAGCAGCACGTCGCCCAGCTGGCGCTGCGCGAAGGTTACCGTCGAGCCGCGCGCACCGGTGTCGAGAACCGGCGCATGCTTGTAGATATCGGCGATATAGGCCTTAATCTTGGCATCGTCGTTATTGTACTGCTTGGCAGCCCACAGCCAAGCAGCCAGATAGTTCCAGCGGCCGCCGGCAGAGGTCTTCGGGTTCGGCGTGATGATCTGCACGCCGTCCTTCACCAGATCCGGCCAGTCCTTGATGCCCTTGGGGTTACCCTTGCGGACCAGGAAGACCACAGTAGAGGTGTAGGGAGCGGAAGCGTTCGGCAGGCGCTTGCGCCAGTCGGCCGGGATTTTCTTGGTCTTCGAAGCAATCGCGTCAATATCGCTTTCCAGGCCGAGCGTCACGACGTCAGCATCCAAGCCGTCGATGACCGAGCGCGCCTGCGCGCCGGAACCGCCGTGCGACTGCTGGATCGTGACCGTCTCGCCGGTCTTGGTCTTCCAGTCCTTGGCGAAGGCTGCGTTGAATTCCTTGTAGAATTCACGTGTGGGGTCGTAGGAGACGTTCAGCAGCTTGGTGTCCGCCAAAACCTGCGGCGCAACCAGGAGTGATGCAAAGAGGCCGGCTGCGGCAAGCCCCAGGAGTCGTTTGGATCTGGACATGATGGCTTCCTCCGTTTCGATGCGTTCAGTCTATTATCGCAGTAGACTAAGTCAACGAAGCCCGTTGCAATCAGAAAAGTGTTTCACTTTGGGCATTTACGGGAAGACGGACGATCTGGAAAAGCAGGCAGCGGCAGAACGGGCGCGCTGCCTTGCTGCGGGATCGTGGAACATTCGGGAGATGAAAAGGAGAGGGAGAAGGCTGTTTCAACCGCGAAAATCGCTCGCGTGATGGTCGAAGGCATGAAGAAAAGCCTCCGCCGTCCCGTCGGATTCGCGCACAGGCCTGAACGGGCTTGTCAGTGGGCAATGGCCGAAAGGCCGGATGTCACCACCGCATCCAGCAGATCGATCCGCGGGGGCTTTTGTGACGTGGAAGGGGAGGCGTTGCTGCCTTGGGTGTGCTCGGCAAGGCGGTGGGTGAACGCGTTGAACAATTCATAGCCGGCACGCCACCGACCGAAACCGCTGGCGACATTGATGTGACCGACACGGCCAAGGATTTTCACGTCGCTGCCCCAGATGGCGGCCTGAGCCAGCAGCTTCTCCCTCGTCATGTAGGGATCATTTTCACTGCCGATGACGAGGCTGTGAAACGGCAGAGGGATATCCGGCTTCCGATGCAGGCGCACGGTACACGGGTGCAGCGTCTCGACGGCCTCCATATCGCACGGCGCAACGAGAAAGGCGGAGCGGATCCGGCTCGCCACCGGGGAAGCCGCCAGATGTGCAACCAGCAGGCAGCCAAGGCTGTGCGCGACGAGATGAACCGCATCCTGCGTATCCGCCAGTCGCCGCTCCAGAACATCGGCCCAGCGAAGGAGATCGGGGCAGGCCCAGTTTTCCTGCTCGACAACCTCGCAGTCGGGACAATCAGCAGCCCAGATGCGCTGCCAGTGGCTATCACCGGAGCCATACAGCCCGGGAAGAATCAGCGTCGTTGCCATCGCGAAGCCCTCCGAAAGATGTTGGCGGCAAGGTAAATTGTGACGCAGCAGGCAGGAAGGAAGGAAAAATACGCTAAATTCTATATAAGAAGTAGTAAATGTGAGCCGCATCTCGCAGGCGGTATGGCGACGGGGAAACAATGTCCACCATCCGGGTGGCGGCACCCCGTGCAGCTGTTCGAATGGTTCATCGGTGATGCGAGTCTCCGGCGTCCTCGGCCTTCACCGAAGGGCGCATTGGAATGCGACAAAGTTAAGTTTTGCGGAAGACAGGGGTTTGCAGAGGGAAAGTTTCCACGCGATGGCGCGCTTATAGAATACTAATTTTATGGACTATATTGACGATCACGATGTGTCCGAACGACACTAAGGAGGATTGAACAACAGGTTTGGAGAAGGGTCATGCCGCACGCATTTCATGGATTTTCCTTCGACTTGTTCGCATTCCTGCGCCGCCCGCATCCGGTAACGGAGCCCCGTCCGGCAGCACCGCTTGTCGATCCATCGCATCGTGCCGACGAGACTGATGACGAGCGGACCCGTCGGATCAACGAGGACGTGGCCTTCTGGGGTCTCGTCGCCTTCCCGGTTCTCTGAAGGGAGAGCGATCATGGCCTATATCACCGACCGCTTCACGCATCGCACCGTGGACGTCATCTCCCGCCCACCGATCCAGTTCCAAGATCTGCTGGCGGGTGTGGCATGTGCAGCGTCCTTTGCCTTCATTCTCCTGATGGTTCTCGCTGTGTGACGGGAAGCGTCACAATTCGTGATCGTGAGTGGAGAGGTGGATGACGTTCAGTGGCAAGGGGAAGACCGTAGCCGTGATCGGCGGCGGTTTCAGTGGCGCAGCTGTGGCGCTGCACTTGCTGCGGCGTCACGGACAGGTGGGCCGCATCATCCTCTTCGAACCGAGCGCCCGGCTTGGCGCAGGCCTCGCTTATGGCGCGCGCGACCCGGCACACCGGATCAATGTACCGGCATCCCGGATGTCGATCGATCCGGCGGATCCCGGCAGCTTTCAGCGCTTTGCCGCCAGCGATGCCTCCGTGCTCGCTGACCCCGATGTCGTGGGTACGGACGGTGAACTCTATCCGAGCCGGGCGGTGTTCGGCGCCTATGTCGCCTCCGAATTGCAACCGCATATAGCAGGAGGCGCTATCGAGCACAGGCGCGCGCTTGTTGTATCCGTTCTCCGCGAGGCTGAGAGCTGGCGCATTACGGACGAGCATGGCGCAAATTGGACGGCCGATATTCTCGTTCTTGCCACAACCCATCCGATGCCGAAGCTGCCTGCCCCCTTGCGCGCGGTTGCCGACCATCCGCATCTCGTCGCTGATGCCTCGAAGGTCGAGGCCATCTCCGGCATTGAACCCGATGATCGCGTGCTGATTGTCGGTAACGGGCTCACATCGGCCGATGTCATAGCATCGCTGAGCCGTCTCGGTCATCGCGGTAGCATCGTTGCGATCTCCCGCAGGGGTCTGCGCTCCCGCGGCCACGCGCCGGTGTCACAGGATCCGCATGGCGATTTCTCGACACAACCGGCGAAAACGGCCTCGGAGCTTCTCCGCCATATCCGTGTGGCTCTACGTACAGCAGATGCCGCAAATCTCAGCTGGCATGCAGTGATCGATGCTGTGCGCGCGCAGGCTCTGACCATCTGGCAAGCTCTGCCCGTTCTCGAGCGTCGCCGCCTGGCCCGCCACGCACGTCCCTACTGGGATGTTCATCGCTTTCGCATCGCCCCCCAGGTCGAGCAGGTGGTGGAGACGGCTCTCGCCACGGATCAGCTTCGGATTCTCGCCGCTGCAGTGACGGACGTGGAGGCGAACGACAGAGGGTTCCGGGTGCATCTTCGTATCCGTGGCGAAGGGCACCTTGAGGTCGATGTCGACCGTATCGTCGTCACGACCGGGCCGGCCCACGATACCATCCTCAATTCCCAGCCTTTCCTCAGAGATCTCGCAGAGGCCGGACATCTTCAGCTCTGCCCGACGGGGCTTGGCATCGCCTGCGATCTTGCCTCACGCGCGATCCGTGCCGATGGCACGACCGATCCGTCCCTGCTCATTGCAGGACCGCTGGCGCGCGGCACCTTCGGCGAACTCATGGGGCTGCCGCAGGTGGCGGAGCATGCCGTCTTCGTGGCCGATCAGGTGGCAGAAACTCTTGCAGCAGTCGCCCAACGCCGAAGCGGCAGCGTGAACCCACCGCCGTCGCAACCGGATCAGTTCGTTTCGCTTTCCTCGGACGCGAGCCAGGTGCGCCGCGCCCCTTCTCCCTCAGCAAGGATTTTCAATATGGCAGCCGCCGACAAACCGCTCGATTTCCTGTGGTTCATACCCTCGTCTGGCGATGGAGCCTATCTCGGCTCCGACGAACTCGCCCGTCCCGCCGATCCCGGTTATTTTCGCGAGATTGCCAGGGCCGTCGATCGCCTGGGCTATTCCGGCGTTCTCATCCCGACGGGGGTTGCCTGCGAGGAATCCTTCATTCTGGCCGCCGATCTGGCCGCCCACACAGAACAGCTGAAGTTTCTGGTGGCGATCCGTCCGGGTGTTGCCTCGCCCGCCTACTATGCGCGGCTGACGTCGACCTTGGACCGCGTCAGCAATGGCAGGCTTCTGCTCAACATCGTCGTGGGCGGCAGTGCACAGGAACTGGCCGGCGACGGCATCTTTTTGCCGCATGACGAGCGCTACGCCCATGCGGACGAGTTCTTCCAGGTGTTCAACGGGCTCATTGAGAACGGCAAGGCGCATCTCGATGGAAAATACATCCAGGCCCACAATGCCGAACTGGGACTGCCGCCGGTCCAGTCGCCGCGCCCGCCCATCTACTTCGGCGGCTCCTCCGATGCAGCCATCGATTTCTCGGCAGGCATCATCGACAAGTATCTCACCTGGGGCGAACCGCCGGCACAGGTGGCCGAAAAGGTTGAAAAGGTGAAAAGGGCGGCGGCGGCGAAGGGCCGGCAGGTGAGCTTCGGCATTCGTCTGCATTTCATCGTCCGCGAAACGGATGAAGAGGCCTGGGCAGCAGCGGACCGGCTGATCTCACGCCTGTCTGACGAGACGATTGCCGCTGCACAGGAGGTCTTTGCGAAGAATTCCGATTCCGTCGGGCAGGCACGCATGGTTGCCCTCCACCAGGGCCGTCGCGACAAGCTGGAGGTTTCGCCCAATCTCTGGGCCGGCATCGGACTGGTGCGCTCCGGAGCAGGGACAGCGCTGGTCGGCTCGCCGAAAACGATTGCCGCGCGGCTGCGCGAATATCAGGAGATCGGCATCGATACGGTGATCGCCTCCGGTTATCCGCATCTCGAGGAGGCCTACCGCGTCTCGGAACTGCTGTTCCCGGAAATCGGGCTCGCCGGTCCGCGCAACCAGATCCGCTCGTCATTCGGCAAGCGCCAGGTTTTTGGCGGTGGCGGTCACGGCGGCAATGTACGTGTTGCCTCCGGCTCGTGAGGATCTTATGGGCGGCTTGCGGGATCATTCCCGCAAGCCGCGTTTCTTTCGCTAGGGGCTGGCCACTGCGACGGGAACCGGTGAGGGCAGGCTGCGAATGAACAGGGTGCGGGAGGTGCGGCTGGCCGGCCGCAGGATGTGACGGGCGACCTGCTCCGTCTGCGCGGCGATTTCCGGCACGGCCATCAACTCGCCAAACGTGCCGCGCGCCAGAGGTCCGGCAATGTAGAGATCGGTAACCGGGTGACCGTCGCGCGCAAGCGCCCGGCTGTCACTGTCGCAGGCAAGGCCGAACCCGAAAGCATCCGGCACCACGAACCCGGCGGCCTGCAGATGCTGCAGGTAGGGTTGATGTGCGATGACATGCGCGCAATCCGGACCCGTGGCGACCATCAGATGATCGGCCCGCACGATGCGAGGCGACGACTGGCTCCTTAGCGTCATCACAACACCACGCGCATCCGCCTCCACAGCAAGGATATGCCCTGCCATGGTGGTCAGACGGTGCTCAGCCTGCAGGGTGCTGATCAAATCGGCCATGGCTGGCGTCATGCGATGCCGATGGACATCATACCATCGGGAGAGGTGGCGGCGGACACGTCGCCGTTCGCCGACCGGAAGCGCCGCCCAAAGCCGGGGAGCCTCATGGCGCAGAGCGTCCATCACGCTCTGCCAGGGCAGTCCCTGCCCGGTGACGCGATCGACGGCAGCCCGCACGCGACGCAACAGCTCGAGCGCCGAATGCGGGTCGCCGAACAGGGCCTCCCCATGCGGCGTGAAGTTGCCATCCGGTTGGCGACGCGGCAGAAGACCGCGACGCGACACCAGGGTAATGTGACCGCGATGGCCGCGTGCGGCCAGCAGGCTCACCAGATCGAGCGCAGTCAGGCCACTGCCTGCGATGATGACGCTGTCTTCGGGGCTGATGTGATCGACCGCCAGCGGGCCGGGCTGTGGCGTCAGGGGAAACGCGGTGCCTGAGGATTGGACCGCGGGCACGGGTGCTGCCGGCGGATGCGAGGTGGCGATGACGACAACATCCGCAGCATGCTCTTCACCGGTTGCGTCGGTCAGCAGCCAGTGTCCGTTTTCGCGGGTTATCGCCTGGATACGGCGCCTGATGTGACGGACACGGCCATTTTCGAGATGCGGAGCGAGTTCTGCCTCCATGAAGGCACCGAAATCCGCGCGCCGCGCATAGATCACGTCGCCATCGCGCGCCTGCTGGTCGGCATCCAGGCGACCCGTGCGCTTCAGCCAGGCGAGGAAGGCGCCGGGATCGCCAGGTATTGCCCTCATGCGATGGGCCGCCACGTGCAGACGCAGATCCGGATCGGTTGTATCGTAGGCAAGACCTGTACCGAGCCGTTCCCGCGGCTCGAAAACGATGATTTCGTCGCGATCGTCAGGCGCACGCCGTGACAGAACGCGCGCAAGGCTGGCACCGGTGAAGCCACCACCGACGATGGCAATGCGGCGGCTCCTGGCGGGCAATGCCGCCGCTCTGGAAGGCAGGGTAAGCTTCAGCATCGCAACTTTCACCTCTGGTTTCGCAGGCTTTGTTGAGGCCGCTCCGGTAGGGGAAATTTCTACAAAGTTTATAGATTAAGAAAACCGCTGTCTAGAGCCGTCATGTTCGTGAGGCTAAGCTTGCATCTTCAGCGATTGTTATCAGGATCCACCACAGATGACGAAACAGTTTTCTCCCGAAGTCTTCGAAACGCATGCGGCGAAGCCCGTCGCGGCCGTACGTCCGGGCGATGCAGAAAGCCTGAAGGCCGCACTCCGCACGCTTGCCGGCGGCGTGAGCATCATCACCACGGGCAGCGGCCAGGAGAGAACCGGAGCGACCGTCACCTCGGCGACCGCGCTTTCCGTCGATCCGCCACGCATGATGGTTGCTCTCAACCGGAGTTCTTCGACCTGGCCCATCCTGCAGAAAAGTGGCTGGTTTGGCGTCAACATCGTTGGTCCGGGCCATGAAGGCCTGGCCAATCAGTTCGCGGGCGTTGGCGGACTGAAGGGCGCAGATCGCTACAATGGTCACGAATGGACTTCGCTTGCGACGGGTGCTCCCTTGCTGGAAGACGCCATCGCCGGCATTGACTGCCTTGTCGAGGAAGCCATCGAACGCCACAGCCACGTCATCGTCATCGGTGCCGTGCAGGGCATACGGCTCATCGGGGGGCAATCCCTGGTCTATCAGGGTGGCGCCTATCACCGGCTCAGCCCGCGTTGACGGGATCATCGCCGTCGTGGTTTCGCGGTCTGCGCGCCTTTGGGCAAAATTTGCTCCAGCGGCGCAGTTGCGTGCAGGATTTCGCCCTTCCGGGCGAACCGGGGGTATGTCAGCATTTCCCGTCAGCTCTGGAGGTCATCCATGCACAACGTGTACCGCTTGCCTGATCAGCGCGCCTTTCCCATGACCCACCCTTCGACCGAGCTGGAGGTGATTACCACCACCCGGCAGCTGCTGGAGCGAACCAGCGGCCAGAACGGGGATGACCGGATGGTCCATGCTCTCCCGCCTTCGCTGCTTTCCTTCGGCAAGGCCGGTCTTCTCGGGACGTCGGTGCCCGCCGATCTTGGTGGTGCGGACATCGCCAATGCGGTTATCGCCGAAATGATCGCTCTGGCTGCCGCCAGCGACACGTCTCTGGCGCAACGACTGGTCGGTCATTTTCTCGTGGTGGAAGCCATTCGCGCCGCCGATGGCGGTCGGCAGACATCCGAGTGGCTGACGCGCGCGCTTGCCGGCGATATCTTTCTGCTTGCGGCCGATCCCATTGCGGAGGAGACCGTCTCCTGGCCCGCACTTGTCGCCGGCAAGGCAGGTTTCCTGCTTCCGGCGGAGGCGCTGCCGCGACAGGAAGAGGCTGGGCCCGTCTGGTTGGCGGTCCCCTGCATTGATCCGGCGGGACGGCGTCTCCTGGCTCTGCTTGCACCGATAGAGGACGACGCCGCAGGTTCGGGCATGGCGGTTCCGGCAGGCAGCCTGGTCGAGCTTGCAAAGGATGACATCGAGACGACAACGCTGACACGTCTGGCAAGCCTGTTGCAGGCTGCCGTCGATCTGGGCCAGGCGCGGCGGGTGTTCAACGAATTGGCCCTGTCTGCTGAGGAAAAGGCGGGCAATCCGACGGAACACCCTGCGGAGTTCGTGAGGCTGGGCGAGCTTGCTGCGCGCCTGGATGGCGTGTCCGCGCTTATCGAACGGGCGGGGCAGCATGTCGATTCGGTGCAGGTTGATCCAACCCCGCAGCTTGCATTGCAGGCCTCTCTGTCGTGCCGCTCGGCCTGCGTGATGGCGGCGGAGATCCTGAAGGACCTTGACGCGGCCCGGTTGCCATCGCAATCGGACACCTGGGCTATGCGAAATGAGCTGGCCAAACGCAGGCTCGGACAACTCCATGTTCGCGGCGCGATTCCGGCACGCTGGCCATTCGCCTATTGAAGGTTCATAACCCTCAGACTTGGGTCAGGCTGTTCACCGCCGAGGCGGAGGGGGAACTCTTGTTCACCAGTTCCTCCAGCGACATGTTGTCCAGTATCGAGGCAATGGCATCACGAACATCGGTCATGGTCGCGCGGATCTGACAGTCCTGCGGATGATCGCAATCCTCGCAGGGCTCGAAGGCGGTCTTGCTCGCACAGCGGATGGGGGCAAGCGGACCATCGAGAATGCGGATGGCCTGACCGATGAAGATTTCGTTGGCCGGCTTGGACAGCGCGTAGCCTCCGCCCGGTCCCTTCTTGGAGCGCAGCAGACCGCCATTGCGCAGTTCAAGGAGGATCGTATCAAGGAACTTCTTGGAAATATTGTTCTTCGCGGCAATATCCGCCACGAATGCCGTCTCACCACTCTCGAGGCGCGCCAGATGAATGAGCGCCTTGAGGCCGTACTTCCCTTTTTTCGTCAACATGTCCGATTGCTTGTTCTGCCGGCGCCACCACTCCCGGCATATAGGACGGAAGACCCTGATGCCGCAAGTCTGGCGGGGATTTTAACCGCAAAGATCTGAACAATCGGTCTGCATTCGTGCATTTTACGATCGATCTTCGGGTCTACGGCACTCTGCCGGGCCGTCTGGCCGGTGCGACACAAGTGCCGCACCGGCTTTGCGTTTCCGTTAGAGCTTGTACTCGTTGGCAAGCGTCACATGATGATGAATGCGGCCTTCGAAGAATTCCGCGAGCACGGACTCGGTGGCGGCGCGCGCTTCGGCGCGGACCGGGCTTGCCAGAGCCTCGTCCACAGCCGCAAGGCTCGGATAGTTGACGGCAAGGATCATCGGCAGTTCCGGGGCGCCGTCATCGCGCGCCTCGGCGAAGGACACGCGCACATCGGTGGCATGTGGAAACTGACGCCACTTCGGCAGGATACGGTCGATAACGGCCTGACGGAAGGCTTCGGTCTGGCCCTCCTTCACCTTGCCCTCGAACAGCGCGAAACGGGTGATCATTGCAAATTCTCCTTGTTCGGTCCCCGGAAAAATTCCATCAAAGCCGCCTGGTCCTCGCCACCGAGGCCCGCAGCCGTCAGCATGCGATGAACCTCGGCGCAAATTGCCGTCAACGGCATGGCGGTGTTGGTGCGGCGGGCAAGATCCTGCGCGCCGTTCAGATCCTTCACCATGTTGTCGATACGGCCGGTGCGGCGATAATCCTTCGCCACGAAGCGCGGCATGTATTCCTGAAGGATCGCGCTGTCGGCGCGACCACCTTTCAGCGCCTGCGGGATCTTTGCCGCATCGACGCCGGCATCAAGCGCAAGCTGGGTCGCCTCGGCCACAGCAAGGAAGCCGAGCCCGCAGAGAACCTGGTTGATCAGCTTGGTCGTCTGACCGGACCCCACCGGCCCCATATGCGTATAGTTGCTGGCAACATGCTGCAGAACCGCATGCGCATCCGCCACATCTTCCGCCGTGCCCCCCGCCATCAGTGTCAATTGCCCGACCAGCGCCTTCGGCGCACCGCCGGACAGAGGGCTGTCCACCCAGCGCAGATCCCGCTCCGATGCATCGGCAGCAAGCTGCTTCGTCGCATCCGGATCGATCGATGACATGTCGATGATCAGCGTCCCGGGCTTGGCGCCCGCGGCGACGCCAGCCTCGCCGAACACGGCCCTGCGCACGATTGCCGGCGAATTCAGGCTGAGGATCACATAATCGCTGGCGGAAGCGGCATCTGCTGCCGTAGCCGCAGCCTTTGCTCCCTTGTCGACCAGCGCCTGGACCTTTTGCGGATCGAGGTCAAACACCACGAGATGATTGCCGGTTTCCGCCAGACGCGTGCCGATGGCACTGCCCATGGCACCCGCGCCAATCAGGGCGACCCTGTTGCTCATGACTGTCTCTCCTCCAATGACGTGGCGATCTCTGCCACCACCGCTTCGAGCGGCTGGCCGATATCAACGGTAATGGCCTGTTCGTCCGCTTCCGGCAGCTCCAGAGCCGCGAACTGGCTGTCGAGCAGGCTGGTCGGCATGAAATGTCCGGTGCGTGCTGCCATCCGCGCAGCAATCAGATCACGACTGCCGGACAGATGGACGAACACGACCGGCGAGACCGCCTCGTGGCGAATGAGGTCCCGGTAGCGGCGCTTCAGCGCCGAGCAACCGATGATGCGGATCCCCTCGGCAGAAGCCAGGCTGCGGCCGACGCGCGTCAGCCAGGGCCAGCGATCCTCATCGGTCAGCGGTTCGCCACGACTCATCTTCGTGATGTTTTCAGGTGGATGCAGTTCGTCGCCGTCGACATAGACGGCGCCAAGCCTGGCTGCGAGGGTTTCCCCGACGCTGGACTTGCCGCAGCCGGCAACGCCCATCAGTACGATACGATGACCCATCAGAGCGACGCCGTGATGCCGCCGTCCACATAGAGAATGTGGCCGTTCACGAAGGAGGAAGCACCGGAGGAGAGAAAGATGCAGGCGCCGACGAGTTCCTCGACATTGCCCCAGCGACCCGCTGGCGTACGCTTTTCCAGCCATGCAGAAAAGGCGGGATCGGATACGAGTGCGGCGTTCAGCGGCGTGTCGAAATAGCCGGGCGCGATGGCGTTGCACTGCAGGCCATATTTCGCCCAGTCGGTCGCCATGCCCTTGGTGAGGTTGGCAACGGCGCCCTTGGTGGCGGTATAGGGTGCGATACCGGGGCGGGCTAATGCCGTCTGGACGCTTGCAATGTTCACGATCTTGCCGGCGCCGCGCTTGATCATGTGGCGCGCCACAGCCTGGCCGACATTGAAGACGGTGGAGACATTCGTCTTCATCAGCCGCTCGAACGCATCCGCCGGAAAATCCTCGAGCGGCGTGCGGTGCTGCATGCCGGCATTGTTGACGAGAATGTCGATCGCCCCGGTCTCGGCCTCGAAGGTATCGATCGCCGTGCGCACCGCTGCATGGTCGGTGGCATCGAAGGCGAGCGCATGGCTGGCGCCGAGGCTTTCTGCCGCCGCCTTCAGCTTGACCGCGTCACGGCCGTTCAGAATGACCTCGGCGCCGGCATCAGCCAGTCCCCTGGCCAGCGCATAGCCGATGCCCTGCGAGGAGCCGGTGACGAGCGCGCGCTTGCCCGTCAGGTCGAAAAGGTGAATGCTCATGAATGTCCTCCAGAATGGATGTGGCCGTGTGCGTCAGCCGAAGGCGATCTGCGTCTTCATCGACTGCCCCTTGTCGAGGGCGATCTCGAAGGCCTTCGGCGCGTCCGACAGGGGCAGGACATGGGTGATCAACGGCTTCACGTCGATAAGCCCGCCCTGCATCAACCGGATCGCGGTGGCGAATTCCTCGTGGAAGCGGAAGGAGCCGCGCAGATCGAGTTCCTTGGATGTGATCGCCATCATCGGCAGATTCATGTCACCGCCAAGCCCGAGCTGGACGATCACGCCGCGCGGCCTGAGCGCCTGGATGCCGGCAACCAGCGCCGGCTGGGCGCCGGAGCATTCGTAGAGCACATCGAAATAGCCCTTGTTCGCGGCAAACGGCACCAGGCCGTCCGACGTTTCAGAGAGATTGATGGTGCGATCCGCACCGACCATGCGGGCAAAACCGAGTGCGCGTTCCGAAAGGTCCGCCGCAACGATCTCGCTTGCGCCGGCCCGGCGTGCAGAGAGGATCGACAGGGTGCCGATCGGACCGCAGCCGGTAACCAGCACGCGCTTGCCCAGCATTTCCCCGGCCCGCCGCGTGGCATGCAGGGTAACCGACAAGGGCTCTGCCATCGCCGCTTCCCCGGCGCTCAGACCCTCTGCCTTCACGCATTGACTGGCTTTGGCCACCAATCGCTCCCGGAAGGCGCCCTGGATGTGCGGGAAGGGCATGGCCGACCCATAGAACCGCATGTTGAAGCAGTGATTTGGCAGGCCCTTGTGGCAGTATTCGCAAGCGCCGCAGGGACGCGATGGCGACACGGCGACCAGATCGCCGATGGCAAGCCCGCACACGCCATCGCCCAGCGCCGTGACATGGCCGGACACTTCATGGCCGAGGATCATCGGCTCCTTCAGGCGCACGGCGCCAAAGCCGCCATGCGCGTAATAATGCAGGTCCGAACCGCAGATGCCGCCGGCGGCAAGGCGGATCTCCACCTCGCCGGCGCCGGGTGCCTCCGCTTCGCGCTCCTCGATGCGCAGATCTTTCGGCGCGTGAATGACAATCGCTTTCATGGCAGGCCTCACAGAACGGGCGTCGGCAGGGGGCGGCCTTCGAAATGGGCCGACAGGTTTTCAAAGACGAGGGCACCCATGGCCTTGCGCGTCTCGACAGTGCCCGAGGCCATGTGCGGCTGCAGCAGCACATTGTCGAGCGCGAGGAAGCGCGGATTGAGCTTCGGTTCCCCCTCGAACACATCGAGCGCTGCGGAACCAAGCCGCCCCGTCTCCAGTGCGTCGAGCAGGGCCTCTTCATCGATGTTGGAGGCGCGCGAAATATTGATCAGCATGCCGTCCGGCCCCAGCGCCTCGATAACGGAGCGACCGACGATGTGGCGCGTGGCAGCGGAGGCTGCAAGCGTGACGAAAAGGAAATCGGACCGTTCGGCCAGCGCCACAGGATCGGCCACGAAGGTCCAGTCTCCGGCATGATCCTTGGGGCCGGTGTCGCTATAGGCGATGTCCATGTCGAAGCCGGCAAGGCGTCGGGCGACCTCATAGCCGATGCGGCCAAGCCCAAGAATGCCGGCACGCTTGCCATGAACGCGCGACTTGAGGGGATAGAGGCCTCGTGTCACCCAGTCACCGCTTCGCACCCATGCCTCGCCCCCCACCATGCCGCGGGCCTGCGCCAGCATCATGGCAACGCCGAGATCGGCAACATCTTTCGTCAGCACATCCGGCGTGTTGGTGACGCGGATGCCACGCGCGCGCGCCGCCTCCAGATCAACGGCATCATAGCCGACACCGTAGACGCTGATGACCTCCAGGTTTGGCAGCGCTTCGATCATGGCGCGGCTGGCTCCCAGTTCGCCGCGCGTCGCGATGCCGCGAATGCCCGCGCCGTTTTCAGCGAGAAAGGCCGCCTTGTCGGCAGCCTCGAAATAGCGGTGCAGGGTGAAGCGGGCGTTCAGGCGCTCCTCGTCCCAAGCAGGGTAGGGGCCGACCTGAAGGATTTCGATTTTGCTCAAGACATCTCCTCCGAAATGATTTTGTTATCGATAACATATGAGTCGCTTCCGGCTTTGTCCAGCGTCGATTTTGGCATCCGGCCGCAACGGATCGCGACGCCGGTCACGCCTCTGTGGGTTCCCCGAAAATGAACTTGACACATATGTTATCGATACCATAAGCCTATTGCATCTGACTTTGGGAGGAGCGGATGGCATCGGATGCATTTCTGGAGTTTCGGTCCGTCTCGAAGGAATTCGGCGGCACCAAGGCCCTGACGGAGGTTTCGCTGAGCCTCAAGCGCGGCGAAATCCTAGCCCTTCTTGGTGAGAACGGCGCGGGCAAATCCACCCTCATCAAGACGCTGGCGGGCATTTTCAAGCCGGATGGTGGAGAGATCCTGTTTCGCGGCGCGCCTTATCATCATCGCCCGCCGAAGCCGAACCAGCGCCAGCCGGTGGCCTTCATCCATCAGGATCTCGGCCTCATCGAATGGATGACGGTGGCGGAAAATGTCGGCCTGGCCCAGGGCTTTTCCATGCGCAGGAAGCTGATCGACTGGAATGAGACGGCGCGTCGTACTGCCGATGCATTGAAACTGGTCGGCTGCGATTTTGATCCCTCGACCCGCGTTCAGAGCCTGACCCGCACGGAAAAATCGCTGGTGGCAATTGCCCGGGCACTCGCCGTCGAAGCTGACGTTCTGGTGCTGGACGAGCCGACCGCCAGCCTGCCCGCCGACGAGGTGGAACGCCTGTTCGCCGCCATCCGCCCGCTGAAGGAGCGCGGCGTCGCCATGATCTATGTCTCGCATCGACTGGATGAGGTGTTCCGCATCGCCGACCGCGTCGCTGTGCTGCGTGACGGGCGGCTTGTCGGCGAAAAGCCGGTGAAGGAGACAAATCCCGACGAACTGATCCGCATGATCGTCGGGCGCAAGGCGGACCAGTTGTTTGCCAAGGCGGATACGATACCCGGCGACACACTGGTGTCGGTGAAGAACCTTGCATGCCGTGGCGCCGGCCCCGTCTCGTTTGATCTCAGGCAGGGAGAACTGCTGGGCCTTGTCGGCCTGCGCGGTGCGGGACAGGAACTGATCGGCCGTGCGCTGTTCGGCGCAGAACCATCGACTGGTGACGTGCGGGTACGCGGCACGCAGCCGGATCTCCGCAGTCCCGAAACGGCAATCGCTTCCGGCATCGGGTTGATCGCGCGCGACCGCACGGAAGAGTCGGTCGCCATGTCGCTGACCCTTCGGGAAAACACCTATCTCAATCCCGGCGCCTCCGGCCGCGGCCTGTTCAAGATGCTGTCGCCCTCGCAGGAGGCGGAAATGGCACATACGCTCGGTGAAAAGGTGGGGCTTCGCCCCAACGACCAGTCTCTGGCCATCGAGGCCTTGTCCGGAGGCAACCAGCAGAAGGTCGTGGTTGGCCGCTGGCTGGCCACCGGCCGCAAGCTGCTGATCGCCGAGGACCCGACTGCCGGCGTCGATGTCGGAGCCAAGGCCGACATCTACCGCCTGATCGCCGCCGCCGTCGAAGGGGGGCTCGCGGTTCTGGTGATCTCAACCGATTTCGAGGAAATCGCCCATATCTGCCACCGCGCGCTTGTGTTTTCGCGCGGAGCCATTGTTCGCGAACTGTCGGGCAACGCGCTGACCACCCCTGCCGTCATCGCTGCCGCCTCCGCCGCCGAAGCGGCCTGATCTCTGGAGAAAGACGATGCAATCCATCCAGTCCAATGCGCTTGAGCCGACCAAGTCGGATCTGCGGGGCCTTTCGACGGGCGACAGGCTGAAGCGTCTGCTGCCGGTCTACGGTCTTGTAATCCTGACGGTCCTGCTGATCCTGTTCTTCTCCGTGCTGCTGCCGGATACGTTCCCGACCGTCCTCAACCTTCGCTCCATCATCGCCAACAAGACGATCATCGCCATTCTGTCGCTGGCGGCGATGATCCCGATGGCCTGCGGCCGCATCGACCTCACCATCGGCTATGGCATTGTTCTCTGGCACATTCTCGCGATCAGCCTGCAGACCATGTTCGGCCTGCCGTGGCCGGTGGCCGTCGTCATCGTGCTCGCGCTTGGGGCACTGACCGGCCTGCTCAATGGCGTTCTGGTCGAAATCGCCAGGATCGACAGCTTTATCGCCACGCTTGGCACAGGAACGGTGATCTATGCGATTGCGCTGTGGCACACCGGCGGCAGACAGGTTGTCGGCGTCCTGCCGGAGGGTTTCCTCGCGCTCAACGGTACAATGCTGTTCGGCCTGCCGATCACCGGTTATTACGTTCTGGCGTTGGCGCTCGTGATGTGGATCGTGCTCGAATACCTGCCGATCGGGCGCTACGTCTATGCCATCGGTGCCAATCCGAAGGCGGCGGCCCTCAATGGCATTCCGGTTCGGCGCTTCGTCGTCGGCGCCTTCATCACCTCTGGCCTGCTCTCGGCTCTTGCCGGCGTGCTGCTCGCCTCGCGTCTCAGGATCGGTCAGGCAAGCGTGGGCCTAGAATATCTGCTGCCGGCGCTGGTCGGTGCCTTCCTAGGCTCCACCACCATCAAGCCCGGCCGCGTCAACGTCTGGGGCACCATGATCGGCGTCATCATCCTCGCCGTCGGCATTGCGGGCATCCAGCAGTTCGGTGGCTCCTTCTTCGTCGAGCCGCTGTTCAATGGGGTCACGCTGCTGGTCGCCATCGGCATTGCCGGCTACGCCCAGCGACGCCGTGGCGCCATCGGTGCCATCAAGCCGCTCGGCCTGCCGCCGAAGACGCCCGAAAAGTCATCCTGATCATCGTCGAAAGTCTCACGTCCATAGGGAGGATACACCGTGAAACGCAGACATTTCCTGGCAACCGTTGCACCGGCCGCGCTTGCCATCATGATTGCCGGCCCCGCGCTGGCCGATGCCATGGCCGACGCCAAGGCGGTCGTTGCCAAATACGCAACCAAGGTCGACAAATGGGACGGCCCGACCTCGGGGCCTAAGGCCGCTGCCGGCAAGTCGGTGGTCATCGTTGCAGCAGACATGAAGAATGGTGGCATTCTCGGCGTCGTCAATGGCATTCAGGAGGCTGCCAAGGCGATCGGCTGGAAGGTCAATGTTCTCGACAGCGCCGGCTCCATCGAAGGCCGCACGGCCGCGTTCGGTCAGGCGCTGACGCTGAAGCCGAACGGCATCATCATCGCCGGCTTCGATGCCGTCGAGCAGAAGCCGTCGATGGCTGAAGCCAAGAAGGCCGGCATTCCCATGGTTGCCTGGCACGCGGCGCCGGCCGTCGGTCCGGTCGAGGATGTCGGCGTGTTCGCCAACGTCACCACCGATGCCATGCAGGTCTCCAAGGCTGCCGCCGACTATGCTTACGTCGATGCCGGCGGCAAGCCGGGCGTGGTGATCTTCACCGACTCCACCTATGCGATCGCGATCGCCAAGGCCGACAAGATGAAGGCCGAGATCGAGGCGCTCGGCGGCAAGGTGCTCGAATATGTCGATACGCCGATTGCCGAGACATCACAGCGCATGCCGCAACTGACGACCACGCTGCTGCAGAAATACGGCGCCAAATGGACGCATTCTCTGGCGATCAACGACATCTATTTCGACTTCATGGGCCCGTCGCTTTCGGCCGCCGGCATTGCCGGCGACGGCGCGCCGAAAAGCGTTGCCGCTGGCGACGGTTCTGAAAGCGCCTATCAGCGCATCCGCGCCAAGCAGTACCAGTCGGTGACGGTGGCAGAACCGCTCAACCTGCAGGGCTGGCAGTTGGTGGATGAACTGAACCGCGCCTTCTCCGGAGAAAAGTGGTCGGGCTACGTGTCTCCGCTGCATGTGGTGACGGTAGAGAATGTCGAGTTCGATGGCGGACCGAAGAACACCTTTGACCCCGATAACGGCTATCGCAACGAATACAAGAAGATCTGGGGCAAGTAAGACAGAAACGGCGCGGGCTTGCGAACCTTGCCGCGGCCCGCGCCTTCGCTATCTTGCGCCCGAAACCTATCGAGGAAAGAGGCAGCCGCATGTCGTTTTTCGACGCTGAAGATCCGGTCTTTTCCACCTTTGTACTGGGCAATGCGCCCCTCAAGAAGCTGGCCGGCGGGTTTGACTGGGTGGAGGGGCCGGTCTGGTTCGGCGACCACGACTGTCTGCTGTTTTCCGACATTCCCAACAACCGCATCATGCGCTGGAGCCCGGTGACCGGCGTCAGCATCCATCGCGAGCCCTCCAATTTTTCGAACGGTCACACGCGCGACCGTCAGGGCCGGCTGGTGAGCTGCGAACATGGCGGTCGCCGCGTGACCCGCACCGAGCATGACGGGACGATCACGGTGATTGCCGATCGCTACCAGGGCAGACGTCTGAATTCACCGAACGACGTGATCGTCGCCTCGGACGGCGCGATCTGGTTCAGTGATCCCCACTACGGCATCTCCACCGACTACGAAGGCACGCGCAGCGAGCAGGAACTGCCCTGCAATGTTTACCGTGTCGATCCCCTGAACGGCGAGATCCAGGCGGTCCTGACGGATTTCGCCTGCCCGAACGGGCTTGCCTTCAGTCCGGATGAGACGAAGCTCTATGTCGCCGATACCGGCCGGATGTTTTCCGATGATCCGCGCCATATCCGCGTGTTCGACGTCGGCGAAGGCTGGCGGCTGACCGGCGGTGAGTTGTTCCACACCATAGCACCCGGTTGCGCGGATGGCATGCGGGTGGATGCGGCGGGTAATCTCTGGTCCTCCGCCGCAGATGGCGTTCATTGCATCGCGCCGGACGGGCATCGCCTCGGCAAGATCCTGGTGCCGGAAACCGTGTCCAACGTCTGTTTCGGCGGGCGGCACGGCCATCGGCTCTTTATCACGGCCACCACCTCGGTCTATGCGGTATCGCTCGCCATTCGCGGCCATATCGGCTGGCAAAGATAGGCGGCTGCAGAAATGGGGCGGGACATGGAGAACGACAGAACGCCGACCATGGCGGATATTGCGCGCAAGACGGGCGTGTCCCCGATGACGGTGTCGCGTGCCTTCAAGTCCGGCAGCCTCATCAACAAGGAAACGCGCGACGCCATCCTGAAGGCGGCGGAGGAACTGGGCTACGTCTTCGATTCCACGGCCTCCAACCTGCGCTCCAAGAAAACGGACTTCATCGCCGTCACCATTCCCTCCATCAACAATGCGAACTTTGCCGATACGGTGGGCGGCCTGTCCTCCGTGCTCAGCGCCCGCGGTTTCCAGATCCTGCTCGGCTACACCAATTACGATGTCGAGGAAGAAGAACGGCTGATCGAGCATCTGCTGCGCCGCAAGCCGCAGGCGATCGCGGTGACTGGCGGCAAGCACACGCGGCGCGCCCGCAAGCTTCTCGAAAACGCAAAAATTCCGGTCATCGAGACCTGGGACGTGCCGGCCGAACCGATCGGCCATTTCGTCGGCTTTTCCAATGCCAAGGCCGTGCGTGGCATGGTCGATCATTTCGTCGCCGTCGGCTATCGCCGGATTGCCTTCATCGGCGGTGATGCCAGCCGGGACACGCGCGGCACCGATCGCCGCCACGGCTTCATCGCGGCTCTGAAGGACCACGGGCTTGACGCCTCGCGGCTGATCGATGCCGGAGCGCCGCCGATTTCCATGCGGGAAGGGGCCAATGCCATGGGCCGCTTGCTGACCGAACTGCCCGATACGGAGGCGGTCATCTGCGTGTCTGACCTCTCAGCCTTCGGCGCCCTGACAGAATGCCAGCGGCGCGGTGTGCGGGTGCCGGACCAAATCGCCATCGGCGGCTTCGGGGATTATGAGATCGGCGGCATTTCCGTGCCGGCGCTGACCACCGTCAACGCCCATGCCCGACAGATCGGCGAACGCACCGGGGCGCTCATCCTCGATCTCCTCAACGGCGAACGGACGATCGCCGACGTGACGCTGCAGCCGCAACTCATCGTACGCGAGAGCTCGCGATAGCGAGGCTGGCCCCGGCAACCCGTATGGAACAGGTTGCCGCGCTTCAGTCCCTGGCGTGATCAGAAATCCCGCATCGTGCGCAGGTCGGCTTGCAGGGTCCGGAAGGCTTCGTACCGGCGCGCATGAATGCTGGCGATTTCGCCGCCGGCAGGTTCGTAGACGCGTCCGGCGCGGCTCAGCGCCTGCATGGCCGCCTTCAGATCCGGAAAAGCGCGGGCGGCAGTTGCGCCAAGCAGCGCCGCCCCCAGCAGCACCGGCTCCGGCGTTTCCGGTGCAATCACCGTCTTGCCGCTGGCATCGGCCAGGATCTGGCGGGTCAGATCGTGCTGGCCGGCGCCGCCGCTGATGATGATCTGGTCGACACCGGCGCCTTCCTCCTCCTGGACGGCAATGATCTGCCGCAGGCCATAGCCGATGCCACAGAGGCCGGCGACATAGAGCGCGACGAGATTGTCGAGATCACGTTCCATGCCAAGCCCGGCGATCGCTGCGCGGGCGGCCGGATCGGCAAAGGGGGCGCGATTGCCGAGGAATTCCGGCACCACATGCAGACCGCGGGCCAGCGAGACGACAGCGGATGCGTTCGGCTGTGTCGCAACGGCAAGATTGGCGAGCAGCACCGGCAGCGATATTCCATCGGCACGGGCGCGTTCGCTGGCGATGGCAAAGGCCGGATGCAGGCTGATGAGCTGGTCGATCGCGGCTCCTGCCGCGCTCTGGCCGCCTTCGTTCAGCCAGAGACCGGGCACCATGGCGGAAAAATAAGGACCCCAGACGCCGGGGACGAATTTCGGGCTTTCGGTCGAGGTCAGCGTGCAGGACGAAGTGCCGAACACATAGCCCATGTTGCGTTCTGGCGTGCCGCCGATGCCGACCGTGCCGATGCCGCCCGCATGGGCATCGATCATGCCGGCGGAGACCGGCGTTCCGGCCACGAGGCCGAGGTCGCGTGCGGCAGCCTCGGTCAATCCGTTGCCGAGCGCCGTGCCGGGCTCGACGATCTGCTGACCGATACGACGGAACTCTTCGTCCGCCAGTGCGCCGAGCCCGATTTCGTGGAAATAGCCGGGATCCCAGCGCTGCTCATGGGCGAGATAGGTCCACTTGCAGGCCACCGTGCAGGTGGAGCGCGCAAGGCTTCCCGTCGAGCGCCAGGTGAGGAAATCGGCGAGATCGAAGAACTGCCAGGCCTTCGCAAATATCTCCGGCAGGTTCTCCTTTAGCCAGAGCAGTTTCGGGGTCTGCATTTCCGGCGAGATGCGTCCGCCGACATAGCGCAGCACCTCATGTCCCTGGGCGTTGATGCGTTCCGCCTGTTCGACCGCGCGGTGATCCATCCAGACGATGATGTCGCGCTCGGCAATGCCGGCAGGGCCGACGGGCAGCGACTGACCACCTTCGCCGAGGACGACCAGCGAGCAGGTGGCATCGAAGCCAAGCCCCGCGACGATTTCCGGCGCAATGCCGGCCGCGGAGACAGCGGTGCGAACCGCCGTGCACACCGCCTGCCAGATATTGGCGCTGGACTGCTCCACCCGGTGCGCTCCATCACGGTAGAGGTCGATGTCGCGCTTGCCGGTTCCGAGGCACTCGCCTGCCTCGTTGAACACACCGGCGCGGGCACTGCCCGTTCCCACATCCACGCCGATGAAATGCCTGCGACCGCTCATCCTGTTATCCTCCCGCTGCGTCAGATCCTGCTCGTATACGCTTACAGATCCACGCTGTTCGGTAAAATGACAAGGTCACGGATGACGACATTGCGCGGGCGCGACAGCATGAAGAACACGGCTTCCGCCACCTCCTGCGGCTGCATCAGGCTGCCATTGGCGAGCGCCTCGTCCATTTTCTCTTTCGGCCAGTCATCCAGCAGTGCCGTCACCACCGGGCCCGGCAGCACTGCGCCCACCCGCACGCCGTACTGGGACACCTGCCGCCGGGTGGTGTGGACAAAGGCCTGCACGGCAAACTTCGAGGCCGTGTAGATCGGCTCCCAGACCACGGGAACGACGCCCGCCACAGAGCTTGTGAACAGGATGTCGCCGGTCTTTTCCGCAATCATGTGCGGCAGGACGGCATGCACGCTGCGGAAAGCGGCATTGATGTTGAGGTTCAGCATGCGGTCCCAGGCATCGGGATCGCCTTCGGCCACGGGACCGCCGACATAGGCGCCGGCATTGGCGTGGAAGATGTCGAGCCGGCCCGCCACATCGAGGATGCGCGGCAGAAGGCCGGAGACCTGCGGACCATCCAGCAGATCAATGACGAGACTTCGGCTCCGCTCACCGAGTTCCCGGCAAAGCGCAGCCAGCCTGTCTTCCGCGCGGTCGATCAGCACCACCGTCGCACCTTCGGCTATCAGCTTTCGGGCGCAGGCAAGCCCGATCCCGGAAGCGGCGCCTGTAATGGCCGCCACCTTTCCTTCCAGCGTGTTCGTCATGGTTCTCGCTTCCTTGCATAATCGAATATGAGACGAAGGGCGGTTTCAGCCGGGCATCCGGATCTGCAGCTTCACATCGTCCGGAAGGCCCTTTGCCGCTCGTTCGAAAGCGGCAATGCTGTCCTCGAAGGCGAAGGTTTCGGTGATCAACGGCTTCAGATCCACCTTGCCGGCGGCGATCAGGTTGACGGCACGATCAAAATTGTTGGCATAGCGGAACACGGTTTCGATGCGCGCCTCCTTGAAGATCGAGGCCGGCACATCGAAAGCAACGGGCTCGACCGGAAGGCCGACCAGCACCAGCGTGCCGCCCGGGCGCATGAGATCGAAGATACCCTGATAGGCGCGCGGGCTACCGCTCGCCTCGAAGATCACATCCGCACCCCAGCCATCGGTCGCGGCCATGACCGTTTCCAGCAGCGAGGCTTCGGTAATGTTGACCGGCGTGATCCCGCCATATTGGCCGGCAATCGCAAGCTTCGGGGCGCTGAGATCGGAGATGAACACGCGGGAGCAGCCGCCGGCCAGTGCCGCCAGCGCCGTCATGATGCCGATCGGGCCACAGCCGATGACGACGGCCACGTCGCCGGGCGTGATGCGGGCGCGCGTGGCGGCCTGCATGCCGACGGCGAAGGGCTCGACCATCGCGCCCTCCGCAAAGGATACAGTGTCCGGCAGCTTGTAGGTGAAGGCGGCCGGGTGGACCACTTCCGGCGTCAGCACGCCGTGGATCGGCGGCGTTGCCCAGAAACGCACATCCGGATCCACATTGTAGATGCCAAGTTTCGAGGCACGCGAGGCCATGTTGGGAATGCCAGGCTCCATGCACACCCGGTCACCGACCTTCAGGTTTTTGACGGCCGCGCCCACCTCGAGCACGACACCCGCCGCCTCGTGACCCAGCACCATGGGTTCGCGCAGGATGAAGGAGCCGATCGCTCCATGAGTGTAGTAATGAACGTCGCTGCCGCAGACGCCGACGGTATGGATGGCGATCTTCACATCCTCCGGCCCGACCTCCCGGGGAAGTTCGATGTCGCGGATGGCGAGTTCGCCTTTGCGTTCCAGAACGAGGGCTTTCATGATCGTCTTCCTGTGGTCAGAGGGCTGCGCCTGCGGGGGTGAAGAGATAGATATGGCGCGGGTCGATGCCGGCGACCATGGCTTCGCCCGGGCGAAGCTCCGGCCGTCCATTCGCCAGAATGGTTACGGTATCGGTGTCGGTGCGGGCATAAAGCTGGGTCGACCCGCCGAGGTTTTCGGCGAAATCCAGTGTCAGCCGCAGAAGCGGACGAGCGCTTGCCACATCCAGATGCTCCGGCCGCAACCCAACGGTCACGGCATCGCCCGCCTTGACCTTGGTCGCGGCGGCATGGGCGAGCGTCATCGCTCCATCGATGAAAGCGGAGTGTCGCAAGGTCAGGCTGCTGCCGTCCGTGGCGGTGACGGAGGCGGTGAGGAAATTCATCTTGGGCGAGCCGATGAAGCCCGCAACAAAGGTGTTGGCGGGGCGATCGTAAAGCTCCGTCGGCGTGCCGATCTGTTCGACAAGCCCGGCGCGCAGCACGACGATCCGGTCTGCCAGCGTCATCGCCTCGACCTGATCATGGGTGACATAGACCATGGTCGCGCCGAGATTGCGGTGCAGCTTGGCGATCTCGACACGCATCTGGCTGCGCAGCTCCGCGTCGAGGTTCGACAGCGGCTCGTCGAACAGGAAGATCTTCGGGTTGCGCACGATGGAGCGACCGATGGCGACGCGTTGACGCTGGCCACCGGACAGCGCCCGCGGCTTGCGCTCCAGAAGCGCTTCGATCTGCAGAATGCGGGCAGCTTCCGCGACCCGGCGCCTGATCTCGTCTTCCGGCAGCTTTGCCATGCGCAGGCCAAAGGCCATGTTCTCGAACACGCTCATATGCGGATAAAGTGCATAGGACTGGAAAACCATGGACACCTCGCGCTTGGCGGGCTCCTCATAGGTTACGTCCTTGCCGTCGATCGAAAGCGTGCCCGAGGAGACATCCTCCAGTCCGGCAATCATTCGCAGCAGCGTGGACTTGCCACAGCCGGACGGACCGACGAACACCACGAACTCGCCGCGCGAGGCGGAAATATCGACACCCTTGATGACGCTGAGTTCCCCGAACGTCTTCTTGATGTTGTCCAGCTGCAGGAAGGTCATGCTCTCGTTACTCCCGATCCGTCGATGCCGCGGCCAGGCCGCCGGCGTCACGTCATGTCTGTTGGCTGTTGGTTGGGGTCTGGCCCGTGTCGTCAAGGATGGCGGCGGCACACATCTCGTCCGTGACGAGCCGCGTGACATAACCGCCGCGCAGAATGGCGCGGATGATGTTCACCTTGTACCAGCCGCCCGAGGCGAGGATGGAATGGCGAACGGATTTCAGCTGCTGCGGCGTGACCGACAACACGCGCTCGTTGAGCGGATGGTCCACCGGCCGTCCGGCCTCGTCGAGGAAGACGCCGAGCAGGTCGCCCACGGCGCCGGCCGCCTGCAGGGTCGCGAGATTTTCAGACACCGTCGGCGTCTGCACGAGCAGCGAGCGGGCGGTCATGTCACCGCAGGACACGAGCGCGACATCGACGGACCGCGCGCGCCGCATGGTTTCTCGGATTCCGTGGTGGGAAAGCAGGGCCTCGCGGCTTTCCACCGAGGGAAAATAGAGCGGCGCCGTGAGATAATAGCATTCGGCCGAAATGGCCCGTGCATAACCGGTGGCAACCTCGAAGGTGCTCGATCCCGAGCCACGCGTCAGCCCGCCCATCACGGACGTCACCCAGCTGCCGGGAAGAGGGCGGGGCGTGAGACGCTTGAGCCCCGCCGTCAGCGTCTTGCCCCAGCCGACGCCAAGGCCCATGCCATCTTCCAGCAGCCTGTCCAGCATGCCGCCGGCCGCATCGCCGACCGCCCGCTGGTTTTCCGAATCATCCGGCAGCGTCGGGATGACCGACACGTCATCCAGGCCGAACCGCTCCTTCATGCGGTTTTCGAGATCGATGCAATTGGCCATCGGCAGACGGATATCCACCACCACGGAACCATCGGTGCGCAACTGGCCGAGGGTCTTGTTGACCCGCAGGCGCGTCAGGCCCAGCTGATCGGCGATTTCCTGCTGGGTCAGGCCACCGATGAAATAGAGCCAGGCAACGCGCGCGCGGATCTGCTGCGCGTCGAGATCCTCGATGCCGGTCGTTGCGGTGTCGGTTCCCTTGGTGGCCATTGCGTGCTCGTCTCCTTGGCTCAGGCAAAGGCCTGCCGGAGCGACAAGGCCGATGCCGTCAGGGCATCCAGAATGGATGCGCTATCCCGTTCGAAAGGATAGAACACTTCAAGGAACACCGGAGATTGTGCAAGCCCCGTGCGGGCAAGCTGCGCCTTCGCCTCGGCCGGGTCCACACGACCAGGCTCGGTGAAATCCCAGTGGCGGTCAAACTGGAAATCGGTCTGCTGGATGTGGATCGCACCGATCACATCGCTGAGGCTCGAGAACCACGGCTCCATCGTATCCGCCGCCGGGCCGTAAAGCGGCAGGATGGTGCCATGCCCCCAGTCCACGCACAGCTGCCAGGGTGTTGCGCTGCCGGAGACATCCTGCATCATCCGCCTTGCCTGACCGATGGTCCAGGGCCATTCGCGGCGCATCGGCGTCGGCTCCACATACAGCGCATCCAGTCCCGCCGCGCGGGCCTTTTCGCCAAGCCGCAGCATGCGCTCGACAAGATCCGCATAGTCGCGGTCGTCAAGCGCATCCGCCTCGGCCCCATCCGGCCGGGACGCGATGGCGCCAAGCGGCCCGCCGACGCCCGGAATGCCGGCTTCGGCGGCAAAGCCATAGGCGCGTTCCAGCCAGTGTTCGGCATAACTGCGCACATCCGGATCGGGATGCAGCAACTGGTTGAACGTGTAGTGGGCCAGTCCGATGAAGGCGCTGTGGATGGCGATACCATGATCATCGGCCGCCTGCCGCACGTCTTTCGCATGACGTGACAGGATCGCGGCGGGCCACATTGGATCGACCAGATCGAAGGAGAATTGCACAAGGTCAAGGCCCAGGCGATCGCGCACCACCGGTGCCCAAAGCTGAGGCGTCACCCAGCGCTTGACGCAGAAGGAAAGATTGATGCCGAGCGGAGAAGAGGCGGTCATTTGGTCGCTCCCATGGTCAGGCCGCGCACCATGTGTCGTGAGACGATCAGCGCGAAGATGGTGACGGGCAGGACGATAACGGTGCCGGTGGCCATGATCTTGCCCCAGGGCAGTTCGTAGCCGGACATGAAACTGGTGGCGACGACCGGCGCCGTCTGAACGTCACGGCGTGTCAGAACAAGGGCATAGAGCAGCTCGTTCCACGAGAATATGAAGGAGAAGATCGCCGAGACCGCGATGCCCGGCGCACCGAGCGGCAGATAGATCTTGCGGAAGATGGTGAACTGGTCGGCGCCATCCAGACGCGCTGCCTGCTCCAGATCCGGCGGAATGGACTTGAACTGGTCGGTGCAGATCCACACCACGATCGGCAGATTGAAGGTGAGATAGATGAGGATCAGCACCAGATGCGTATCGAGCATCTTCAGTTGTAGCGCCAGGATATAGACCGGAAGCGCCAGCACGATCGGGCTCGTCATCCGGTTGGAGATGAACCAGAACCAGAGATCCGACTTGCCGCGAAAGTCATAGCGGGCCAGTGCGAAGGCGGCGGGGGCGCCGAGCAGCACGGCGAGCGCCGTCGTGGCGGTGGCGATGATCAATGAATTGCCGACCGCGCCCAGCACCTTCGAATCCGCAAAAATCTCGCGGTAGTGATCGAGCGTCGGAGTAAACAGCCAGACCGGCGGCGAGGCAAGAATATCGGCCTGCGTCTTGAAGCTCGCCGACACCATCCAGTAGAACGGGAACAGCGTGAAAATAATGACGGCGGTGAGGCCGAGGGCGTGCAGGATCTTGTCCGACGAGACGCGCATCAGTTCACTTCCTTGTAGAGAACGCGGATATAGAGACGGCTGATCAGGATGGTGAGGATAAGCAGCAGGATCGCCTGCGCCGAGGCCGTGCCGAGATCAAAGACGCGGAAGCCGACGCGCTGGATATAGACCGAGACGAGATCAGTCGCCGAACCCGGGCCGCCGCGGGTCATGACGAACACCATGTCGAACAACTTCAGCACGTCGGCGGAGCGCAGGATCAAAAGCGCGGTCAACCCCGGCATCAGATAGGGAAGCTGCACATGCTTCAGCAGCGCCCATTTGGACGAGGTTTCCAGCCGGGCCGCCTCCTCGATCTCGCCCGGCACCATGGAGAGACCGGCGAGGAAGATCAGCGCGCAGAACGGCGTCCACTGCCAGACATCCATGATGACGATCGCTGCGAAGGCGCCGGCCTGCGAGCCCAGCCAGTCCAGCGCGCCGATCCCGAACAGATCGAGGAACCAGTTGGCGACTCCGAAATCGCGGTTGAAGATCAGGCGGCCGATGAGGCCGACGACGGCATAGGTGGTGGCAAGCGGCACGACGAGCGTGACGCGGGCCAGCGATTTCAGAAAGCCCATGCCCGTCTTGTGCAGCAGAAGCGCAATCATCAGACCAAGCGCGATCTCGACCGGCAGAACGGTGACGTAGAACTTGGTCGTGAGAAACAGCGAGGCCCAGAAGGTGCCGTCCGTCAGCACAGAGATATAATTTTCCAGGCCGACAAAAGGAAAGCCGTCGCGCGGACGGGCAATATTGTAGCGGCGGAAGGAGGTCACCAGCGCAAACAGCGTCGGATAGATGCCGATGAGAAACAGCGTCAGCACGGCCGGTGCGAGAAACCAGAACGGTGTCCAGCGACCATAGCCGCGATTGGGTCTGATGGTGGGGGCAGGCGTGGTCCTCGTCATCTGCTTTTCCTCTTGATGCCCGGCTGAAAGGGCGTGGCGCAGCGCCGCACGCAGGCCCGCATCCCTCTCACTCCAGGTTGGTATGGTTGGCGCGCATGATCGCCGGCGACACCTGCAACCGGTCGCGGACGGCCAGCACCAAAAGTTCGAAGGCGATGTAGAGCGCGCCTTCGTAGAGCGATCCCATCGGCAGCACGGAGGTTCTCGCCCCCTGATCATTCGCCATGGTCTGCGCCGGCACGTGCAGCACGAGATCGGCTTTGCCGGCCGCAGCACCTTGCGGTTCGGCCGTCACCACCAGCACCCGTGCGCCCGCTTTCCCGGCCACGCCGATCAGCGCCGAAACGGTCGAAAAGTCGCCGGGGCCGGCCGAAACAATCAGGAGATCGCCGGCGCCGAGCGGCGGTGTCGTCATGTCGCCAACGACGGCGGCGCGCAGGCCGAGATGAAAGAGGCGCATCGCAAGCCCCTTGATCTGCAGGCCTTCCCGGCCGACGCCGTAAAGCGCGATCCGGCCGGCCGCCGCGATGGCTTCGGTGGCCGTCTCGAACTGCGTCGCATCGATCTTGCCGAGGCAGTCGCTGAGTTCCGCAAGCGCCTTGTCGTAGAGATGAAGCATGGTCATGTCTCGCCTGATGCAGGGGATGAGGGAGATGACGGCCTCTCTCGGCCGCCATCTCCCGTCGTCCATCCCGGGAGGGACAGGGTGGGCGTTACTGCAACAGCTTCTTCTTGCCGTCGTAATAGCCTTCCTTCTTCAGGATATCCTCCATGCGGGTGCCGATCTCCTTGGAGCCAGCCTCGACGGAAACCTGGCCCAGCATCATCTTGGAGCCCCACTCGGCCACCACTTCGGAGATTGCCGGCCAGGCCGGGAAGCGCGGACGGAACTCCGGCACGCCCTTCTGCCAGGAGGCGACCATCGGCTCGACGAACTTGTACTTCGCCTTGATGGCCGGGTCGTTATAGACCGACATGCGACCCGACACGCCGCCGGCCTCCACATAGGACTTGGCGATGTCTTCGGAGGTTGCCCACTGGATGAAGAGCCAGGTGGCCTTCTTCTGCGCCTCGGAAGCCTGTGCCGCGACCGCAAGCGAGAAGCCGCCGAGTGCCGGCAGACGGCCGGCCGGGCCGGCCGGTTCCGGTGCAACGGCCAGGCAATCGCCGAGCTTGGAGGTGGCCGGATCGACGAGGGTCCCGTAGAAGGCCGACCACTCGGTGATCATCGCCACCTGACCCTGCGCCAGCGCATTGACGGATTCGGCATGGTCAAAGCTCACGATGCCGGGCGGCATGTACTTCATCAGCGCCTGACGGAAGTTGAGACCGGTCTGGCTTTCCTTGCTCATCAGGTTCGACTTGAACTGCTTGTCGAGCAGCGAGCCACCAAACGGCCACAGGAAGCGCATGAAGCTGTCGGCGGACTGCGTTTCGCCACGCAGCGACTGAAGCGCGAAGGCATACTGGTTCTTCGAGGCATCCGTCAGCTTGGGCGCGTAGACATTCATCAACTCGTCCCAGGTCGCCGGCGGCTTGTCGAAGCCCGCTTCCTTCAGCTTGCAGGAATTGTAGAACAGCAGACCGGAATAGTTGTCGAAGGGCAGGCCGTAGGTCTTGCCGCCCCAGGAGCCGAAGGCGTCCAGCAGCAGCGGAAAGAAGCCATCCAGCTTCAGGTTGGGGTCGGTGATCGACTTGTCCTTGGTGAACTTTTCGATCGGTTCGATCCAGCCATTTTCCGCAAACTCACCCATCCAGACCAGATCGACGAGCGCCATGGTGATATCGCCCTGCGAGGTGAAGTTCAGCACTTCCTTCTCGCGGGTGTTTTCGTAGGGAACGATCTCGTAGTTCACCTTGATGCCGGTCTTTTTCTCGAACTCCGGCAGAAGCTTGATGATGGCGCGGTAACCTGGGCGATCCAGGAAGATACCGCTGATCTGGGTGCCCTTCAGCGGCTTTGCCGCATCCTCCAGCCAGTCGGCGTGGGCCGCAAGCGGCATGCTTGCGCTCGCAGCCGCAAGCGCCAGAACGCTGGCGCAGACTTTCAACAGGCGTTTCATTTCACTCCTCCTTCGTGCCGACTGCCTCCCCGGCAGCCCTGATCCGGCGTCAATCGAAAAGGCTTCGCCAACGCTTGGGCGGCATGGCTGCCGCAGCGTCTGCAAGACCCGTGAACCTGTGTCGCACTCTCCCCTTGAGCCTTCGAAAGCCATAGCTTCGCCCCACGCAAAACTGCGCGTTCTTCCAGCTATTTCAATCGCTTGGGCTCGCCATTCCTCTTGGCGGGGTGAATAACGGATACATCTGTAATTTTCATTTTGCAATAGCATTCGTCGCCCAAATATGATGATATTTCGGGTGAGGAGAAGAGGGCATCACATGGTTGACAGCACAGAGCCGGACCGGACGGCAAAGGAGGAGATCGACGCACGCCGCAGGCTGGCGGAACGCATTGCAAAGGAGGCCGGAGCACGCGCCAGACGCTTCCTGCGCCGCCCGGAAACCTTGCACGCAGTGGAAAAATCGTCCTCGCAGGATCTGGTGAGCGCCGCCGATCAGGCGACCGAAGCCTATATCGGCCGCATGATCCGCCGGCATTTTCCGCAGGACGGCATCGTTGGTGAGGAGGCGGGCAGAGCAGAAGGTGCCTCCGCTTTCGACTGGGTGATCGATCCCATCGACGGCACAATGGCCTTTCTGGTAGGGCAGCCGAACTGGACTGTCTCGATTGCGGTATTGCATCATGGTGAGCCGGTGATCGGCGTCGTCTATGCGCCGATGCTGCGTGAACTCTATGTGGCCCGGCAGGGGCAGGGGGCGTATCTCAACGGCAAGAGACTTATGATGCGCGCGGATTGGACCATCCGCTCCACCACCATCGGCTATGGCGGCACCGAACGGGCCGATCCGCAAGAAGTCGGCGCGTTCATCACACGCCTCTACCAGGATGGCGGCGTGATCTTCCGCGTGGGCTCCGGCGCGCTGATGCTGGCCTATGTCGCGGCCAACCGCCTGGCGGGCTATTATGATCCGACGCTCTACTGCTGGGATTGCCTGGCCGGCGTGGTGCTGATCCGCGAGGCCGGTGGCCTTGCCGATTTCGCTGGCACGCTATCGGCGCCAGGGCCGATCTGGGCGGGAAACCACACCGTCTTTACCGATCTGAAGCGGCTGAGCAAAGCATCCACCGCCCCTTGAAGCGGAGGCTGCTCCCTTGGAGGCCGACCGAAGGAGGGCTGGATTGCCCAACCGTACACCCGAGCGTCAGACCTTGCTCGGAAAGCGCCGATTCAGTTCGGTTGTCTCGTCGCAGGTCAGAGGCCGCGTGCGCTCTCCGCGCAGCATCAGGAACAGCTTTGCCGTTTCCTCCAGCTCTTCCGTTGCATAGACGGCGTCCGGCAGATCCACGCCCGCCACCACCGGTCCATGATTGGCAAGCAGCACCGCATGCGAAGTCTTGGTCCGCTCGGCCACCGCCTCCGCAAGGGCTTCATCGCCCGGCGGGAAATAGGGAACAAGCGGCAGGCGCCCGACGCGCATCACGTAATAGGCTGTCAGCGGCGGCAGCACGTCGTTCTCGTTGAGATCGCACAGGCAACTGACGGCGACGCAATGGGTGGAATGCAGGTGCACCACAGCCTTCGCCTTCGGCCGGTTGCGATACATCACCCGGTGCAGGAAGGCTTCCTTGGTCGGCGGATCGCCGGAGACGTGGCGCCCTTCCGCATCGAGCCTGGAGATGCGGGCCGGATCGATCATGCCCATCGAGGAACCGGTCGGCGTCATCAGCCAGCCATCATCCACCCGCACGCTGATATTGCCCGTCGAACCGGCTGTCAGTCCGCGGTCGAACAGCGATTTGGCATAGGATGCAATCTGGTCGCGCAGCGCAGTCTCGCTCATCCTGCGATCTCCAGGGCCCGTTCGAAGAAGTCGGGGCCGCCGAAATTGCCGCTCTTCAGGGCGACCCGCAACGGACGGCTGGAGGGGAGCGTGGTGGTCCAAGGAACACCCGGAGCGATCTCCGTGCCGATTGACAGCCCCCGGATCCCGAGTGCGGAGATGATGGCGCCGGAGGTTTCGCCGCCCGCCACCAGCAGCCGCTCCACGCCGCCCGCAACCAGTCCCCGGGCGATCTCGGCCAGAGCCTTTTCCATCATCTCCCCGGATTGCTGACGGCCATAGCGACCCTGATTGGACTCCACCTCGGCCGGATCGGCAGAGCCGTAGAGCACGACCGGCTGATCGGCGGGTTGCGCGGCCGCCCAGGCCAGCGCCTCCTCTACGACGGGTTTTGCCGCAAAGAGCGCATCGATATCGATCCGGAGGCTCGGCCACAGTGACCGTGCGCGCGCCAGCTGCTGGCGGGTGGCGGCGGAGCAACTGCCGGACAGGATGGCCGTCCGCAACGCCCTGCCTGAGACAGGCCCTTGTTCGGAGGCATCACGCGGCCGGATGCCGAAATTTGCCGGCAGGCCCATCGCAAGCGCAGAACCGCCAGTCAACAGCCGATGGTCCCGCACCGCGCGGCCCAGAGCCCTGAGATGTTCGTCATTGAACGCATCGACAACGGCATAGCGGTGGCCGGCCTTGATGGCGGCCTCAAAGGCCGCGACAATTGCAGGCTCGCCGGCAGAAACCACTTCATGCGGGACAAGCGCCACGGGATAGGCCGACTGTTCCGCCATCAGGGCCACCAGATCGGATTTGCGCATCGGAGTCAGGGGATGATCCTTCATCGGCGAATCCTGCAGCAGTTGGCGCCCAACGAAGAGGTGGCCGTTGAACACGGTGCGGCCATTCTTCGGAAAGGCCGGGCAGACCACGGCAATGCTGGCCCCCAGCGCATCGGCCAGCGCATCCGCCACCGGACCGATATTGCCCGCGGCGGTGGAATCGAAGGTCGAGCAATATTTGAAGACGATCTGTTGCGCGCCGCGTGCCTTGAGCCATTCCAGCGCCGTGAGCGACTGGGCGACGGCATCGGCAGAGGGGATGGTGCGGGACTTGAGCGCCACCACCACGGCTTCGGCAGTGCCGATATCGACCTCGGCGCTCGGAATGCCGATCGTCATCACCACCTTCATTCCCTCGCGGGCGATGATGCTGGCGATATCGGTGGCGCCGGTAAAATCATCGGCAATGATGCCCAGAAGAACGCCCATGCTCTCAGCTCCGTCTGTAGGCTTCGAACCAGCCCAGCCCGTCGAGGGTCTTGCCGCGTGGATTGTACTCGCACCCGACAAAGCCCGCATAGCCCAGACGATCAAGCTCGGCGAACAGGAAGGGATAGTTCAGCTCCTCGCCATCCGGCTCGTTGCGCGAGGGAATGCTGGCGATCTGCACATGGCCCACGTCGTCAAAGGCGTTGCGCAGGCGCATGGTCACGTCACCGTGGATCACCTGACAGTGGTAGATGTCGAACTGCAGCCGCAGATTGGCAAGACCGGCTTCGGCGATGATCTCGCGGGCGAAATCAAAGCTGTTGAGGAAATAACCCGGCATGTTGCGGGCATTGATCGGCTCCAGCAGCAGATCAATGCCCTTTTCCGCCAGCCGCGGCGCGGCATGGTCAATCGCCCGTCGATAGCTGGCGCGGGCGTCTCTGTCGTGACGATCGGCGATACCCGCCATCATGTGCATGCGCTTCACGCCGGTTGCCTCGGCATAGTCCAGCGCGCGGTCGACGCCGGCCGTCAGATCCGCAAACCGCGCGGGCAGGGCGGCCACGCCGCGTTCACCCGCTGCCCAGTCGCCCGGCGGCATGTTGAACAGCGCCTGGGTCAGGTTGTTGCGCTGCAGCCGCTCCTCGATCTGCTCTGGAGCAAACTCATAGGGGAAGAGATATTCCACGGCGGAAAACCCGGCCTCGGCGGCGGCATCGAAGCGGTCAAGGAATGACCACTCGGTGAACATCATCGTCAGATTGGCGGCAAAGACAGGCATGGGTCACTCGGCCTTTTCGGGAAGCGTTGCACCGGAAAGCTGTGCATAGATGCGCGCCAGCGAGGAATCGTCATCTCGGCCCATGCCGGCACCGGAGGCGGCGAGATACATCTGTAATGCCGCAGCACTCAGCGGCACCGGATAACGCTCGCTGCGCGCCATATCCTGGATGATACCGAGGTCCTTGACGAAGATATCGACAGCACTCAGCGGCGTGTAATCTCCAGCCAGCACATGCGGGATACGGTTCTCGAACATCCAGGAATTGCCGGCCGAGGCCGTGATCACCTCATAAACCTTTGCAAGGTCCAGACCCTGCTTGGCGGCGAGCGTGATCGCCTCGCAGGCCGCAGCGATGTGCACACCGGCGAGCAGCTGGTTGATCATCTTGAAGGCGGCGCCGAAACCGGCGCTGTCGCCGAGTTCGTAAACCTTGGTGGCCATGGCATCGAGGGCAGGGCGGGCTACCGCAAAGGCGGCCGGCGTGCCCGACGCCATGATGGTCAACTCGCCCTTCGCAGCACGCGCGGCGCCGCCGGAAATCGGTGCATCGAGATAATGCACGCCCTTGGCTTCCAGCTGTGCGGCCAGCCGGCGCGCGATCGCCGGATCCATCGTGGCCGACGAGACGAAGACAGCGCCCGGACGCATCGTCTCGGCAATTCCGGCCGGTCCGAACAGCACGCCCTCCGTCTGCGCGGCGTTGACGACGACCGACACCACGATGTCGGCGTGGCGCACATCCTCGGCGAGGTCTGTGACCGCACGTCCGCCGGCTTCGACGAAGCGCGCCACGGCGTCCTTGGAAATATCCGCGCCCAGCACGTCGAGTCCCGCCCGCTTCAGGGAGAGGGCCATGCCCATACCCATGGAGCCGAGGCCAATGACGGCTGCGATACGCGAAACGGCACCTGTTTTGGAGAGAGCCATGCTTGTCATCCTTGAAGACGCAAAAAGGGGATCGGTACGAATCGTTGCGGCTGCATACGGGCAGACGCCAGGGCGAGAAGGCGACACAGCGGCTCGCATCGTGACAGACAAACGGACTCGGTCCGCAGCGGAAGGTTACCATTCCGTCTGTTGCCCTGCTCTCGCTCCCGCCGCTGCAAATCTGCATCCTCCCGGAAAACGCCGCTCCACTCATCGTTAGACAGTTTTGGCAGCGCTGCCAAGTTGAAATTGGCAGCGCTGCCATTGAACTGCAAGCCATCGTGAGGGATATGCTTGCTCCTTCGAATGCGGAGCAGCCGGACCCCTATGAACGACAAGACCAGTCTCATCACGCTTGCAGACGTCGCGAAGACCGCCGGGGTCGGTGAAAGCACGGTCTCGCGGGTGCTGCGCAATCATGGTTCCTTCTCAGACAAGACCCGCACGCGTGTGATGGCGGCCGTCGAGGCGCTGGGCTATGTTCCGAACCGCATTGCGGGAACGCTCGCCTCCACCGGTTCGCCGCTCGTGGCGATCATCGTGCCGTCGCTTTCCAACATCGTCTTCTCCGATGTGTTGAGTGGCATCACGCGAACGCTGGAGGCCGGGCAGCGGCAAGCCGTGTTTGCGGTCACCGATTACGACGCGGAGCGAGAGGAGGCGCTTGTGGCGGCCGTTCTGGCCTGGCGGCCGGCCGCCGTAATGCTGGTCGGACTTGAACACAGCGCGGGCACGCGCCGCATGCTGGGGGCAGCCGGCTGCCGCGTCATCGAACTGCTCGACGTGGACGGAACCCCGATGGACATTGCTGTCGGCTTCTCCCATCGTGCCGCCGGTCGTGCCACGGCCGATGCCATGATCGCCGGAGGCTATCGCAGGATTGCCTATGTCGGGCACGATATCCGCCGGGATACGCGCAGTGCCAAACGCTTCAATGCCTTTACACAACGTCTTCAGGAAGCGGGGATCCCGTTGCACGACCATGATATCCGCCCGTCGCCTTCTTCGATCAGCGAGGGCAAGCAGGGCCTTGCCAAAGTTCTGGAGCGATCACCGGACATAGACGCGGTCTATTTCTCCAATGACGACATGGCTCTCGGGGGCTATTTCCACTGTCTGGCGGCCGGCATCGCCGTACCCGAGCGCCTTGCGATCATCGGCTTCAATGCTCTCGATATCTGTCGTCACACGCCGCAGCCCATCGCGAGCATTCGAACGCCGCGTATTGAGGCGGGTCAGCGCGCTGCAGAACTGTTTCTGGCAGATGCCCCTGCGCAGACCCTCGATCTCGGCTTCAGCCTGGTGGAAGGCAAAACGATACGACGGGAGTGATATCCTGCCGAGACCAACGGATGCCTTTGCTGGCCGCATCCGAAGCGTGCTGCCGAAGACGACAAACCCTGTGCATCTGCACGACCGGAAGAACGCCGCTCCGTCGGCGTGCCTTGCCACCACCCTGGGGCAAGGTCGATCTGGCAGACATCGGCCAGCCGCAGGAGGTCTATCTTCAGTCAAGCCGCCCGCGCCATCGCAAGGAAATCTCTTCGGATGCCATGATCAACGCGGACGACCTCATCCCCCTGCGCGAACTTCTGGCGGCCACCGGGCTCAATCGCCGTACATTGTTCAGTTGGGAACGTCGCCATGAGGTCGCGCCGGACTGGCGCGATCACGCGGGCAATCGTTTCTACAGCCTGCAGTCCCTGCGCCGCATCCGCGCCTTGAAGGCTGCCAGCGATGCCGGCCACCGCATCGGAAATCTCGTCGACAAGAGCGTGGCGGAGATCGAGGGCCTTGCGCTCGCTTGCGATCCCGATCCCTTTGTACCGTATCTTCTGACGGCCGCACAAGAGATGGACATGGCGCGCATCGATGCCATGATCCGTCTTCGGCTGAGGCAAGAGGGCGCGGCATGCTTCATCCGGCAGACGTTTCCGACCCTCATGCAGGCCATGGGCGCCAGATGGGAGGCGCGTGCCCTGCCGGCAGCCGGAGAGCATCTCGTCTCAGCAGCGCTCACGCGCCATCTTCTCGCCGCGCTTTCGGCCATGCCCGATACGCCCGGCGGCCCCGTTGCCATCGCCGCGACGCTTTCGGGAGAGCAGCACGAGTTTGGCGCCATCTGCGCCGCCATCGCCGCCCGGCTGGACGGCATCAATTCCATCTATCTCGGCGGCAGCCTGCCACCCCGCGATATCGCCGCCGTGGCGCTGGCGCTTTATGCAAAACTCGTCATGGTGAGCGTTGTGTTCTGCGAGGATGCCGACGCGCGTGGCATGCTCTGCATTCTGAGAGAGCATCTGCCTGCCGACATCAACCTTCTGGTCGGGGGACGCGGCGTTCCTGCCGCATTGCCCGAAACCATCCTGATCGCGCAGGATATGACGCATATTGGACGCTTTGCCAAAGGTGACA
Organism: Rhizobium sp. RU35A; assembly: GCF_900156005.1. Lineage (NCBI taxonomy): Bacteria > Pseudomonadati > Pseudomonadota > Alphaproteobacteria > Hyphomicrobiales > Rhizobiaceae > Rhizobium > Rhizobium sp. RU35A. Next base: position 94,759 of record NZ_FTMR01000003.1, on the reverse strand, counting down.
ACACGAACCCCGGCCCGTTCCCGTCATTATGAGCGCATTAAGCATGGCGCAAAATACCAAAACATCAGTCAACCCTAAAATAGAATGAACTAAAATTAAAGGTATTCAATTCAGCAATTGGAGACCACCCCGACGTACCACTCTTTCCCGGGGCACGGAAGCGACGGAACGGATCTCGTCGAGCGCCCGCGGGAGCTTGTCAGCATGGCTATTGTTAAAAAATCACCGGCGGCGATCGCGTCGGCCACCCCGACGGCGGCGGCTGTGCGGATCCGAAACGGTCAGAGCAGAGATGCGGAGTTGCAGCGCAAGCGTGCCCGCACCATTGCCAAGCAGCAGCAGATCGCAGAGCGCGTCGCGTCTGCCACCACGCAACTGGCAAGCGGCGTGAACGAGGCGGCCTCGGCCGCAGAAGAGCTGAAGCGCGCATCCGACCAGATTGCTGCCGGTGCGGAACAGAGCGGCGCCGCAGCCCAGGAATCCCTGGTCGCCTGCACCCAGATCACCGAATCGATCGGTCGACAGTTGCGGGCCACCGAAACGTCACAGACCAAGATGGAAGCAACGCAGGCCCTGATCGCCGACACGACGGGTCAGATCATGGCGCTGATCGCCAATGTCTCGGTCGCCGCCCAGCGTCAGGCGGGGTCCGTGGAACTGATCACCGAACTCGAGCGCCAGGCAGCCGATATCGGTGACATCGTCAAGGCCGTCGCCCGCATTGCCGACCAGACCAATCTTCTTGCCCTCAATGCCGCGATCGAAGCCGCGCGAGCTGGCAAGCACGGCAAGGGATTTGCCGTGGTGGCCGATGAAGTGCGTACCCTTGCAGAACGCTCGGAGGCAAGCGCCCGCCAGATCACAGACCTCGTCCAGCAGATCCAGACGGACGTGAAGCAGATCGCCAATGGCGTCAATGCCGAGGCAACCAGCGTGCAGACGGAGGTCGGCAAGGGACGCGACATCACCGCCCAGCTTGAACTGATCGGCCGTGACATCAGCGCCATCATGGATGGGGTACGGGAAATCGCCGCGGGGGCCATCCAGTCGAATGCTGCGGCCGCCCAGGCCCTCAAGGGCTCCGAGGAAATCGCGACCGCCGCAGCCCAGCAGTCCGCCGCCGCCGAAGAGTCTGCCAAATCGGTGGAAGAACAGGCCGGCGCCTTGGCCGAGTGCGAACAGACCGCCCTTTCCCTCAGCGAACTGGCCGAAGACCTGAAGAACTCCACAGACGTCGCCAAGAGCGCGGAGGACGTGGCCTCGGTGACGGAGGAACTGTCGCTCGCGATCCAGACGATCAGCCGGTCGAGTTCACAGGTTCTGGCAGCACTCGAGGAAATCCGAAGCGGCGCCCAGAGTGCCGCGGCCGCCACGGCGGAATCCGCTGCGGCCATGACCCAGATCGAGAAGGGATTGCAGGTGGCGCAGCAACGCGCCATCCAGAGCGTCGAGCGCATCACGGCGATCCAGTCCCTGCTCGGCAAGAACAAGGCAGAGGTGGATGCCCTGATTTCCGGCGTCTCGCGCTCGGCCGAGGCAACCCGCTCCAGCATCGGGCAGATCCGCACGCTTGCCACCGTATCGCAAAAGATCGACAAGATCGTGGATGCGATCGCGACCGTCTCCGTGCAGACCAACATGCTGGCGGTCAACGGTTCCATCGAGGCGGCTCGCGCCGGGGAATTCGGCAAGGGATTTGCCGTTGTCGCGACGGATATCCGCAATCTTGCACAGGATTCCGCTGAGAATGCGGACCGCATCAAGGATGTGGTGAAGGCGATCCAGGACCAGATCGGCCGGGTGGGCGAGGATCTCGAAGACATCGTGCGCGCCGCCCTGAGCGAAGCGGAAAAGGCGCTCGCCACCACAGGCAACCTCGCCACCATCGAAACCGACATTACCACCGTACAGTCGAGTTCGGACGAAATCCTCACCACAGCGCAGGAGATCGCAGCTGCGATTGCCCAGGCGAAGAAGGGCGTCGACCAGATCGCCGCGGCCTGCGAGGAGGCGCAGCGTGCAGCCGGCGAAGCCGCCGTTGCCGCCCGCCAGCAGAATGAAGGTGCAGACATGCTCGTTGCCGCCGTCGAGGAAATCGCCTCGCTGGCCGACGAACTCCAGACCTCCGCCTGACCGGAGGCTTGTCATGTTGTCTGACACACCGCCGCCGGCCGCGGATCTGCCGCCGGAACACGACCATGACGCGGGGACCGACCTCTTCGTCACCTTCCGCATTGACAAGGAGACCTTTGCCGCACCGCTGGAAAAGGTTCAGGAAATCATCCGCCTGCCGGCCCTCGTCGGCGTGCCCATGGCACCGGCGGCGCTGAAAGGGCTTGCCAATCTTCGAGGCCGCGTGCTGCCGATCATCAGCCTGCGTCGCGTGCTGGGCTTTGCCGAACAGCCGCAATCGGAACAGACACGCGCGCTTGTCTTCGACCTCGGCAACCATTTCGGCTTTGTCGTTGATGCCGTGCTCAGCGTCATGTCGATCGATGCGACGCGCATCGTTGCCTCAGACAGGGCGCATGGCGCAGACGATTGCGTCAGCGGCATCGCCCGACTGCCCGACGACGCGCTGGTGACGGTCCTTGATTTCGATTGCATCGTCAGCCGCTCTTTCGACGGTCTGCAGGCGTCAGCACAGGAGCACCGCGGCCCCATCCACTCCACGGCGAATCGCAGCACCGATGACGACGAGGGTGAGGACGGTGATGCGAGCGACGAAGTGCGTCTGGTCACTTTCCGGGTCGATGGACAGGATTATGCATTCGCCATCGAAAACGTCAGCGAGATCGTCGTGGCACCTGACAGCATGACGGAACTGCCGCATGCGCCGGAGGCTTTTGTCGGGCTGGTGGCACTGCGCGAGCGGCTGCTGCCGCTCCTCTCGCTGCGACACCTGCTGGGGCTTGCCAAAAGCAGCGCCGCCGGCCAGCGCGTGGTGGTGATCGAAGCACCCGGCGATCGCCAGGTCGGTCTGGTGGTCGACAGGGTCGACCAGGTACTGCGCGCGTCCAGACGGACGATCCAGCCGCCGCCCGCCATGCTGGCGCGACCGGAGGAAACGGCGATTTCCGGCATCTGCCGGCCGGATGCGGACAACCGGCTGATTTCCATTCTCGAACCGTCTCGGCTCGTCAGCGCGGACACGCTGGCGGCCGCTGTGGACCCATCCAGCGAGGAGACCAGGGCAATGCGCAAGGGGAAAGGCGACAGCGATGGCATCGAGACGGAGGAAGCCGGCGAACGGCAATTCGTCATCTTCCATCTTGGCGAAGAGGAGTTCGGCGCGCCGATCGAACTCGTCCAGGAAATCGTCCGTGTCCCGGAACGGCTGACCCGCATTCCCCACACGGCCGGCTGGGTGGCCGGGGTCATCAACCTGCGCGGCGCGGTCCTGCCTGTCGTCAACCTGCGCCAGCGTCTCGCGCTGGAGCGGCTCGACGCCAATGATCGCCAGCGCATCATGGTGTTTTCCGTCGCGGGCACGCGCATCGGGCTGATCGTCGATACCGTCAGTGAGGTGCTCAAGCTCCAGGAGGCACAGGTTCAGCCATCGCCAGCCGGCCGGGGGGCGCATGGCGCGGCCTTCCCGAACCTCGTCAATCTGGAAAAGGACAGCCGCATCATCCTGCTGATGGATTGTGATGCTCTGTTTCGTGATCTCGACATCCAGTCCCTGGCGGCAGCGTGAGGCACCATGGTGGCGAAGATCCTGATCGTCGATGACTCCGCCCTGATGCGCAAGCATCTGAGCACGCTGCTGTCTGCGGCAGGCTATGACACCTTCACCGCCCGCAATGGCCGCGAGGCCGTGGACATGGTACTCGAGCATCATCCCGATGTGGTGACGCTCGATGTCAACATGCCTGAGATGGACGGCATGACGGCGCTCTCGCAGATTATCGCAGCACGCCCGACCCCGGTCATCATGGTGTCATCGCTTACCAGCAAGGGCGCACTCGTGACACTGGAGGCCATGGCGCTTGGCGCCGTGGACTATATCGCGAAGCCGGGCGGGACAATCTCCCTTTCGATCGACGACATCGCGGACGAAATCCTCGCCAAGGTGAAGTCCGCAATCGGCGCCCGCATCCGTCCCGGCGCCGGCAGACGCGTCCCCTCTGCTCCACGGCCCGCTCCGGCGCGCCCCACGACAACGGCTGCTTCCCGCAAGGCACTGACCGGACTGGTGCTGATCGGTGTGTCGACCGGGGGTCCCCGCACACTTGAGGAAATCCTCCCGCATCTGCCCGCCAGCTTTCCATGGGCCGTTGCGGTTGCCCAGCACATGCCGGTGAGCTTCACCAAGGCACTGGCGCAGCGCATGGATGGCATGTGCCAGCTGCCGGTGCGGGAAGCGAGTGCCCTGGACGAGATCGTCCCGGGCACCATCACCATCGCACGCGGTGGCTCCGACCTCACGGTGACGCGGCGGGATGGCCGGCCTTTCTTCAGCACGCGCCCGGAATCCTCCGCTCATACCTGGCATCCCTCGGTGGAACTCCTGGTCGAAACGGCGATGGAGGCCTTTCCGGCCGAGCGGCTCATCGCCGTGCAACTGACGGGCATGGGCAATGATGGCGCCAGGGCCATGGCGCGCCTGCACCGGCAGGGCGGCCGCACCATCGCCGAAAGCGAGGAAAGCGCGATCATCTTCGGCATGCCCAAGGAACTCATCCAGCAGGGTGGCGCGAGCCTTGTTCTGCCGGCCTCCCGCATCGCCAGCCAGCTCTCGTCCTGGATCCGCTAGGAGATCACGATGCCATTGCGAAAGTTCTCGACGGAAGATGACGGGGGGTCCAAGGCTTCGCCGCTGGCCTCGTCCACGCCGATGCAGGCCACGACGGCTGCACTCGATGATCTGCTGGCGCTGCTGAAGGACGAAAATCCCGGCCACCGGCATGCCGCCTCCGATCAGCTTGCCCATCTCGATGACTGCATCCCGCTGCTTGCGCGGCTCCTGGCCAACCTGTCGCACGGATCCTGTCGTGAGATGGTTGCGATCACGCTGATGAAGGCACGCTCGGATCTGGTCGCTGATCTGGTTGTGCCGCTGCTCCGCCACGACAGCGCGGAAATCCGCGGACTGGCGGTGGAAGTTCTCGGTCACCACGCCGCGTTCATCGCCGCGCGTGCGCCGCAATGGCTTGCGGGCGAGGACCCGCTGCTGAAGCTCCAGTTGCTGAGCGTGGTTCAGGGCCACGACAGCAAGGGTATGGTGCGCAGTCTCGCCGAGGCGTTGACGACGGAAGCGGATGCCAATGTGGCGGCGCAATTGCTGGATATGATCCTGCTGGGTGCCGATGCGGACGAAGAGGGTGAAAGGACCCGCCACGCTGCTTGCAAGATCGTGCTCCGCCGCTTCGGAGATATTCCCTTTCTCCGGTTCATCGCGACCGGCGGCACGGCGCGGGAGGCGCGCGGATGACCATGAAGATCTCACCCCAGGAATTTTCGCAGTTCTCGTCCTTCTTCTACGACAGGACCGGCATCTTCTTCGATGAATCGAAACGCTATTTCGTTGACAAACGGCTGATCGATCGCATGCGTGCCACCAACTGCCATGACGTGAAGACCTATCTCACCCATGTCGGCCGCAAGGCCTCGGCGCAGGAGATGCAGGCGCTCACCAATTCGATGACGGTGAACGAGACATACTTCTTTCGCGAGGCCTACCAGTTCGACTGCCTGGTAAGCAGCATGCTGGCCGAGGTGGCGCCGCGCAAGCGGCCCGGCGAAACCATCAAGATCTGGTCCCTGCCATGCTCGTCCGGCGAGGAACCCTATTCGATCGTGCTTTATCTCCTGGAATACTGGCCAGAGATCAGCATCTACGATGTCGAGATTTTTGGCTCCGACATCGATACCGGCATCCTTGCCTCTGCCGAACGCGGCCTGTTCTCGAGGCGTTCGGTGCAGAACCTGTCACCGGACCTGCTCCAGCGCTACTTTCAGCGGGCGGATGGCGACCGCTGGCAGCTCAACACGGACATCCGGCAAAGCGTCTCGTTCTCGCACGTCAACATCCTCGATCCCGGCGATCTCGCCCGCTTCTCGGGTATCGACGTCATATTCTGTCGTAACCTTTTGATCTATTTCGATGAAATATCACGGCGCGCTGCAGCCGAGGCCCTGCATGGCTGCCTCGCGCCGGGTGGCTTCCTGTGTCTCGGCCATTCGGAATCCATGAGCCGCATATCCAATCTTTTCCAGGTCCGTCGTCTGCCGGAAGCGACGGTCTACCAGCGACCGCGATGAGGAGAGTGTCATGCCCCGCGTACTGCTCGTGGATGATGCGGCGACCATTCGCCATTATTTCTCAACCGTGCTGCATCATGCCGGGTTTGAGATCGACGAGGCCGAAAACGGTGTCGAAGCGCTGGAGAAAGCGTTGAATGGCCGCTTCGACTTGCTGCTTGTCGATGTCAACATGCCGCGGATGGACGGGATCACCTTCCTCAGGCGGCTCCACGACCATCAGCAGACCGTACAGATCCCGACCGTCGTGGCGACCACCGAGGTCTCCCGGAGCGTGATGCGCGATGCCCTGGCAGCGGGCGCCGCCTGCGTGTTGCGCAAGCCCGTCGATCCGGAGCGGTTAACGCGGATTGCCACGCGCCTGACGGGAGCCCCGCAATGAAGACCCTTCTCGATCACTTCGTTCTGGAATCGCGTGACTTTCTCGACCGGATCGGCGCAGCCTTGCTGGAACTCGAGAAGAGCCCGGACAACCGGATGGTCATCAACGAAGTCTTCCGGCTCGTCCATACTCTGAAGGGCAATTCCGGCCTGTTCGACGTTCCGCAACTGACCCGGCTCCTGCACGCGGCCGAAGATGTGCTGGACCGGGTCCGCGATGCCGAGATGGCCATGGATCGGGCTCTGACCGATACCCTGCTGGCCACCACCGATGTGACGGCAGAAATGATCGACCGCATGGAGCGCGCCTCCGCGATCGATGACGTGCTTGACGATCGCAGCACGGAACTGGCCACCGCCTTGCGAACGCTGATGGGCAGCGAACCGACCGGCCCGGTCGAAACGGCCTCATGCGAGACTGAACTTGACGCGGACGCCATCCTGAATGCGCTGGACGATACGCAACGCGCGACCTTGCAGGCGCTGCCGCCGGGACAGGTGCTGACTGCCCTGCGCTACCTGCCGGATCAGGATTGCTTCTTCAAGGGCGAGGACCCGCTCGCCATGCTGCGCAGCGCGCCCGGCCTTGTCGCATTCTCGCTACGCCGCCGGGACGCATGGGGGCCGCTGGAGCGACTGGATGCCTATACGTGCAATCTGCAGATCGACGCGGTCTCGACCGCTGGCGAGGAGGCATTGCGGGAGCATTTCGAATATGTCGCCGACCAGTGCCAGTTCGTTTCTGTCCCTGTCGCGGGGCCAGCCACCGGCACGGAGGATGCCGGCAAGACCGAACCGCCGCCGGATTCGACCATCACGCCCGCCGGCAACGGCCAGAAGACCGGGCGCGAGACCACCGTTCCGGTCTTGAAGGTGCCCGCCGACCGGATCGACCGCCTGATGGAACTGATCGGCGAAATGGTCGTGGCCAAGAACGGACTGCCCTATATCGCAGAACGCGCCGAGCAGATTTACAGTGCCCGCGAACTGAGCCGCGAGATCAAGAGCCAGTACACGGTGATCAACCGCATCGTGGAAGAACTGCATCACGGGGTGATGCAGGTGCGCATGATGCCGGTCGGCTCCGTCTTCCAGCGGTTTCATCGTCTGGTGCGTGACACGGCGAACCAGCTTGGCAAGCAGGTTCGCCTCGTCATCGAGGGAGAGGACACCGAGGCCGACAAGACGATCATCGAGGCGCTCGGCGATCCATTGATCCATCTCGTCCGCAATGCACTGGACCATGGCCTCGAAATGCCGGAAGCACGCCGGCTGGCTGGCAAACCGGAGCAGGGAAGTCTCACCGTGCGGGCGCGGCCCGAAGGCGACCGTGTGGTGATCGAGATCGAGGATGACGGGCGCGGCATCAATTCCGCAGCCGTCCGCCACAAGGCACTCGAACGCGGGTTGATCAGCGAAACCCAGGCCGGCGAGATGAGCGATGAGGATATCAACCTCCTGATTTTCGCGCCCGGCTTTTCCACCGCCGAAAAGGTTTCCAACCTGTCCGGCCGCGGCGTCGGCATGGATGCCGTCAAGCATGCCATCGAGCGTCTCGGTGGCGAAGTCAGCCTGTCGAGCCGCGCCGGGAGCGGTGCGCTTGTGCGCCTCAGCCTTCCGCTCTCGATCAGCGTCTCGCAGATGATGCTGGTTTCCATTGCCGGTCAGACCTATGGCGTGCCCATGGACCATGTGCTTGAAACGGGCCGGGTGGGTGGCTCGGACATACATACGGTCGGGCACCGCCTGGTGGCGCTGATGCGGGGCAAGATCGTTCCGCTCTACAGCGCCTATGACTGCCTTCAGCTCGCCGGAGAGCCGGCACGCAATGCCGAGAACGAATGTGCGGTGCTTGTGGCCAGCGTCAACGGCGAAACCTTCGGCCTGATGGTCGATGGCTTCCTGCAGACGACCGACGTGATCATGAAACCGCTCGAGGGGCCGCTCGCCAGCCTCTCCTTCCTGTCCGGTACGGCGCTGATGGGCGATGGCGGCGTGCTTCTGATCCTCAACCTGAAGGGAATGGTGTGATGCCGCTGAAGATCACGAGAGGCCGATGCGTCTTGTCGGGTGCTGCGACCATCGAGGATGCCGAACCGCTTCTCGGCTGGCTGGCCGGGCATCCTGCGAAGGCGGTGGACATATCCGCAGCAACCTATCTCCACACGGCCGTGCTGCAGGTGATTGCAGCCAGCGGTTTTCGAATGAAGGGCGAGCCCGCCGACCGCTTTTCGGCTGAGGCCATCGCAAGCCTGAAGAACAGGGAGTAATACAATGCGAACCATTCTCGTGGTCGATGATTCCCAGCTGATCCAGTGGGTTCTCCAGACGGCACTGCAGAAGGCGGCATTTTCGGTGGAACTGGCCGGCGACGGCGAAGAGGCCGCCGGCAAGATCGAGAACGGCCTCAAGCCGGATCTGATCATCACCGATCTCAATATGCCCAACATGAACGGGCTGCAGTTGATCGAACGGGTACGCAAGGTGCTGAAATTCACGCCCATCCTCGTCGTGACCACCGAGACACAGGGTAGCAAGCGTGATGAAGCCAAGCGCCTTGGCGCCACCGGCTGGCTGACCAAGCCGGTTCAACCGGATGATCTGCTGCGCATCATTGGCAAGGTGCTGCCCCCGGGCTGAAAGGCATCCGGCCCGCCACGGGCCACAGTGCCTCGACGCCGCTTCCATCGATCTTTGACCGGTTCAGCCTTGCTTCCGGTCCCGCCGGTGTCAGGCTGGGCCTGCGACCGGAGAGGCGACATGCCGCCCGCGCGTCGTCCGCCTTCCGTTGCACCCGTTTGCGAATGGGCAAGCCTCGCACAACCGCAGGCCACACTTTCTGGCAGATCACCATTGCACAGCCTTGCAAAGCCCTTCAACGGGTGCCATCCTGTTAGCTGGCTAACGCCTTCTGACTCACCGCACACACCCTGCAGGCCGTTTCGAACATCATGCCGTTCATCCAAGCCCTTGTTAATCTCGCTGGTCATATCGCGCTTCTTCTCTGGGGCACGCACATGGTGCAGACGGGCATCCAGCGCGCCTTCGGCCCCGGCCTGCGCTCGTTTCTCGGCCACGCCCTCAGCAACCGGGCGAAGTCTTTTCTGGCCGGACTGGTGGTCACGGCGATCCTTCAGAGCAGCACGGCGACCAGCCTGATGACCTCGGGTCTGGCGGCAAGCGGCCTCGTCGGACTCGTACCTGCGCTGGCCGTCGTGCTCGGCGCCAGCGTCGGCACCACGCTGATCGTGCAGGTGCTGTCCTTCAACGTCGCAGCCGTCTCGCCCGCGCTGATCCTCATCGGCGTCGTCCTGTTCCGTCGGGTCAAAAACCCGCAGATCCATGATCTCGGCCGCGTCTTCATCGGCCTCGGCTTCATGCTGCTGGCGCTGCACCAGTTGCTGGAGGCGCTCGCGGATTATGCGGGATCGCCGGCATTCGAAGCGGTGCTGTCGGCCATTTCCGCCACACCGCTGCTCAGCCTGCTGCTTGCCGCCGTGGTCACCTGGGCAGCGCATTCCAGCGTGGCCGTCGTCCTGCTGGTCATGGCGCTTTCCGCAAAGGGGCTGATCGATCCCTATCAGGCCTTCGCGCTGACCCTCGGCGCCAACCTCGGCACGGCCATCAATCCTGTGGTCGAGGGACATACGGACAATGATCTGTCGAGCCGGCGTCTGCCGATCGGCAATCTGGCGATGCGGATCCTCGGCGTTGCCGTGGCTTTTGCCCTCCTGCCGGAAATCACCCATCTCCTGACCTCTCTTGATGGCGACGGGGCCCGCGTGGTCGCCAACTTCCACACCGCCTTCAATCTCGTCGTGGCGCTGGCCGCCATGCCCTTCCTGAGCCGCGTCGCCGACCTGCTGGTGCGGCTGCTGCCAGAGCGGCAGGACGACAGCGATCCGAGTTCTCCGCGCTATCTAGACCCCTCCGCCAAGGAGACGCCGATCGTTGCGTTGCAGGGGGCGGCCCGCGAGGTCTTGCGGCTGGTCGATACGCTGGGGGAAATGCTTGATGGCACCAAGGCTGCGCTTTCGACAACCGATCGACGCGCGCTCTCGGCGCTTCGGCAGAAGGACAATGTCATCGACAGGATCAATCTGGCCGTGAAGCAGTATCTGACGTCGATCGAACCGGATGAGCTGAGCGTTGCGGACAGGCGGCGCATGGACGAAATCCTCCTGTTCTCCACGGGGCTGGAACATGCCGGCGACGTTCTGGACCAGAACGTCCTGCCGCACCTGGCAAAGCGGCTGCGACGGGGCGTCAAGTTCTCGCGGGAAAGCGAGCAGGAGCTTGGCTCGCTTCTCGATCGCCTGCAGGTCAATCTGCGCACGGCGGCAGCCCTCTTCATGAGCCAGGACGAACGCGTCGCCCGGATGCTGACAGACGAGAAGATCGTGTTCCGCAAGGCGGAGCGAGACGGAACGAACCAGCACTTCAACCGGATGCGCGAAGGCGATCTCAACGCCGCCGAAACCAGTTCGATCCATCTCGATCTGCTGCGCGACTTCAAGCAGATCAACTCGCATCTGGTTGCCGCTGCCGCCTATCCGATCCTCGAACAACATGGCGAACTCATGCAGAGCCGCATGATTCCCTCGACACCGCGTCTGGTTCAGCCAGAGGGGGTCTAGCCGCGCTGCCGGACTCTGCCCGGCAGGCCCTGACAATGTCTGCAAGCAGGCAGCGAGGCAGTGGTTAAGTGTGACCCGGATCCGCGACCGGCGGCGCCCCCAGGATTCCAGGATTGTGATCGCCTGAAAGAGCGCCAAGCCGCTGCAGGACTCCAGACAATGCTTGGCAAGCCGCGCCAATCATGCGAGGGGACATCCTTGGGAAGGATGACCATGAAACGAACCCGGTTCGGCTCTGGCTGGTGCCGCTGGCGTGCCCTGCCACCCATTGCAGTCCTGACAGGTCTTGTGATCCTCGCGCTGCTTGGGCTGACGGGGGCCAATGCCCAGCGTCGGGTGGAGCCGCTTGCTGCGAATGCATCGGCAACCGCACGCCTGCATGGCACGTCATCCGTTGCCGATGGCGCGCACGAAACGCGCCTCGTTCTTTCCGCAGACTTTTCCGGCCGCCACAAGGCGCGCCCGTCGGGCTCGCCGGAGGCGGGCCTCGTTCCCGTTTTCTCGGTTTCACTGCCTGAGGCACAGGACATCCTCAGGCTGGCGGACATTCGTCGCGGCTTCGCGGTGAACCTTGTTGCCAGCTACCAGCCGCGCGCCCCGCCGCTCCAGCCCATCTGACGATCGCTGCGACCGCGAAAGCGGCGCCATGGCAACCTTGTACCCGGTCCCGATACCGGGCTGTCATCTGCTGGAAACACCATGAAAAACGCAGGCTGGAAGGTGGCGGGCTACCTGCTCGTCATCCTCATCGGTCTTCTGACCGCTCTTCCGAACATTCTCTCGGACGCAACCCTTTCGAAGCTGCCCTCCTGGCTGCCGCAGCAACGCGTCTCCCTCGGCCTCGATCTCAGGGGCGGCTCCCATCTCGTGCTGGAGGTCGATCAGGCCTCGCTACAGGACGAATGGATGCAGAGCCTGACCCAGGAGACACGCACTGCCTTGCGGGATGCCCGCATCGAAACGCGCGTCATCCGCCGCGAAGGGCGGTCCGTGATCGTCACGCTTGCCGATCCCGCCATACTGGTGCAAGCCCGCCAAACTCTTGCGCCGCTTAACGGCCAGATCTCCACAGGCCTCAATGCCGGACGATCCGAACTGGACGTTACGACCCGCGGCACCGATACGCTGGTGCTTGCGCCGAGCGAGGCCGGGCTTTCCGACCGCATGAGCCATGCCGTCGAACAAAGCCTGGAGGTCATCCGCCAGCGTGTCGACCAGGTGGGCGTCGCCGAACCGACAATCCAGCGCGTCGGCAGCGACCGCGTGCTCGTGCAGTTGCCGGGCGAGCAGGATCCCTCCAACCTGCGTGCCCTGCTGGGATCCACCGCCAAGATGAGCTTTCATCTGCTCGGTCAGCAGGGTGAGCCGGGTGTGCGCATGCTGGAAGACGAGGAAGGGCGAAGCTATCCGGTGGAAAGCCGCATCCTTCTGTCCGGCGACCGCCTGACGGATGCGCGGGTCGCCTTCGATCCCCAGACCAGCCAGCCGGTCGTCTCCTTCCGCTTCGATCAGGCGGGTGCCGCGCGCTTTGCCCAGATCACCCAGCAGAATGTCGGCAGCCCCTTCGCCATCGTGCTCGACGACAAGGTGCTGAGCGCGCCGGTCATCCGCGAGCCGATCACTGGAGGTTCCGGCCAGATCTCCGGCGCCTTCTCCGTCGAACAGGCCAATACGCTCGCCGCCCTGTTGCGGGCCGGTGCGCTGCCGGCCAAGCTGACGGTCATCGAGGAGCGGACGGTCGGCGCCGATCTCGGCGGCGATGCCATCGAAATGGGTATCATGTCCGGCCTTGCCGGTTTCGGTCTCGTGGCGGCCTTCATCCTGGTGCTCTATGGCGCCTGGGGCCTGCTTGCCGTTCTGGCGCTCACCTTGAACGTCATCCTGACCTTCGCGGGTCTGACCCTGCTCGGCGCCACGCTGACGCTGCCCGGTATCGCCGGTATCGTGCTCGGCATCGGGCTTGCGGTGGATGCCAACGTGCTGATCAACGAACGTATCCGGGAAGAGGTCGGCAAGGGCCGCAGCGCCTTCGCCGCCATCGACCACGGCTTCAGCAAGGCCTATTCGACGATCATCGACAGCAATGTGACCGCGCTCATCGCAACCGTGCTGCTGTTCTGGTTCGGCTCGGGCCCTGTGCGCGGCTTTGCCGTGACCATGGGTCTCGGCATCGCAATCTCGATGTTCACCGCCGTCTCGGTGGTGCGTGTCGCGATGGTCGCCATTGCCAACCGCTACCGCCTGAAGACCATCGCCATCAGGCCGCTCCTGCCATTCCGCCTCGTCAAGGACGGAACGACCATCGATTTCATGCGGGCAAGGCTGGTCGGCATCGGCATCTCGGCGGTCCTCTCCGTCACGTCTGTCGTCCTCTTCATCACCCCCGGCCTGAATTACGGGGTGGATTTCAAGGGCGGGATCCAGCTGGAGGTGTCGACGCAGGGACCCGCAGACCTGGCGGCGTTCCGGTCCGGCCTCGATGCTCTCGGACTTGGCGAGGTGGCGCTGCAGGAATTCGGCGACAGCAACCATGTCATGGTGCGGCTGGAACGCCAGCCGGGCGGCGAACAGGCACAGACGGACGCCGTAACGAAGGTGCGGGAGACGGTTGGCCAGATCGACAAGACGGCGAAGATCGAGCGCACGGAAGTGGTTGGCCCGAAGGTGAGCGGCGAGCTTGCCACCGCCGGCATCACCTCCGTCATCCTCGCATCGCTTGCCATGCTGGTTTACATCTGGGTGCGCTTCGACTGGCCCTTTGCGGTGGGCGCGATTGCCACGCTGGTGCTCGATGTCACGAAAACCGTCGGCTTCTTCGCGCTGACGGGTCTCGACTTCAACCTGACGGCAATTGCCGCACTGCTGACGCTGGTCGGCTATTCCGTCAACGACAAGGTCGTCGTGTATGATCGCATGCGTGAAAACATGCGCCTCTACAAGTCGATGCGTTTCCGCGACCTGATCAACCTGTCGATCAACGAAACGCTGGCCCGCAGTCTCTATACCTCGGCGACAGCCTTCCTCGCCATGCTGCCCATGGCGATCTGGGGCGGCAGTGCCGTGGAGAGTTTTGCGGTGCCCATGGTGTTCGGTATCTTCATCGCCGCATCGTCGTCGGTGTTCATAGCGGCGCCCATTCTGCTGTTCCTGGGAGACTGGCGTGCCCGGCGTCGCAAGGCGCGTGGCGAAGACACCGCCGAAGCAACCGCGACCTGACGGGACCGCGGCGCGACAGGCAAGGCAGCGGGCGGTCGTCTGCCGCCCGCCATTCTGTCGCGCAGCCTATCGGTCTTGCAGGGGCCTGCCATCCATGTCAGTCAGCGGCAGGTCGAGATGAGACAGAATGGTCGGGGCGATATCGGTGATGGAGGTGTCCTCCGTCACGATCCGCCCCGCCGAAAAACCCTCCCCGATGATCATCAGGACCGGGTTGGTTTCGAAGCGACCGCGGCCGCCATGCATGCCGCAATCACGCCGGCTCTCGCTGAGGGTTTCATCGAAGCGCACTGCCATTGCCGACAGGCCGGGGACGCCAAGACGGTTGGAGCCGGCGCTCTTCGCCATATCGATGGCAATCAGGTCGTCGCCGGGGATCTGCCCGAGGTCGGCGAGATCCTCGCCCAGAATGACCTCTTCGACCCAGGGCTGTTGCCGCAGCCAATCCGCAGCCTCCCGTCGGCACGCAGCAGACGTGCCCCCGAAATGGATGAAGGCCGCGCAGCCCTGGGGCGCGACGATGATCTCCGGCCCTTCCAGCGCGGGCTTGAAACCGGCTTCAAACAGGCGGCGCTCGACCGGGATCACCTCGGTCACCGCTTCATGCCCGTGGTCGGAGCCGACCAGGAACAGCACCTCGTGGCCCTCGTCGCGCAGCCTCTCGACGGCCTCGGCCACCTGTCCGACGAGCTGGTCTACACCGGCCAAGGCCGAAAGATGCACGTCGCTGCCGAGCGGGGCCGCATGCATCGAGGTATCCGGTTCCGACAGCCAGAGCGTCGCGGAGGATGGCCGGCGCTCCCTCAAGGCTTCGATGAAGCGCTGCGTGACGATGGCGTCCCCCGCATGGCCCGCGGCCGTCTTCAGCGTCTCACCGGTCGGGATGCGGCCCGGCGCATAGCAGAGTTCGCGGTGATACATGTGCGCATGGCTTTCGCTGTCATGAAAGAAGGCAGCGCCCGGCGAGGTGTTGCTGGCGATGATCGAGCCGTGCAGGCCGGCCACCAGCTTGGAGAGGGCAGGGCGCGCCAGCATGCGGCCGTAATGCCGGCGATAGGTTTCAAAGAATTCCGGCTTGCCGGCATCGTGAAATTCGAAGCCGCCCTCGATCGGCAGACCCATGCTGTTGCCGCGCAGGCCATGCGCCAGCGGATGCGTGCCGGTGGCGATCGAGGCGGAGGAGGCGCGCGTGGCGGAGGGGAAGATGCCGCGCTGGCTGGCAAACCACGTGCCGGCGCGCGCCAGCGCTGCCATGACCGGGGTCGTTTCGTCGCTGACGAAGTCCGGGCGGTGCCCGTCACAGATCACCGTCACCGCCATTTTATGCGCCATATCAATCGTCCTTGTGCGTTCCGTGCCGGGTATGTCCTTGCGCTGACCGAATGCGCCCGACCGAATCCTGTGCCTCAATTCGGTGTGGACGGCGCGAAGACCCGGCACAGCAAGCCGGGCTCCGCGCCAATCCTTCGAACTTACTGGGCGAGTCCCAGTTCGGCGAGATGGGCGGCAGAGGCCTGGATCTGGCTCTTGTCGCGGATCTCGATGATCAGGCGCGGGTTGGATGTGATGACCGACAGACGTGCAAAGAAGGCACGCCAGTTGATGTTGCCATGGCCGAGCGGCCAGTGACGGTCGGCATAGCCGTCGGCATCCTGCAGGTGAATATGCTGCAGCAGGTTGCCGGCATCATGGGCGAAGTAATCGACCGGAGCCGCACCGGTGGAACCATGTGCGTAATGCGCGTGGCCGGTATCGATCGACAGCGCGAGGGCCGGCGAGTTGAAGTCTTCAACGAGACGGCGACGATCGGCAGGGTCCTTGTCCTCGATGTTCTCAAGCACGAAGACGCAGCCCTGCTCCTCGGCGCGCTTGACGGCGGCATCGAGCGTCTGGTGCGTTGCCTCGAAGACGCGCTGGCGCTGATCCGGCCAGTTGTCGAGATTGTTGTGCATCCAGGTCGTGTAAGGGCTGTGGATGACGATCTGGGTGATGTCGAGCGCCGCGGCTACGTCGAGCGCCTGCTCCATGCGCCGTGCCACCACGGCCCTGATGTCCGGATCGGCGGAGGCGACGTTGAGACCCATGAAGGGGCCGTGCATGCCAAGCCGGCCCTGATGACCGTCGAGCAGCTGCTTCGCACGGTCCACCAGCGGCTGCCAGTCGCCGGAGAGAACCTCGGCCGATACGAAATCCTGCAGTTCGAGATCGCGCGGCTTTTCCAGAAGCCAGTCGCGGTTCAGTTCAACGTCCTTCAACGTCATGGCGGCGCCGAGGATGGGCAGTTCAGACATGGTTCAGTCCTTATGTTGTCGAGCAGGATGCTGCGGGGGGAGGGAAATCAGGAAAGGGTCGGGTCCAGCCGGTCGCGCAACCAGTCGCCGAGCAGGGAGACGCAAAGCGCCGTGACGGTGATGACGAAGGCCGGCGCAAGCATGATCCACGGCGCCGACGAGAGATATTCGCGGCCGAAGCCGACCATGTTGCCGAGCGAGGTGTCCGGCGGCTGGATGCCGAGCCCGAGGAAGGAGAGCCCGCTTTCCAGCAGGATGATCTCCGGGAAGGCGAGCGTCATCGACACGATCAGGGTGGAGGCGATATTGGGCAGGATATGCCGGCCATAGAGGCGCCAGGGCGAGGCCCCCAGCTGATGCACGGCCGCCGCGTAACCATGCATCTTGCCGCTGATCGCAAGACCGCGGGCGATGCGCGCATAGCGTTCCCAGGCATGGAAGCCCAGCAGGCAGACGAACAGCACCAGCGAATTGCCGAAAAAGGCGAGCACGGCGAGCGCCAGCACCAGGAAGGGAATGGCGGCGGAAAAATCCACCAGCGCCAGAACGGCCTGTTCCACGATCCCGCGGAAATGCGCCGCAACGAAGCCGAGCGTCACGCCGATCACCGCGCCGATGATGGTGGCGCCGAAGGCAATCAGCAGGCTCATGCGGATGGAGGTGATGAGGCGCGACAGTACATCGCGGCCAAGTTCATCGGTGCCCAGCACATGAGCCCAGCTGCCCCCCATGAAGACCGGCAGGCTCAGCCGGTTGCGCAGATCCATCTGCGTGAAGCGGTAGGGCGAGATCAGGTCGGCGGACACGGCAATCGCAAGCATCAGCACCAGCCAGAGAATGGCAATGGTGATCAGCACCGGCATCCGGTTCAGCGCTCCCAGACGGGACGTGATCCGCGCCATGAACGAAGTGCCTGCGAGGGGTGGGGAGGAGATGGTATCAACCATGATCTGGCTCCTTCAAGACTTCTGCTGCCAGAGCATTTCCGGGGAAAACCGGGTCACCTGAAATGCTCTATCTCTTTGTTTTCACGCAGTCCGGACGCAAAACCGCTGACGCACTTCTGGCTCGGACGTGCTCTGGCAGGCCGCGGGTTTCATCCGCGGCGTGCGGGCCTTGCCTGCCCGTGCATGCGCGGATCGACCAGGCCATAGAGGACGTCCACGATCATGTTGGCGCCGACCATGGTGATGGCGATCATCAGCACGATGGCCTGCACCACGGCGAGATCGCGGTTGGCGACGGAGACCACCAGCAGGCGCCCGACACCCGGCCAGGAGAAGACGCTTTCCACCACGACGGCGCCCGCCACGAGGCCGCCCAGCATGAAGCCGATGATGGTGATGGTGGGGATCGCCGCATTCTGCAGCGCATGACGCCAGACCACCGCCGACCAGGGCAGCCCCTTGGCGCTTGCGGTGCGGATATAGGACTGGCCGAGAACTTCGAGCATGGCGCTGCGGGTAAAGCGGGCCAGAAGTGCCGCGCCGCCAAAGCCCATGGTGGCAATCGGCAGGATGGCATTCAGCCAGCTGTCCTGACCGGCAGACGGCAGCCAGCCGAGATTGACGGAAAAGATCAGGACCAGCAGCATGGCGAGGATGAAGGAGGGCACCGCAAAGCCCGTCACCGCCATCACCATCACACAGCGGTCGATCAGCGAATTGCGATGCAGCGCCGCATAGACGCCGGCCGGAATACCGACCGCTATATTGATGAGAAAGGCCGGAACGGTCAGCGCCAGCGTCGAGGGCACCCGCTCCAGCACCACGGCGACGACGTCGCGCCCGTCGCGCATCGAGCGTCCCAGTTCACCGCTGAACACGGCCTCGAAGAAGGCGAAATACTGGATCCATAACGGCTGATCGAGCCCCCAGGCCTTGCGGAAGGCGTCGATGGCTTCCGGCGGTGCGTCCGCCCCCATGATCACGGTTGCCGGGTCGCCGGACATGCGCAGCACGACGAAGACGAAGGTGACGACCATCACGATGCTGACGGCCGCGCGCAGCAGCCGGGAAAGAACGTAATGCAGCATCTCAGCAGGTCTCCAGCGAAGCGGGCGCGCGGGCAGAGGAGGCTTCCCCATGCGCCACATGGCAGGCGACGCGGCGGCCATCACTGGCGCGCGGCTTCAGGTCCGGCGTTTCGGTGCGGCAGGTGGCGGTCGCGACCGGACAGCGGGGATGGAAGGCGCAACCCGTCGGACGATTGGCCGGGTTGGGCGGATCGCCTTGCAGGATCACGCGGGTTGCGGTCTTGCCGGGGTGCGGAATGGCTGAGACAAGTGCCTGTGTATAGGGGTGGGCGGGCTCGTGCAGCACCGCATCCGGTTCGCCTTCCTCAACGATCCGGCCGAGATACATGACGGCCACCCGGTGGCTGATCTGGCGTACGGCGCGCAGATCGTGACTGACGAACAGCATGCCCATCTGCAGCCGCTCCTGCAGGTCGGTCAGCAGGTTCAGCACCAGCGCCTGGATCGACACGTCGAGCGCACTGATCGGCTCGTCGCAGACGAGAAGATCCGGGTTGGTGACGAGCGCCCGGGCAATCACCGCGCGCTGGCGCTGGCCGCCGGAAAGAGACTGCGGATGGCGCGCCGCATGGTGCGGCTGCAGACCGACCTCGGCCATCACGGCAGCAACCCGCTCCCGGCGCTCGACCGGATTGCCGATCCGGTGAATGTCCAGCGGTTCGGCGATCTGCGTGCCGATCGCAAGCCGCCGGTCAAGGGCCGCAAGCGGATCCTGATAGACCATCTGCATGCGACGGCGCAACGCGGCCCAGGCGGTGGTGCCAGTCATCGGCATCGGGCCTCCGTCGAACGTGACGGTGCCGGTATCCGGCGGTTCGATGCCGAGCACCAGCCGGGCGGTCGTCGATTTTCCGCAGCCGGATTCGCCGACCAGTCCCAGCGTTTCGCCGCGGGCGACGGTGAGCGACACACCATCCACGGCCCTCACAAGGCTCGGGCGCCCCAGAAGGCCGCGCCGCATCATATAGCCGCGCGTCAGACCGTGCGCCTGAAGGAGGTCTGCTCGTGCCACACTCATTGCATTGCCCTTTCGCGAAACGACGCATCCGCCAGCCGATGCCACGGCATATCGGTCGCTTGGTACGGTTTCGCATGGAGGCAGGCGGCGCTGTGCTCGTCCGCCAGCGGCAGGGCTGCCGGATCAACCTCTGCACAGAGAGCGGTTGCTGCATGGCAGCGCGGCGCAAAGGCGCAGCCCTTCGGCATCTGCGCCGCCTCCGGCACGCTGCCGGGGATGGCGGTCAGCCTGTGCCGCGCGCCGCTGAGCGGCGGCAATGCGCCGAGAAGACCCTGCGTATAGGGATGGCTCGGATGGGCGAAGAGCTGTCCGCTTGGCGCCTCTTCAACGATACGTCCGGCATACATCACGGCAATGCGCGAGCAGGTTTCCGCGACGACGCCGAGATCATGCGAGATCAGCACAAGCGCCATGCCGGTATCACGACGCAGCGTCGTCAGGAGATCGAGGATCTGCGCCTGAATGGTGACGTCGAGCGCCGTGGTCGGCTCGTCCGCCACCAGAAGCTCTGGCTCGCCGGCGAGCGCCATGGCAATCATCACACGCTGGTTCTGGCCGCCGGAAAGCTCATGCGGATAGGCATTGAAGCGGTTCTTCGCGTCTGGAATGCCGACCTGATCCATCAGGCGGATCACTTCCGCCTTCGCCCGCTCGCCGGTCAGGCCACGATGGAGTGTGAGTGCCTCGCCAATCTGGCGGCCGATCCGGTGGACGGGATTGAGGCTTGCCGCCGGATCCTGGAAGATCATCGCGATGCGCCCGCCGCGCACCGGCTCGAGCCTGCGCTTGGGTGCCCCCAGAATGTCCGCGCCATCCAGCAGCACGGAGCCGCGCACGGTGGCAAAGGCGGGCAGGAGGCCGAGTGCCGCGAGCCAGGTCACGGACTTGCCGCACCCGGACTCGCCCACCAGGCCGACCGCCTCCCCGCGCTCGACCGCGAGGTTGATCCCCCGCAAGGCCGGCGCGTGGCCGAAGGCGACCGAGAGATTCTGGATCTCGACGAAGGCCATGACCTCAGGCGCCCCAGTTGTGACGACGGAAGTCCATCACGAAGGACTGGGCCGGCGCCCACTTGATGTCAGCCCGCTTGGCGGTGAAGGAGGCGTTGCGGTGCAGAACCACATAGGCCGGATCTTCGATCTCGATGATCTGCAGCATGCGGCGCCAGACCTGAATGCGGCGCGCCTTGTCCGTGCTGCTGCCGAGTTCCTGCGACAGGTTGCCGAATTCCTCGTTGCGCCACTGATTGCTCTTCCAGGGCGAGCCGAGCGGGCCCCAGGAGCCGGACATCTGGACGTAAGGATCGGGCAGGCTGGCGGCAGCAGACCAGTCGTGAATGCCGCGGGTTTCCGGGCCGCCTTCCTGGATCTGGCCCCAGTTCTCCACCATCTGCAGCTTGATGTTGAGACCGACGGCGCGCCAGTTTTCGGTATTGATCTGCGCGGTCGCGGTCTGGGCGGTATAGTAGTCGTTCAGCACGCGGTACGGGATCGGCTCGCCATTGTAGCCGGCCTTGCGCAGAAGCATGCGCGCCTTGTCCGGATCATAGGCGGGATTCTCGTGGTCGGTGATGTAGAAATCGCCGTAGAAGGACCACTGCAGGCCGCGCGGCACCTCGGTGCGCCCGCTCCACAGCGATTCGACGATCAGGTTGCGGTCGACGGAATGGGTCAGCGCCTGGCGGATCAGCGGATTGGCGAGCACCGGATGCGACTTGTTGAACACCGTATAGCGGGTGTTGTTGATCGGTCCGCCGACGACCTTGAAGCGCTTGTCGGCCTCGACCGTTGCAATCTGGTCCGGGGGGATGTCGCAGGCGAAATCGGCGCCGCCGGAACGCAGCAGGTTGATGCGGGACGCGGTTTCAGGCGTTTCCACAAACCGCACCTGGCGCAGCGGCGGCCGGCCCTCCCAGTGATCGTCGAAGGCCTTCAGCGTCAGCACCGAATCCGGCTTGTATTCGGAAATGGCGTAGGGACCCGTAGTCACGGGCTGGCGGGCCCAGTCCATCCAGCTCTTGGCGGCCAGGAAGGCGCGCTTGTTGACGATCATGCCGATCGAGGCAGAGAGGCGACCTTCCAGAACAGGGTCGATGGAGGCATTGTGCATGCGGATCTTGTACGGCCCCAGCACCTCGATGCGCTCGAAAGCCGGAAGCGCCTGCCGCGCCACGACCTTGACGTTATCCGGAACCTCGACCGTGCCACCACCCCACATGCGCTCCGGACCATAGGAGAAGGCCACGTCTTCGGCAGTCATCACATCGCCATTGTGGAACTTGACGCCTTCGCGCAGGTCCACGTCCACGGTCATGTCGTCGACGCGCTTCCATGCGGTCGCGAGCTGCGGCTGCAGCGCCATGTCGCCGATCCAGTTGTTGCCGATCAGCGTTTCGGCATAGCTTGTATAGATGCGGGTGCCGACATTGGACTGTTCGGTGAGCATTTCCAATGTGTTTGAATTCGAAATGCGCTGTACGGCAACGGTGACCGCAGGACGATCGCCGGATTGTGCCGCGGCAAACCGAGGCATGACGAGGGCCGCCGTGGACGCGGCCGAGAGGGAAAGGAGATGGCGGCGGGAGATTCCAGTCATTTTCTTGACCTTCTCAAAATGGCAGGCAAAGGGAACGAGCCGCAAGAACGCGGGCAGGCCCGCGTCCGGCGTTTTCAAGCGTCGGCGCTTAATGGACGAATGATCTG
This sequence comes from Rhizobium sp. RU35A, assembly GCF_900156005.1. Taxonomy (NCBI): domain Bacteria; kingdom Pseudomonadati; phylum Pseudomonadota; class Alphaproteobacteria; order Hyphomicrobiales; family Rhizobiaceae; genus Rhizobium; species Rhizobium sp. RU35A. Next base: position 72,215 of record NZ_FTMR01000003.1, on the reverse strand, counting down.
CGTGCCCGGCGGAATGCGCACTCCAAGTGTGTCCGCCGCGATGCGAAATTCATTAAGGGGTCATTGTGAACTGCGCATGACAGCTGTAGGTACAGCTAGTAAAATTAGGGGGGCGGGGCGATTGATGGAGCCGCAATGGTTCAGAGTGTATCAGGCCGTGAAGACAGCCATTCTGGTGGGAGAACTGCAGGCCGGCAGTAAGGTGCCGCCTGAATTCGATCTGTCGGAGGAATATGGCGTCAGCCGCAATACGGTGCGCCGCGCCTATCTGGCACTCTCACAGGAAGGCCTGATCCGCAGCGTCAACGGGCGCGGCTCCTTCGTCATGCAAAGGGGAATGACCTATGAGGTGGATGCCACCTCGCGTTTCCGCGACGTTCTGGACCGGCAGGGCGTGCACTCGGCCGTCCGGCTGCTGGAGAGCGAATACACAGAGGCGGATGAAGAGATTGCCCGCATCCTGAAGGTTGAACCCGGCCACCCGCTTCTCAGAGCCACCGATCTGATCCTCGGAGACGAGGTGCCGTTCATCCTGACGGTGCGCCACATCCGTGCGGACCTGATCGAGGATCTCGAGCAAAAGCTGAAAGAGGCCAACTCGCTGACGCTGGTGGCACGCCGGGAGGGGCTCGGGCAGTTGCGGCGTGTCTCCACCACCGTGGAGGCGCGGCTGCCGACAGAGCGGGAGGCAAGCCTCCTGCAAAGCCCGATCAATGCGCCGGTGCTGCTGGTTTACTCCGCAGGCGGGGTCGACAATGGCATTCTGCTCGAATGCCAGAGGGCAGTCATGAACAGCCAGCGGATCCGGCTGTCCTTTCAGAGCGAGGCGCGTTGAGCGCTGGCCATCCTCGAGCTTACCGGGCCACGTCGATAACGACGCGGCCGCGCACCTGTCCGGCGACGATCTCGTTGGCGAGTTCGGGGAGGCGGGAGAGAGGCTCGACGCGGGTCATGGCTGCGAGATGGTCGCGGTTGAGATGTTCTGCAAGCGTTGCCCAGGCGGCCTTGCGCTTGACCATTGGCGCCATCACGGAATCCACACCGAGAAGGGCCACCCCGCGCAGGATGTGCGGCAGCACGGTTGCCGGAAGATCAGCGCCGCCGGCCAGACCGCAAGCAGCAACGGCGCCCCCATAGACCGTCTGCGACAGGACGTTCGCCAGCGTGATGGAGCCGACGGAGTCAACCGCTCCGGCCCAGCGTTCCTTCTGCAGCGGGCCGCCCTTTTCCGTCAGGCTGGCACGGTCGATGAAGGCGCTGGCGCCGAGGTCGCGCAGGTAGTCGTGCGTTTCGGGCCGCCCCGTCGAAGCCGTCACGCTATAGCCCTTGGCGGCGAGAAGGCTGACCGCAACAGACCCAACGCCACCGGCCGCACCCGTGACCAGCACCTCGCCAGCCCCCGGCTTGATGGCGCCCCAGGCTTCCAGCGCGTTGACGCACAGCGCCGCCGTATAGCCGGCCGTGCCGACCGCCATCGCCTCTTCAAAGGAAAAGCCGTCAGGGATCGCCATCAGCCATTCGGGCTTGAGACGCTGAAAACGGCTGTAGCCGCCCCATTCCGTTTCCGACAGGCCGAAGCCGTTGACCAGCACGCGGTCGCCGGCCTTCCAGAGAGAAGAACGAGACTCGACGACGGTACCCGCCAGATCGATGCCGGCCACCATCGGCGTGCGGCGGGCAATGCGCCCCTTGCCGCTGATGGCGAGGCCATCCTTGTAGTTGAGGCCCGAGCAGGCGATCTCCACGAGCACATCGTGATCCGGCAGATCGGCGAGGCCGAGGTTTCTGAATTCGGCCTTCGGTTTGCCATCCACGAGATCGATGACGAGGGCCGTAAAGGTTTCGCTCATGGGCAGAGACGCTCCTGATGGATGAAAGAACAAGAGTCAGGCTTCGGACGAGCCGGCGAGCTTGCGATTTTCCCGGGCCTGCAGGGCCGCGGCATAGGACTGGCTGACATAGTCGAGCAACTGCCCGAGCGCGGTGACCGCACGGGCGGCATCCTCGGCACGGATGCCCTCGAGGATGTCCCGGTGCAGCGACGCCACCCGGCGGCGCTCGCGCACGCGAAAGACGATCATGTTGGTGATCGGAATGAAGGCCTCGATGACGGTGTACATCATCAGCTTCAGCGGCCCGTTGCCGGTGGAATCGACCAGCGCGCGGTGAAATCGAACGTCGGACGCGCAGAAATCCTCGTCACTCAGTGACTTGTCCTCCTGCACCCGGATCTCGTCTTCCATCAGCGCCAGAAAGAGCGGATCCGGCCGTTCGGCGGCAAGCCGGCAGCAGATCGTCTCGGTTTCCCGGCGGGCGGTGATGATTTCCTCGATGTCGAAGGCGCCCACGCCGACCAGCAGCGTCGCCGCGCCGGTAATGGCTTTCGACAGGCCTTCCGGATCAGGGCGCTTGACGAAATTGCCGCCCGTCGGTCCTCGCTTGGAGTGGATCAGATTCTGCGCGGCAAGCCGCTTCAGCGCCTCGCGCACGGTGGGGCGCGAAATGCCGAAACTGCGGGCGAGATCCTCTTCGCTGGGAAGGCGCTCATCCACCTTCAGCCGGCCGTCCATGATGGCGGAACGGATGTTTTCGGCAACCTGCTTGGCAATGCCGGATCGCACCACTTCATCATATTTGAGGATCATGCCCCTCTCCACTCGCGTCATCGGAATCATGGCACGGGCCGGGCCAAATTGCTACACCTTTTTAAATATAGGTTTGACAAATATCGGATCGTGGATCACGATAACCCTATAAAACAAGGGGAACAATCTGAATGGTCTGCCGGTCCGGTCTCGATCCGGTCGATGGCGCATTGCGTCGTGCGACACCCTCTGCCACGGACAAACGTGTTCGCTCCGTGCTCGGCATTGTGTCGAGCCGGCTGCCGCCTGCGGCCTTTCTGGTTGGCTCCGACGTGGGGGATGGCTACCGGGGTGACGCGACGGATGAGAAGGGTGCGCTGCCGCCCGTGGTACTCAGGCCCGCCACGACAGACGAATTGTCCCTGATCCTTTCCGCCTGCAACGACCTTCGCCAGCCTCTCGTCCTGCAGGGTGGCCGGACCGGACTTGCCGGCGGTGCCCGGCCGATGGAGGGTGAGCTATCCCTGTCGCTGGAGCGGATGAAGCAACTTTCCCCCGTGAATGTCGATGCGGCGACGATCGTTGCCGAGGCCGGCGTCACGTTGCAGGAGGTGCAGGCGGCGGCCAATGAGGCGGGCTTCTTCTTCGGCGTCGATATCGGTGCGCGCGGCTCCTGCACGATCGGCGGCAATGTCGCGACCAATGCCGGCGGCATCCGCGTGCTGCGCTATGGAATGTTCCGGGCGCAGGTGGCCGGCGTCGAGGCGGTTCTTGCCGATGGTTCGGTTCTCTCCAGCCTCAAGGGCCTGCCCAAGGACAATTCCGGGCTCGACCTCAATCACCTCTTCATCGGGTCGGAAGGGGTGCTCGGCGTAGTGAACAAGGTCTGCCTGAAGCTCTGGCCGAAGCCGGTGACGGAAGCCAATGCGCTTTGCGTCGTTCCGAGCATCGATGCGGCACAGGATCTGCTGCTGCGTCTCCGGCAGTCGCTGGGTTCTCTCCTGTCGGCGTTCGAGATCCTGTTTCCGGAGGTCTATGCCGGTATTGCCAGAGGCGGCTTTGCCGCGCCGCCGCTGCCGGTGACGGGCGGTTATTACATTCTCACGGAAATCCAGGGACAGACGGGCGACAGTGATCGCGAGCGCTTTTCCGAAGCCCTGATGGACGCGCTTGATGACGGGCTGGCAAGCGACGTGGTCGTGTCGCAGTCCTCGCGCGATTTCGAGGGGTTGTGGCGGCTGCGGGAGGCCAGCAACAGCTTCATTTTCAGCCTGTCCAATGTCGTGGGTTTCGATGTCAGCGTTCCCGCCGCCAGCATGGCGCGTTTCCTCGATCGGGCGGCGGCGTCGGTCAGGGCGATAGACCGGCACGCCGAAACCTACATCTTCGGCCATCTCGGCGACGGCAACCTGCATTACATGGTGCGCAGCCCGGAACACGATGCGCTGGCCGATGCGGTTCTCACGGCAGCAGCCGAAGCCGGCGGCTCGATTTCCGCAGAGCACGGCATCGGCCTCGACAAGAAGCCCTGGCTTTCTCTGGTGCGCAGCCCCGCCGAATTGGCGGCCATGCGCCGGCTGAAGCGCGCTTTCGACCCCCATTCCATCCTCAATCCCGGTCGCGTCTTCGACCTGGAGCCGTCGCATGCTGGCGAGAAGGTGTGCCCATGACCATCAATCCTCCCTCGGCGGTGATTGCCGCGCGCCGCGCGGTCAACGAGAGCATCGATCTCGAGGACCGCTATCGCCTCGAAGACGGGCGCATCCTCGTCTCCGGCACGCAGGCGCTGGTGCGCCTGCCGATGATCCAGCGACAGCGGGATCTTGCCGCCGGCCTGAACACGGCGGGCTATATTTCCGGTTATCGCGGCTCACCGCTCGCCGGCTTCGACCGGGAAGTCATCAGGGCACGCCGTTATCTGGATGAGGCCCATGTCAGGTTCCAGCCTGGCCTCAACGAGGACATGGCCGCAACGGCAGTGTGGGGCACCCAGCAGACGGAACTTTTCGAGGGCGCGCGTTACGACGGCGTGTTTGCCATGTGGTATGGCAAGGGGCCGGGCGTTGATCGCAGCATGGACGTGATCCGCCATGCCAATGCGGCGGGAACCAGCCGGCACGGCGGCGTGCTGCTTCTCGCCGGCGACGATCACGGCGCCTCTTCCTCGACGCTGCCGCATCAGAGCGAACACAATCTGATCTCGGCCATGGTGCCGCTGCTGTCGCCGGCCGGCGTTGGCGAATATATCGATTACGGCCTCATCGGCTGGGCGATGAGCCGCTACTCCGGCGCCTGGATCGGCTTCAAGTGCCAGACGGAAATCGTCGAATGCACGGCAACCGTCGAGATCGGTCCGCATCGTCCGGTGATCGTGCTGCCGGAAAATGCGCTTACGCCCGGCGAACTTTCGCTTCGCTGGCCGGATGGACCGCATGCGATGGAGCTTCGTCTGGAGCGCAAGATGGATGCGGTGCGCGCCTTTGCGCGGGCCAACCGCATCGACCGCCGCTCGGGCATGACCGGCAGAGGCCGGCTCGGCATCGTGTCCACCGGCAAGAGCTGGCTCGACCTCCTGGGCGCGCTGTCGCTGCTCGGAATTGCCGAAGGCGACCTCCAGGACCTCGGCATCGGCCTTTACAAGGTCGGCCTCGTCTGGCCGCTCGAACCGGACGGCATTTCTGCGTTCGCGGCAAGCTTCGACGAAATCCTGGTGGTCGAGGAAAAGCGGTCGATCATCGAGGAACAACTGAAGGGACTGCTCTTCAACCTGTCCGCCGATCGTCGCCCGCGCATCGTCGGCAAGAGCGGCGAGCAGGGGCAGGCGCTTCTGCTGGCCACCGGCGAAATCTCGCCGCTCTCGATTGCCCACGCAATCCTTGCGCGCCTGGGGGATGCGGATGGGCGGCTGGCCGGCGCCGCGCACATGATCCGGGCGCTGAGTGCCGCTTCCGGCGAGGAGATCGTCGCACTTCGGCGTGATCCCTATTTCTGCTCGGGCTGTCCGCACAGCATCTCGACGCGCCTTCCCGAAGGAAGCCGGGCGAGCACCGGCATCGGCTGCCACATGATGATCATCGGCAACGAGGACCGCAACACCTCCACCTTCACCCAGATGGGCGGCGAGGGCGGGGCCTGGATCGGCCTTTCCCCCTTCACCGACGAGAAGCACATCTTCGTCAACATGGGGGACGGCACCTATTTCCATTCGGGTCTGCTGGCGATCCGCGCCGCGATCGCCGCCAAGGTGAATGCCACCTACAAGATCCTGTTCAACGATGCCGTCGCCATGACCGGTGGCCAGCGGCATGATGGCGAACTGAGCGTTCCAACCGTCGTGGAGCAGGTGTTGGCGGAAGGGGCGCAGCGCGTCGTGGTCGTTGCGGAATTTCCCGAGCACTGGCACGGCAATCTGCCGCGCGCCGTTTCGATCCACCACCGCGACGAACTGGATGCCGTTCAGCGATCGCTGAGGGAGATCGAGGGGGTCACGGTTCTCATCTTCGATCAGGTCTGCGCGGCGGAAAAGCGGCGCCGGCGCAAGCGCGGCGCTTTCCCCACCTCGGACAAGCGGGCCTTCATCAACGAACTGGTCTGCGAGGGCTGCGGCGATTGCTCGGCCGTCTCCAACTGCATTTCGATCGAACCGAAGGAAACCGAGTTCGGCCGCAAGCGAACGATCAACCAGTCAAGCTGCAACACCGATCTTTCCTGCATCAAGGGTTTCTGCCCGAGCTTCGTGACCGTCGAGGGCGGTACGCTGCGCAAGCCGAAGGGACGGGGCGTCGCCGCCGGTGCGGAGGACCTGCCGATGCCGCAGATCGCGGCAAACCTGTCCCAGCCCTACAATCTCCTGCTGGCCGGCATCGGCGGAACCGGCGTCATCACCGTCTCGGCCATCCTGTCGATGGCGGCTCATATCGACGGACTGGCGGTGGTGACGCTCGACCAGACCGGACTTGCGCAGAAAAACGGCGCGGTCGTCTCCCATCTCCGGCTCGCGGCCGAGCCCTCGCCCCTGAACCGCGTGCGCATCGGCGCCGGCGAAAGCGATGTGGTGCTGGGCTTCGACGTGGTGGTTGCCGCAGGGCGCACCGTACTGCCGACCTTTGCCAAAGGTCGCACGCGTGCCGTGGTGGACGATCACTTCGCACCGACCGCCGCCTTCGTGCAGAACACCGCGATCGACCTCAGGCAGGAAGCGACCTTGCGGGCGCTGAAGAAGGCGGCCGGCGAGGAGGCGCTGTCGCTCGTCGAGGCAACCCGCGCCGGCACCGCACTGCTCGGCGATGCGATTGCCGCCAACATGCTGCTGCTCGGCACCGCCTGGCAGCGCGGCCTGATCCCGATCAGCCTCGACGCCATCGAGCGGGCCATCACCCTCAACGGCACCGGCATTGCCATGAACCGCGCGGCCTTCGACTGGGGCCGGCGTCTCGCGCTTGATCCGCTGGCCGTGGCAAAGGCTGCAGGGTTCGTGAAGGAAGAGGCGAAGCCGGAAAGTCTGGACGAGATCGTCCGGCGTCGGTCGGATTTCCTCACCGCCTATCAGGATGCCGCCTATGCGGCGCAGTACCGGGGGCTGGTCGAACGCGCGCGGCAGGCCGAGGCACGGGCGGGAGGCTCAACACGCTTTGCCGAGGCCGTAGCCCGCAACGCCTTCAAGCTGATGGCTTACAAGGACGAGTACGAGGTGGCGCGGCTGCATCGCGATCCCGCCTTTGCCAAAGCCATCGCTGCCCAGTTCGAGGGCGATTACAGGCTGCGTCACCATCTGGCGCCGCCGCTCTTTTCCCGCCGGATCGATGGCCGCACCGGCCGGCCGGCAAAGATTGCGCTCGGGGGCTGGATCAATCCGGTGTTCGGCCTGCTTGCCCGCATGAAAAGGCTGCGCGGAACACCTTTCGACATTTTTGGATACACCGCGGAGCGTCGCATGGAGCGGCAGATGATCGCCGACTACGCCGCGCTGGTGGACGAACTCTGTCGGGACCTCTCGGCCGAGCGGCTGGCTGCCGCCGTGGAGCTTGCCGGTCTTCCCGACATGGTCCGCGGTTTCGGCCCCGTGAAGCTGGAGGCCGCCACACACTACGAGGCGCGCAAGACTGAACTGATGTCGATCTGGCGCGGCAGCCCCGCAAATCAGACGGTGACGCGGCCGGCGGAAGGGAAAGCCCATGCCTGAGAAGATCATCATCGACACCGATCCGGGCCAGGACGATGCCTTTGCCATTCTGCTGGCGCTGGCAAGCCCTGAGCTTGAGGTGCTCGGCATCACCACGGTGGCCGGCAACGTGCCGCTGCCGCTGACATCGCGAAATGCCCGGCAGATTGTCGAACTCGCGGGGCATGCACATGTGCCAGTCTTTGCCGGCTGCGCCAAGCCGATGGTAGGACCGCTCGTCACGGCCGAGCATGTGCATGGCGCAACCGGTCTTGACGGGGCTTCCCTTCCGGAACCGGTGATTCCGCTCTCGTCCACCCATGCGGTCGATTTCATCATCGAAACGCTGATGCGGGAGCCGGAAGGAACTGTCACCCTCTGCCCGCTCGGCCCCTTGACCAATATCGGCACGGCCCTCGTTCGCCAGCCCGAAATTGCCGGCAGGATCCGCCGCATCGTGCTGATGGGCGGCGGATGTTTCGAAGGCGGCAACATCACACCAGCGGCGGAGTTCAATATCTTCGTCGATCCGCAGGCGGCCGTGATGGTCTTCGCCTCCGGCATCCCGATCGTCATGATGCCGCTCGATGTGACCCACAAGGTCAGGACGACCACCGCCCGCGTCGACCGGATCCGCCGCATCGGCGGGCATCTCGGGGCAGTGGCGGCCGGCTGGCTCGACTATTTCGAGCGGTTCGATGAGGAGAAATACGGCACCGATGGCGCACCGCTGCATGACCCCAACGTGATCGCCTATCTGTTGAGGCCCGACCTCTATGGCGGGCGGATGTGCAATGTCGAAATCGAGGCGGAGTCGGAACTGACGCGCGGGATGACCGTGGTTGACTGGTGGGGCGTCAGCCAACGTCCGGCCAATGCGCTGTTCATCCGCGAGGTCGATGACGAGGCCTTCTTCGACCTGCTGACGGAGCGTTTGCAGCGGCTTGCGAAGCGCGCTCCGTCACTGGCGGCGATTGCCTGAAGGGAAGGGAGAGCATCGCATGAACGCCACGGCTGCTCTTCCCTCGGCCCCTCCGGCGCCGGCCTCAGTCGAGGCCCTTGAAGGGCGCGTCGCGCACCTCGAGATAGTCCTTCAGCGTCATCCTGCCGAGGTTGGCCATCCATTCGCGGCCTCTGCGGCTGACATGCAGCGCGGCGATCGCCTGAACATTGTAGTCCATCGAGGTCATCAGGCCGGCTGCGATCTGCTGGTTGTTGATCGACGCCTTGGCATACTTGATCGCCGGCACCGGCATGCGGGCCAGCTTGCGGGCCAGCTTTTCCGTCGCGTCCTTGAGCTCCGCCGCCGGAACGACCTTGTTGACCAGCCGCATGGCAAGCGCCTCCTGGGCGTCGACCGTGTCGCCCGTATACATCAGCCAGCGGACGTCGCGGGTGGCGAGCAGCCAGGGCATGAAGAGCGACGGCGGCCCGGAATTGTGGCGCACCTCCGGCTCGCCGAACTTGGCGGTATCGGCGGCAATCGCCAGATCGCAGGCCATCATCAGTTCCAGCGCGCCGGCAAGGGCGTAGCCGTTGATGGAGGCAATCACCGGGATCGGCGCCTTCCAGATGTTGAGAAGCGCCTGGGTGTTTTCACCCATGTCGGCATGCCAGTCTTCGATATCGACGTCGTAATCGGCTCCCTGCAGGTCGTAACCTGCGGAAAAGGCGCGTCCGGCGCCGGTGATGACGAGCGCGTTCACATCGGGATCGGCAACCGCCAGCGCCACGGCGGCATCGATCTCGCGAATGGCCGTCTTGTTCATCGCATTCAGCTTCTCCGGCCGGTTCAGCGTGATCGTGGCGAATTTGTCCGTGGCGTCCTTCTCGTAAAGGATCGTTTCAAAGACGGGCTGGTCAGTCATGGGAATGGTCCTCTGGTGGCTTTCGCGGCTGATCATCTTCGCGTCCGGTCTGTCGCGGTTGGCGCAGAGGCCGCGCGCATCGCCACCCCTTCAGGGCGTGCTCCGTCCGGAAAATTTCAGCAGGACCATATGGACAACAAGTGTTTATATTGTCAACATAAGTTTACAGATTGTCATGACAGCGTCAGAACAAGGAATACCCTCCATGCCGCATGATGCCGCTCCTGCCGCCCCTTCCATTCCTGTCATCGACGTGGCGCCCTTCATCGCCGGTGGGCCGGCAGCGGGGGATGTCGTTCGCCAGCTGGAGGCCGCCGCACGCGATACCGGCTTTTTCCTCGTCACCGGCCACGGCGTTTCACCAGAGGTGACCGACCGCCTCTACACGCTGGCACGTGCCTTTTTCGACGAGCCGCAGGACTGGAAGGTGGGGCAGGGCAGGGAGGCGACGCTCGAAGGCGGCGTCAGCTTTTCGCCCCTCGCCGACGAGGCGCTCGCCGCAACGCTCGGCCTCAAGACACCCGGAGACTACAAGGAGAGCCTGAACTTCGGGCCGCGGCTGAAGGGCGGCCGGTGGCCGGCAAAGCCTGACGGGCTGGAACAGGCCTTCGCCGATTACTTCGCCGAGATGGAGCGGCTTGCCCGGCATCTGCGCCGTGCCTTCTGCGCTGCAATCGGCCTGCCGGAGGATCACTTCGAACCCTGCTTCGACAGTCATCTCTCGGCGCTTCGGGTCATCAACTATCCCGAACAGGACGAGGCGCCGCTTCCAGGGCAGCTGCGGGCCGGCGTGCATACCGATTACGGCTTCATGACCATTCTGCGCTCCGAAGCCTCGCCGGGCGGGCTGCAGGTCAGGACGCGCAAGGGCGAGTGGCTGGATGCGCCGAACATCGAGGGCGCCTATGTGGTCAATATCGGTGACGCCTTCATGCGCTGGACCAATGACGAATGGGTCTCGACGCCGCATCGCGTCGCCAATCCGCCCGGAGATCGCAAGGGCAGCGCGCGGCGCCAGTCCATTCCGTTCTTTCTCAATCCAAGCGCCGAAACCGTCATCGCCTGCCTGGAGCCGTTCATGCGCGATGGCAAGGCGGCCAAGTACGAACCCATCACCTATGGCGACTATATCGCGCTGAAGACCAGCCAGGCCTTCTCGAAGGCCTGACCGATGCCGGCGCGGCCGGGTACACGACTGCACACTCAAAAAAGGGGAACGACAATGACAGCAATGACAAGACGACAGATGCTGGCCGCCATGGCGGCCTCGTCTGCGGCCGCAACCTTCGGGCTTCCAGCCCATGCCGCGGCCAAGAGCCTGGTGGTGCCGACGCTCGGCGGCGCCTGGGAACAGTTCTGGCGCACGGAACTCGCACCCGCCTTCACCGCAAAGAGCGGCGCTGCCGTGACGCTCGATACCGGCAATGGCCGCGTGTGGAGCGCCAACCTGCGCGCCGCCGGCGTTGCCAAGCCGCCCTATTCCTTCCTGATGACGAACGAGGCTTTTGCCAACAGCCTGCGCAAGGAAGGCTTCTTCGAAAAGCTCGATCTCAGCAAGCTGCCGAACTATGCCGATCTCTATCCGCTGGCGAAGAAAACCGATGGCTGGGGTGCGATTGCCATGGTCTCGCCGATCGGCCTTGCCTATCGCACCGACATGGTGAAGACGCCGCCGAAGGGCTGGAAGGATCTGTGGACCAACCCCGAATTCAAGGGCCGCATCGGGCTTTACAACTTCGCCAATACCGCCGGCAAGATGGAGCTGATGCTGTTCTCCAAGTTGTTCGGCAAGGACCAGTACGACGTGGATGCGGGCTTCAAGGCGCTGGAAAAGCTCGGCCCCATCATCCAGGCGGACTTCAACCTCTCCACCGGCATCGCCTCCGGTGAATTCGTCGTTGCGCCGTTCGACTTCGGCGAAGTGGCCCGCCTGCGCAAGCAGGGCCTGCCGATCGATGTGATCATTCCGGAAGAAGGCATGCTGATGTTCGACCAGACGCTGAACATCCTGGCCAATGCCCCGGAAAAGGAACTGGCCTACGAATATGCCAACTTCATGCTGTCGCCGGAGGCACAGGCACTGCTGATGAAGCAGTTCTATGTCTCGCCGACCAATTCCAAGGTCGTCGTGCCCGCCGATCTCAAGGCGGACGTCCCGATCTCCGGCGCGCAGATGGACAACATCCTCACCTGGGACTGGGACTTCATGAACAGCAAGCAGGGCGAACTGGCCGAAGTCTGGGCCAAGACCGTCAAGTAAACAGGCGACCCTCGCACTGACCTCGATCCGGTCGGCCTCCGGCCGGATCATACCGCCACGAGATACCTGGCGTGCAGGCGACAGGCTAGAGGAAGAAAGTTGACGTCATGACAGAGGTTAGCATCGAGCAGCTGACCAAGGATTACGGCACGCATCGCGCGGTGGCCGGCATTTCCGTCCGCATCCGCGATGGGGAGTTCATCTCGCTGCTCGGTCCGTCCGGCTGCGGCAAGACAACGACGCTGAAGATGATTGCCGGTTTCGAGGACGTGTCGAGCGGCGCCATCCGTTTCGACGGTCGCGATGTGGTGAACGTCCCGGCAGAGCGGCGCGACATCGGCATGGTGTTCCAGAACTATGCGCTCTTCCCGCACATGACGGTGGCCGGCAACCTCGCCTTCGGGCTGGAAATGCGCAAGGTGCCGAAGATGCAGATGCAGGAGCGCATCGCCCGCGTGCTGGACATGGTCCAGCTGACCAGCCATGCGGATCGCTATCCGCGGCAACTCTCCGGCGGACAGCAGCAACGCGTGGCGCTGGCCCGCGCGCTCGTCATCGAGCCGAAGATCCTGCTGCTTGACGAGCCGCTCGCCAATCTCGATGCCAAGCTGCGCGAGGAAATGCGGGTCTTCATCCGCGACATCCAGCGCCGCGTCGGCATCACCACCGTCTATGTCACGCACGACCAGGCGGAAGCCATGACCATGTCGGATCGCGTGGTGGTGATGTTCGGCGGCCGCATCGCCCAGTGCGGCAGCCCCTCCGACATCTACGAGAAACCCTCCAGCATCGAGGTTGCGCAGTTCGTCGGACAGGTGAACCTGATGACGATGGTGGTCGAGGAGCGGCTTGCCGACGATCGCGTGCGGCTGAGCGGTCCGCTCGGCGAGGCGGTGGTGCCGAACCCGCATGCGCTGCGAAAGGGAGAGCGGGTCACAGTGGCCCTTCGTCCGGAAGCCATCGACATCTCCGTCACCGGTCCCGGCCAGTCTGCCACGGTTCTTTCCAGCCATTATTCCGGCAGCCTGATGGATTACCGATTGCAGCTTGCCGATGGCAGCCGGATCGACGTGCAGACCTTCCCGCGCCAGCGCTTTGCCGAAGGCGACAGCGTCCATGTTCATGCGCCGGCTGATCGCTACTGGCTGCTGGAGGATGCGGAATGACGACCGGCTCCTCCCATCGCCATGCACCGCTGCTGCTGATTGCGCCGGCCGCAATCCTGCTGTTCGTCTTCCTGGTGCTCCCCTACCTCTCCATCGTGGTGATGAGCTTTCGTACACCGGGGCAGGGGAGCCCCTATGGCGAAGGCTATACGCTGGCGAATTACGCGCGCTTCTTCGGCGACAGCTTTTATCTGGGGCAGATCGCCAATACGCTGATGATCGGCTTTATCTGCACGCTGGCCTGCCTGCTTCTGGGGTTTCCCGTCGCTTGGCAACTGGCGCGCGGCACCTCCCGCCTCAGGGGGCTCGCCTATGGCGTCGTGCTGTCGCCGCTTCTGGTCGGCATCGTCATCCGCAGCTATGGCTGGACGATCCTGCTCGGCAATAACGGCGTGATCAACCGCAGCCTGATGGGACTTGGCCTCATCGACCGGCCGCTGGGCCTCATGTACAACACGCTCGGCATCGTCATTGCGCTGACCCATGTCTTCCTGCCCTTCATGATCCTGCCGATCATGAGCGCCATCCAGGGCATCGATCCCTCGCTGGAATCGGCGGCCCGCTCGCTTGGCGCATCGCGTGCCACGATCATCCGCCGCATCATCCTGCCTCTGTCGATGCCAGGCATCCAGGCCGGCTGCATCCTGACCTTCGTTCTGTCGCTTTCCGCCTATGTGACGCCGTCGCTGATCGGTGGCTCCAAGGTGAAGACCATGGCCGTCTCGGTCGTCGATGCGCTGGTCGATACCTTCCAGTGGCCGTTCGGCTCGGCGCTGGCGCTGGGGCTTGCCGTGACCGGCGGCGTGATCGTCGTCCTCTTCTCCCGCTTCACCCGGATGACATGGAAGGCCAATTGACATGTCCCGCATCGTGTTCACCGTCTATTGCCTGATCATCTACGCCTTCCTGCTGGCCCCGATCCTCGTGGTCGTCGGCGCCTCGTTCAATGCCGGCGCCTTCCTGACCTTCCCGCCGCAGGGCCTGTCCTTCCGCTGGTATGTGGTCTTCTTCAACAACGAGGTGTTTCTGCGCGCCATCAAGACCTCGCTGTGGGTCGCTGCCGTCTCCACGGTGATCTCCGGCATCATCGGCACCATGGCGGCCATCTACTTCGTGCAGTTTGCCGGCCGCCTGAAGGATGGGGTTCGGATCGCGATGATGGCGCCGCTGCTGCTGCCGGAGGTGCTGACCGCGATCGCGCTCCTGTTTTTCGTCTATGCCATCGGCATCGGCACGCAGACCATGTTCGCGATGATCGTCGGCCACGTGCTGATCACGCTGCCCTTCGTCTTCATCAATGTCTCGACCTCGCTGGAGAGCTACGATCCCGCCTGGAGCATGGCGGCCCGCAGCTTGGGGGCCGGGGCCGTCACCCGCTTCCGCCGCATCATGCTGCCCCTCATCAAGCCGGGCGTGATCGGCGGCTGCCTGTTCGCCTTCATCATCTCCTTCGACATCTTCACCATCTCGTTCATGCTGAAGAGTGTCGGGACGGCGACGCTGCCGATCCAACTCTACGATTATCTGAGAACCAATTTCACGCCCGAAGCCGCCGCCGTCTCCACGCTGTCGGTGGTCCTGACGCTCCTCGTGGTCGTGGTGACGGAGAAGTTCCTGGGTCTTCGCATTCACCGCTTCTGAGCGGGGCGCTTCGTCCCCGGCACCAGTCGGGGACGAAACTTGCGTTGGCCGCTGGCGACACGACGGCAAGCGTGACGCCTGTCATCACGCAAAAGCGCGTGGCACTGCCCTAGCGGGCTGCCCAGTTCGCGCCGCGGCGAAAGATCTCGCGCATCTGCGGCACCTCGAATTCCTGCGCCACATGGCCAAGCGAGGAGTAGAAGACGCGGCCCTTGCCGTAGCGGCGCTTCCAGACGACGGGCATGACGACACCCTCGATCCACCAGGCGTGGTCGCCGGTAAAGGTTGTCGTCGCCAGCACCTCGTTGGAGGGGTCGACATGCATGTAATACTGTTCGGAGTGATAGGGGAAATCAGCGATTCCCTCCATCAGCGGATCGTCAGGACGTGTGATGTTGACGGTGTAGTCGATGATGTTGCCGGGATGGGCCACCCATTGCCCGCCGACGATGAACTGGTATTCCACGCATTCGCGGAAGGCGTCGCCAGCGCCGCCGTGATAGCCGGCAAAACCGACGCCCCCCTCGATGGCGGCGGCGAGGTTCTTGGCCTCCTCCTTCTCGATCTTCGACATGGTCATGATCGGCACGATCAGCGAGAGATCGTGAATCGAAGGATCGGCAAAGGCCTCCGTGCTGCGTTCCACATAGACCTTGAAGCCATCCGCCTGCAGCATGTCGCGGATGATCTCGGCGCATTGTTCCGGTTCGTGGCCACTCCAGCCACCCCAGACGATCAGGGCTTCGCGCATATTCTTCTCCTCCCGTGTGTCAGCGGGCCAGCCGGCCGTCGCGCAAGGATTGCGACAACGGCGCGGGCCGCTCGGTTTTGGTGGTGATGTCGATGGTGGTGCCGCGCTCGGCGGCGCGTTGGAAGGCTTCCATGACCTCCAGGACATGCAGCGCCAGATCGCCATTGGCGCGGTGTGGACGCCCGCTTCGCAAGGCATGCGCCATGTCAGCCACGCCGATCGAGCGATAATTGCCGTCGGCGTAGGGGCGGGTGGTTTCCTGCGGCTCGAAGCTGCCGCCCTTCTTCAGATATTCGATCTGCCCGCCGAAATGATTGGGATCGGGCACGATCAGCGTGCCATCGGTGCCGTAGATCTCCAGCGGCACGTGCTTGTGGCCGGCCACATCGAAGCTCATGCCGATCTGTACCACGGCCCCGCACTGGAAGGCCATCACGCCCGCCACATGGGTGGCCACATCGACCGGAATGATCTCGCCGTGACGGGGCTGGCTGGTGATCACGCGCTCCTTGCGCGGCGCGGTCGCAAAGCCCGCGACCTTGTCCACCGGCCCGAGCAGATTGACGAGATCGGTGATGTAATAGGGGCCCATGTCCAGCATCGGCCCGCCGCCCACTTCGTAATAGAAGGCGGGGTTCGGATGCCAGCGTTCATGGCCCGGGCACATGAAGGTGGCCGTGCCGCCGACCGGCTGGCCGAGCACGCCGGCGTCGATCATCTCGCGCGCCGTCTGGTGCGATCCGCCGAAAAACGTATCGGGCGCCGCCCCGATCCGCAGACCCTTTTCGCGCGCGGCGAGCGCCAGGGCGTGTCCCTCGGCAAAGCTGATACCGAGCGGCTTTTCGGAATAGGTGTGCTTGCCGGCCTCCAGCGCCCGCATCGCAACGCTCACATGCGCCTTCGGCACCGTAAGGTTGACGATGATCTCGATCCCCGGGTCGGCGAGAAGCGCCTCCACCGTCTTCGCCTCGAGCCCGAATTCGGCGGCACGCTGGCGCGCCAGTTCTTCGTTGAGGTCCGCCACGCCCTTGATGTCGAGAATGGGAAAGGAGGCCATTGCCTTCAGATAGGCCGAGGAAATGTTCCCGCAGCCGATGATACCGATACCAACCTTGTCCATGGATCCTCCCAGAGTCCGAGAAACTGTCTTGTGGGTCCAGAGCATTTCCGGCGAAAACCGGCTCACCGGAAATGCTCTATCTCTTTGTTTTCACGCAGTCCGGACGCAAAACCGCTGACGCACTTTTGGCTCGGACGTGTTCTAATGTTGCGGCGCCGGCGCCGGGCCGGTGGTTCCCCAGGGAGATTCGTAGAGCTCGCAAAGCGCCACGACGGCAGCCCCTTGCGCCCACATCTCGTCCGGCGAATTGTCGAAGACCAGTTCGGCGATCTCGCGGATCGACGGGGGAATGGCGCGGCGATAGGCTTCCGAAAGCGTCGTCAGGAAGACGTGCCCGAGAAGCAGGCTGGAACCGACAATGACGACGCGGGGTGGCCCGAACAGCGTGACGATGTTGGCGACCGCAATGCCGATCGCTTCCCCCGCGCGGGTGGCAGCAGCCGTCAGACCGTTGTCCTCCGCGGCAATAAGCGTCTGCGCATGTGCCATGCCGCGCCCCAGCCGCACCGCTTCCGCAAAGCGCCCCTGCTGCGACTGCTCTCCCAGAATGGCCTGCTCGCCGGCCAGAGCGGACAAACGGATCGTTTCCGCCAGTCCGCAACCCATCATCAGATCGCCGAGATTGTGGCTGAGGCCGCCCGCACCGCGAAACAACTGGCCACCATTCAGCACGCCAAGCCCCAGCGTCTGCTCGAGCGAAACCAGCACCATGTCGTCCAGATCACGCCCCTTTCCGAACCAGTGATGCCCGAGCGTGATGGCATGGGAGTCGCTCTCCACGATGGTCGCGACATTCAGCCGCTGTGACATCTCGCGGGCAAAATCCACGTCCGGTTCGCTGAGGATGGGGCTGGAGCGCACGAGGCCTGTGCGATGCTCGATCACGCCGGGAAAGCCGATGCAAACGGTATCGATGTCATCAAGGCTCAGTCCCGCATCGACCACGCACCGTCGAACGCCATCCTCGATCAGGTCGCTGATCACGCCGACCGGCTGCCGGTTGACGCGGATCGGCAGCGAGAGATGCGAAATCACCTCGCCGCAGAAATCGGTGACAACGAAGTTCATCTGATGCGCGGCGATCTTGGCGCCGACCACCCGGGCGGCATCCGGGTTCAACACCAGCATCACGCGCGGCCGCCCTCTTGCCGCAGCATTGCGGATGTCTCCTTCATGGCGTGTCAGGATCAGCCCGTCGTCCAGCAGCGAGGCGGTGATGGCCGAAACGGTGGTGGTGGACAGCTGCGAGCGTTCGCTGATTTCGACGCGTGATATGGGGCCGAACCGCCGGATCGTGTCCAGCACGGTGAAGCGATTGATGGCGCGCATCAGTTCCGGGTCGGCAGTCTTCATGAATCGCTATGCGCTCGCATCATTATGTTCGGCTTCCGGATAAAAATAATCCGAAGGCATGGCCAAAAGTCAATCCATCCGTGGGGATTTATGAGAGCAGGCGGTTTTTCTGTTGACAGGCCGGGCAGCTTGGTCCGATTTTATACGCGTTAAGGAAAAAATGCGCACCTTGGGAGGAGAACAGGATGACGCATCACCAGGAGAAGGCGCGCCCGCGCGCCGAGCTATTCGCGTGCCTGACAGTTGCCACCTCGCTCGCGTTCGGAGCCTTTGCCACCGCCGCTCGCGCCGAAACCGTCGTGAAATGGATGCATGTCGAGACGGTGCCGTCCAATCTCAAGGTCTGGGAGGAGATTGCCGCCGCCTATCATGCCGCGCATCCGGACGTGCGGGTCGAATTGCAGTTCCTCGAGAACGAAGCCTTCAAGGCCAAGCTGCCAACCCTGCTTCAGTCGGATGCCGCCCCCGATTTCTTCTACAGCTGGGGTGGAGGCGTGCTGCGGCAGCAGTCGCAGACAGGCGCCCTGCAGGATCTCAGCAGCGCCATGAAGGCGGATGGCGGCACCTGGGCGAAATCCTACAAGCCCGCCGCGCTCGACGGCCTGACCTTCGATGGCAAGACCTATGCCGTACCCTACCGCATGGGCACCGTTGCCTTCTTCTACAATAAGCAGCTTTTCCAGAAGGCCGGCATCAAGGCGGAGGACATCAAGACCTGGAATGACTTCCTGAAAACGGTAAAGACGCTGAAGGACGCCGGCATCACACCGATTGCCGGCGGTGGTGGCGAAAAATGGCCGCTGCACTTCTACTGGAGCTATCTGGTGATGCGCAACGGCGGCCAGGCCGTCTTCGACAAGGCGAAGAAGAACGAGGGCGACGGCTTTCTCGATCCGGCCATCATCAAGGCCGGCGAACAACTCGCGGAACTCGGCAAGCTGCAACCGTTCCAGGGCGGCTATCTCGGTGCGACCTGGCCGCAGACACTGGGCGTGTTCGGCGATGGCAAGGCCGCCATCCTGCTCGGATTCGAGAACACCGAAGCCAACCAGGCAAAGAATGCGGGCGACGGCAAGGGGCTTGCCGCGGACAATATCGGACGCTTTCCCTTCCCCGTCGTCGAGGGTGGCCCCGGCAAGGTGACCGATACGCTGGGCGGCCTGAACGGCTGGGCAGTGACAAAGAAGGCGTCGCCCGCCGCGATCGACTTCCTGAAATATCTCACAAGCCCCGAGCAGGAACGCAAGATGGCGGCTGCGGGCATGATCATCCCGGCAGCCCTCGGGGCCGAGGATGGCCTGAAGAACCCGCTGATGCGGCAGGCAGCCGACCAGTTGGCCGGCTCGACCTGGCATCAGAACTTCTTCGACCAGGATCTCGGTCCCTCCGTCGGACGCGTCGTCAATGATGTCTCGGTGGAAATCCTCTCGGGTCAGATGTCTGCGAAGGACGGCGCCCAGATGATCCAGGATGCACGCGCCCTGGAATAGCGCCTCCGCTGCGGCCCGGAATGCGCGGTCGGCCAGACCGGCGAGCGCTTTCCGGGCCGCAAGCAGCCTGTGGTTCGAGAAGGAGATGACGGAATGACGGAGATGACGGCGTCGGTCGCAGCACCGGCCGTGGCCTTGCGCACGGTCAAATACAAGAGCCCCACGGCGCGCGGGCGCCTGCCGGTGCTGATCCTGTTCCTGCCGCCTGCGCTTCTGCTTTTCACCCTCTTCGTCATCCTGCCGATGGGGGAAGCGGCCTGGTACAGTCTTTATCGCTGGAACGGCTATGGCACGCCGACGGATTTTGTCGGGATCCGGAATTTTTCCGTGCTGTTCAACAATGCCGCTTTCACGCAGGCGCTGGTGAACAACGGCCTGATCATCGTCGTCTCGCTGCTGCTCCAGATCCCGCTGGCGATCTGGCTTGCAATGATGCTCGCCCACAAGATCACCGGGGTCGTCACATTCCGCCTGATCTTCTTTCTTCCCTACGTGCTGGCGGATGTCGCGGCAGGTCTGATCTGGCGCTTCGTCTATGACGGCGATTATGGCCTGTTCGCCGCCATTGCCGGCTTCTTCGGGGTTGCCACCCCTTATGTGCTCGCAGACCGGGATCTTGCGATCTATGCGGTACTGGCCGTGATCGTGTGGAAATATTTCGGCTTCCACATGATGCTCTACATAGCGGGCCTTCAGGCCGTCGACAGAAGCGTTCTGGAAGCGGCAGAGATCGACGGCGCGACCGGCTGGCAGAAGTTCCGCTATGTCACGCTGCCGCTTCTGTCGTCCACGCTGCGACTCTCCGTCTTTTTCGCCATCATCGGCTCGTTGCAGCTTTTCGACCTTGTGATGCCGCTGACGGGAGGAGGACCGTCCAACTCCACCCAGACCATGGTGACCTTTCTCTACACCTATGGCGTGACACGCATGCAGGTTGGCCTCGGCAGCGCCGTCGGCGTGGTCCTCTTCGTCATCTGCGTCACGCTCGCCTTCGGTTACAAACGGATCTTCATGCGCCATGACTGAGATGACATCAGGCCTCAAAATGAAGCCCGCGACGCGGCTCTATCTGTATCTTTCGCTGTCACTCGTGGCCTGCCTCGTCCTGGTGCCGCTGGTCACCACCGCGCTTGGCGGCTTCAAGTCGCTGGGCGACCTGCGTGTCAATCCGTTTGGCCTGCCAGAGCAATGGGTGTGGTCGAACTATACCGACATTCTCTTCGGCGAACGCTACTGGCGGCAGATGGGCAACTCCCTGCTGATTGCCAGCGCCACCGTCTTCCTCACCGTCGTCGTCTCGGCCATGGCCGCCTTCACCTTCGCCCATGTGAAATTCTTCGGCGCCGCGCAGCTGATGAACTACTTCCTGATCGGGCTGATGTTTCCGGTGGCAACCGCCATTCTCCCGCTGTTCATCCGCATCCGGGATCTCGGCCTGCTCGACTCCTACTGGGGCGTGATCCTGCCGCAGGTGGCCTTTGGGCTTGGCATGAGCATCCTGCTGTTCCGCAACTACTTCAGAAACCTTCCGGACGAACTCTTCCAGGCGGCTTTCGTCGATGGTTGCGGCTACATCCGCTTCTTCTGGCACGTGTCGCTGCCGCTGTCGCGGCCGATCGTGGCCACGGTCAGCATCGTCAGCTTCGTCAACAGCTGGAACAGCTACATCCTGCCGCTAATCATGCTCAACACCGAAACGAAATATCCCTGGCCGCTCGGCATCATGGTCTATCGCGGTGAATTCGGAACGGAATGGCAGCTCGTCCTCGCCTTCATCACATTGACGATCCTGCCGACCGTCATCGTCTTCTTCCTGGCGCAGAAACACATCATCGCAGGCCTGACGGCCGGCGCAGTCAAGTCGTAATCCGGAGAGTGAAATGGCGTCTGTCGAACTCAGAGATGTCCGCAAGGCCTATGGCGCGCTGGAGGTGATCCACGGTGTGTCGTTGTCGATTGCCGATGGCGAATTCATTGCGCTGGTCGGCCCGTCCGGCTGCGGCAAATCCACCCTGCTGCGCATGATCGCCGGGCTGGAGGACATCAGCCATGGCGAGGTCGCGATCGGTGGTACGGTCGTCAATGCTCTCACCCCGCGCGAGCGCAACATCGCCATGGTCTTCCAGTCCTACGCACTTTATCCGCACATGACCGTTGCGGAGAACATGGGCTTCAACCTGAAACTCTCCGGCGTTCCGAAACCCGAGATCCGGACACGCGTGGCAGAAGCAGCACGCATGCTGGCGCTGGAGGAGCTTCTGGAGCGCAAGCCGAGCCAGCTCTCCGGCGGCCAGCGTCAGCGGGTGGCCATGGGCCGCGCGATCGTTCGCGATCCCGCCGTCTTCCTGTTCGACGAACCGCTCTCCAATCTCGATGCGAAACTGCGCGTCGCCATGCGCACCGAGATCAAGACGCTGCATCAGAAGGTTGCCACCACGTCGGTTTATGTGACGCACGACCAGATCGAGGCCATGACGCTTGCCGACCGCATCGTGGTGCTGAATGGCGGCCGTATCGAACAGGTGGGAACGCCGCTCGATCTTTACCGGACGCCCGCCAACCTGTTCGTCGCAGGTTTCATCGGATCGCCGGCAATGAACTTTCTGGAAGCCGAGGTGGATGGTGCGGATGGCCAGCCCGCAGCGCGCCTGTCGGACGGCACCCTCGTTCACCTCGATGGTTCCCGCAAGGTTCGCCGCGGCCAGCCGGTACAGCTTGGCATCAGGCCGGAACATTTCCTCGCCGGCCAAACCGGCGATACGGTTCTGGAGGGCGATACGGTGGTGGTGGAACCGACCGGCGCCCAGACCCACATCGTCTTCACCCTGGCCGGAAAGCCGGTGACAGCCGTGGTGGACGGCGCATTCCCGGCCCGCCACGGCACGCCCTTCCGCGCATCCATCGCCGCACCGCAGGTGCATGTCTTCGACCGGGCAAGCGGGCTTTCCCTGTAGTGCGTCTCCGGGACCTGTATGATCCCATTGCATACCGGCGGTCCCTTGTGAAAGGCCGGTCAGAAGCCGCTCCACGATGACATGCATCGCCCCCGTTGGGCTTCATACCCCAAGCAGCGGTGAGCAAAACCACTCCTGATTTGTATTCGACCGTCGGGGGTCTCATTCAGAGTGACGCTCAGGATGTGGCTGGTATGCGACAATTGGAAAGTGCGCCTGTCCGACACGTCCCGAAAACAAGGCGGTTCCGCCTTATGAATCTGCCTAGCGAACACGGAGGGTCCACATTCGCAGAAAAGAATGAAGCAAACCTTCCATGCGAACAGATCCGCTCGCAACATTGCCAGCAGAAACCGGGACACGTGTGCGCCACGATGGAATTCGAGATGGTTACGCCGCATTCTGCGTTCTGGAGACCCCGACGATCAACAAATACAAAATTCAGACGACATCACATTCGACCCGACGCATGAATATTGCCGACAGAACAACCAAGAGCATCATGTTGGAATTGTTGAATATGGATGGCTTCGGCTGTAGAATTTACGCTCATACGCGCTTATCGGATTCGCGTGACGCGTTTCTGCGCTCAGCGGATATTGAGCGAAATCCTGCTTCTCAAGCTCTGCATTGTCGGAGTATGTCCAGCGGACGCAAGCTCGATACGGGGGGATGATTGAGCAGTTTCCGCGATCTGGGTGCCTCGGCGACCCCCTTGTCTACGCCGGTGGCGGCCAACATCAATATCATTCTCGACATGATACGCTCCTATCTGGGCATGGATGTCGCGTTCCTAGCCGAATTTTCAGGAGCAGCCCGCCTGTTCCGCGGCGTTTCGACGGCGACAGATAACCCGCCGATCCGCGCGGGCGACATACATCCACTGGGTGCAGGTTACTGTCAGAAGGTTGTTCACCGCGCCCTGCCAGAACTGATACCGGATACGGCAGAGGTGCCTCTGGCTGCCACGATCCCTGAAACCGCGTCGATCCCGATCGGCGCGCATCTGAGCGTGCCGGTCCGCCTGAACGACGGCCACGTCTATGGAACACTCTGTTGCTTCAGCCACCGGCCACGTCCGACGCTCGGCCTTGCCGATCTGGAACTGCTGCATAAGTTGGCTGGCCTGACGGCCAACATGCTGGCGGCTGATGTCACCGCACATCAGCAGCGTCGGCGATTACGCAAGCTCGTGGAAGGGGCGCTGAGCGTCGGCGATCCGGGGATCGCCTTCCAGCCTATCATCGACCTCTGCTCCCGCAGCATTGTCGGCTTCGAGGCACTGTCTCGCTTCGCTTCAGAACCTGTCCGCAGCCCGGACAAGTGGTTCGCGGATGCGGCAAGTGCCGGCATCGGCAACCGCCTCGAACTCCTCGCCGCCCGCCGCGCCATCGACGAAAGTCGCTGGCTTCCGGCCGGTCTGTCCATCAATATCAACCTGTCCCCGCAGACCATCCTGACCGGCGACCTCATGCCGCTTGCCGCCCTGATCGATCCGGCCCGCCTCGTGATCGAGATTACGGAACACACGCCGATTGATGACTATGCTCCCATCGAAGCCGCGCTGAAGACGTTGCGGCAGGCGGGCGTGCGCATTGCAATCGATGACGCCGGCGCAGGCTATTCCAGCCTGCTCCATGTCCTGCGGCTACAGCCGGATATCATCAAATTCGACACCAGCCTGACGCGAGGGATCGACAAGGACCAGCGCCGTATCGCTTTGGTCGGTGCACTGGTGGAGTATAGCCGGCGGACAGGCACGGCGGTTGTTGCGGAAGGTGTCGAAACCGCGGAGGAGGAATTGGTCCTCCAGGGGCTCGGCGTCGACAGAGGTCAAGGTTATCTCTATGGGCGACCGAAACCGGCTTCCGCGATTGCTGAAGCCGGATTGGACGGATCAGCGATGTAAGCCTTTGGCACTGTCCCGGCGTGTGTCTTCTGGATCGCCCGGTCCGTTTCGGCCCTCGCGAGGTGAGCGAACCTGAAGGCTGTCCAGCGTCAAGGCACGGCCGCCGGCACGCGTTCTATCAGCTGAACCGTTCCAGGCGGTAAGGTGCGGGATCGAGGATCGGCGGCGCGTTGGTGACGAGATCCGCCGCAAGCTGACCAGCCGCAGGTCCTGTTCCGAAGCCGTGGCCGGAAAAACCGGTGGCAATCGTGAAGCCGGGAATGCGGTCGATGCGGCCGATAGCGGGCAACGAATCCGGCGTGATGTCCATCATTCCGGCCCAGACGTCCTGAACCACCATATCCTTGAAAATCGGCCAGGCGGCCACGAGATTGCGGATCGCTTCCGCATTGATCCCCTCGTCGGCCTTCGGGTCCATGGTTCGGATGCGTTCGAAGGGAGACACGCTCCTCGGGCCCCAGCGTCGCGGCATCTTGATGTCTTCGAGGAAATCCTTACCCAGATGAATGCGCAACAGGCTGCGCTGGTGGCGCAGCATGTGCAGATAGCGCATGCCGATTAGAAGATGGTCCAGCAGCAACGGTGCGCCGAGCGCTCCGCGCTGGGTGACGGTATACCCGCCGTCGCTGCGCTTGCGGAAGGAGAAGTCCGGGCCGCCGACCGCGATCTCCGTCGGCCCGTCCATCGGCGCGGTCCGCATGACGGAGGAAACGAGCGGCAGCGTCGGTAGCGAGATGCCGAGATTGGCGAGAAACTTGCGCGACCAGAGACCGGCGGCAAGCAGAACCTCGCTGCACCGGATTTCTCCGCGTTCGGTGACGACACCCGTCACCCGCCCAGCGGAACGCGACAGCGTGCGCACGGCGCAATTCTCGACGATCTTTACCCCGAGGCGGGCGGCGGCATTGGCAATGGCGCTCGGCGCCAGCGTCGGTTCGGCGCGGCCGTCGGAGGCGGTGAAGATGCCACCGGCCCATTGGCCCTTGCCGCCCGGCACAAGTCCGTCGATTTCGCTGGCGCTGAGGAGTTTCGAGTCGAGCGAAAGATCGCTGACCGACTTCATCCAGCCGCGATGCATCTCCATCTCGGCCTCGGTGCGGGCGAGATACATGATGCCGGCCTGCCGATAGCCGACATCGACGCCGACACGCTGTGGCATCTCGGCCCAGAGCTGGTCGGCAGCGACCGCCATCGGCACATCCGGCGCGGAACGCCCCATCTTGCGGCACCAGCCAAGATTGCGCGACGACTGTTCCCCCGCCACGCGGCCCTTTTCAAGGACGACAACCGGAATGCCGCGCTCCGCCAGCGTCAGCGCCGCCGTGAGGCCAACAATCCCCGCGCCAATGACGACGACGGTCGTTTCCCTGGGGAAATCGGGAGAAGTCTGAACCGGTGCAATCGCGGGAGCCATGGCAATCATCCTTGAAAATAGAGCAGGCGGGAGCGGCCGGCCGTCAGAGGGAAATGGTGCGCTTTTCGATCTCGGCAGTGGAGGCGCCGCGATAGGCCGTCACTTCGATCTCGACCTTGTAGACGGTCGAGCCAAGCGGCGGGCAGGTCACCGTCGAGGCAGGATCGGTACCGCGGAACTTTTCACCCACGATGGTCATCACGGTTTCGGTGTCCTTCGGCTCCTGGATGAAGACGCGGGACATCACGACATCGGCAAGGCTTGCACCAACGGCCTGAAGCGCCCGCTCGATATTGGCGAAGACCTGATGCGTCTGCGCTCCCACATCCTCGGGGATTTCCTTGGTGTCGGGATTGCGGCCTGCGGTGTTGGACACGAAAATCCAGTTGTCGACGGCCACGATGCGGGAATAGCTGCCATGGTCCTCGAATTTCGAACCGGTCTTGATCTTCACGACCTTGGTCATGATCGCTCCTTGCTGCTGAGATGGAAAAGAGAGGGGCCGGGCGCGACAGGGTTCGCGGCCCGACCAAGTTGGCGCCCCCAGGGGGAGTGGGTCAGCGCAGAACGGGAACGTCCCAGAGGTTGAGCTTGACGCCGATGCCGCGCTCGATGGCGTTGCGGTAGACGATCGTGCCCCACGCGACGTCCTCCACCGGCATGCCGCCGACCGACATGATGATGATCTCGTCGTCGTTCTTGCGGCCGGGTGCATCGCCGGCAACGATCTTGCCGATATCTTCCAGCGCGTCGCGGCTCATCTTGCCTTCGGCGATCATGTCCAGGAACTTCACGCCGATGATCGGCACATGCACATGCGCCGGCTTCGGCAGCTCATGGAACCAGGCGTCGTAGAGGCCGGTATTGTCGACGACCTTGCGGATATCCGGGTGCTGCATGCCTTCATCGATGTTGCACAGTGCCGGCATGGCGAGGAACGTGCCGGGGCTGACCCATTCGCGCTTGACCATCGGGTAGGTGGACGGATCGCCGACCGCGCCGGAATTGCAATAGGTGACGAGGTCGCTGTCGCGTACGACGGCTTCGATGCTGTCGACGATCTCGACCTTCGTCACCTGCGGATAGGTTTCCTTCAGCCAGGAGAGGAAGCTGTCGAGGCTCTTCTGGCCGCGGCCCTTGACCTTGACCGTATCGATGTTCGGGCAGGCGGCGATGAAGGCGGCAAGCGTGGTCTTGGCCATGACGCCCGGACCGAGAATGCCGACAACGCGGGAATCCTTGCGCGCCAGATGGCGGGCGCCCACGCCCGGGATTGCGCCGGTGCGATAGGCAGACAGGAGGTTCGCCGACATGAAGGCGAGCGGCGCGCCGGTATCGGCATCGTTCAGGCAGAACATCAGGATCGAGCGGGGCAGACCCTTCTCGCGGTTCTCGATGTTGGAGCCATACCATTTCATGCCGGCGGTGCGGAAGCGGCCGCCGAGATAGGCGGGCATGGCCATGAAGCGGCGGTCAGCCGTCGGCTTCGGCATGTCCGGAAAGGGCGAGTTTTCCGGAAAGCTGATGGCCGCGCCATGGCTGTCGCTGTTCGGGCCCGCCATGCGGTAGTCGCCGTGATAGAGCAGCCCGAACATTTCTTCCATGGCGTCCACGCAGGCCGGCATTTCGGTCACGCCGGCGCGGATCATGTCCTGTTCGGAAAGGTAGATGAAGTCGATTTTGGTGTTTTCGGTCATGGTATTGGCTCTCGTTCGGGTAAGGCTTCGCTGTCCGCCCTCCAGGCGCATCGGCCGCGGGCGGGTTTGCATTTGAGAATATGGTTCCAGCTGCGGGGGCATGGCCTTGCGCCATGCCCGATCTGTTCTCAGTCGGCGAAGACGCGACCGAGGGCGGCATAGCGCTCAGGGCTCGCCCTTTTGATCGACAAGGCGAAGAAGGCTCCGGCAATTCCGATCAGAGCCACGATGACGGGGAAGGAGTCGACGACGATGTTCGACGCGCCCGCCAGAAGGCCGAGATTGGAGATGACGAGGACGATCGCACCGGCAAGACCGATGAGCGACAGGACCGGTGCTACCGTGGTCCGCCACGGACCATAGCCTTTGTTGTCCCTGCGGAAGAACATGACAATGGCGATGGACACCATGGCCTGAACGGAAAGGATGCCGAGAACCGCAAGCGCCGACATGTAGGAGAAGACAACGGCCAGCGGGTCCTGGCCTGTGATGACGAAGGCGGTGAGGACCGTTGCGGCGATGCCAGACTGCAGCATGCCGGCAATATGCGGCGAGCCATGGATTTTGTGCACCTTGCCCAGCACTTCGAAGGCAAGGCCTTCCCGCCCGAGCGCGAAGAAATAGCGGTTCAGCGTGTTGTGAAAGGAGAGGATGCAGGCAAACAGGCTCGTGATCAGCAACACGTTCATCGCATGTGCCGCCCAGGCACCGAGCACCTGGGTCGCCGCGTCGAAGTAAAACGTATTCAGCGAAGCATTGGCCGTTTCCTGGATTTTCGACGGACCGTAGAACTGAACGATCGCCCAAGTCGAGAAGGCATAGAAGATCGCGATCAACAGCACGGAGATGTAGGTGGCGCGCGGGATGGTGATTTCCGGTCGATGCGCCTCTTCGCCGAAGATGGCGGTTGCCTCGAAGCCGATGAAGGAGCCGACGACGAAGACGAGCGAGACACCAAGGCCCGGCGTGAAGACGGTCGAGGGCATGAAGGTCGAGGCGCTCATGCCTTCCGGGCCGCCGCCATGCAGGACGATGCCAATATCGAGCAGCAGCAGGATGACGATTTCGGCCAGCATGCAGACACCGAGGATGGCGCCCGAAAAGGTGATGTTGCGCTGACCGGCCAGATGCGTGACGATGAGGAAGCCGAAGGACCAGACCCACCAGGGCAGATCAATGCCAAGCGAGGCCATGGCGCCACTCGTGAAGACGCCGATGAGGCCGTAGACGGCGATCTGCACGGAGCTGTAGGTCAAAAGCGCAATGAACGCGCCCGCAACGCCTGCCGGCTTGCCGATGCCGTTGGCAATATAGGTATAGAAAGCCCCGGCACCGCTGATATGTCGGCTCATGGCCGTGTAGCCGACGGAAAAGATCAGATAGAGGAGACCGGCCAGCACAAAGGCGCCCGGAACGCCGGCACCGTTGCCGAAGGCGAAGGCCGGCGGCGTTGCACCGACAACGGCCGTCAATGGGGCTGCAGCAGCCACCACGAAGAAGACGATATGCGCAATGCCGACGGAATTCCGCGCCAGCTTGCCGCTGGGCGCAGTGAGACTCTCACCAGTTTGCATGTTGAACCCCTTTTATGTGTTTAATTGTTATTTGAGAAATCTAGGGAAGATTTTTGCGCTGCAATATTGCAATCCATGCCACCGTTTTGATAATTTACGTCACAATTCACGCATCAGACGCAGACGCCCATGGAGCTTGGCATGAGGGAAGCATACAGGGGGGCGGGTAATGTCGCGTTCATCCGCGTGGCTGCCATCACACCGCTGATCCATCAGTTCGACAAACGCCAGGAAAAGGCACGGGTGCTTCTGGCACGCCACCGGCTATCGCAATCGCAGCTTGAAGACCCTTATGCGGTCATCCCGCTGCAACGGTTCATTGCCTTTTTCGAGGATGCGGCGCACGCGCTTGAGGACCCATATTTCGGGGCCAAGCTGGGCTCGGTCTTCAAGCCGGCTGACATCGGCCCGCTTGGAATGCTGTTTTCTCTCTCGCCGACGATCAAGGATGCGTTCGAGCGGATCGCGAGATTCGTCAACTCCTTACAGAATTCCACAAGCTCAAGCTTCGTCGAGGATGGCGACGCATGCGTGTGGACCTATCGCATCGCCGATCAGTCGATCTGGCCGCGGAGGCAGGATGCGGAATATTCACTGGCTGCAAGCTGCCAACTGGTGCGTTCCAATTTCTCGTCCGCCTGGAAACCGGAAGAGGTGCACTTCGAGCATGACGCGCCCGCTGACCCGGAGGTGCTACGCAGGATCTTCCGTGCACCGGTTCTCTTCCGCCAGTCAAGCAACCGCATGATCATGCGCACGGACGACATCACCCGCGTCTATCGCAGCGATAACAAAGAACTGGCGGCAATCCTTGAGCGGCATATCCTCGATCTGATTGGAGAAACGGATGTCGGCTCGAGCCTGACGTCAAAGGTGACGACACTCATCGAGCATTATCTCGGCCGCCGGCCAATCACGATCGGCTTTTTGTCGGAGGAGCTTGGCATGAATGCCAGGACCTTGCAGCGCCAGCTCGAGCGGGAGGGGACAAGCGTACGCACCATCACACAGGCTTATCGGCGGCAGCTGGCTGCCAATCTGCTTGCAGCCGGCAAGAAGACCTCCGTCGCGGAGATTGCCCAGACGCTTGGCTATGCCGACAGCGCTGTCTTCGGCCGGGCCTTCAAGGGCTGGACCGGCCATGCTCCGTCTCGGACAGGCAAGTGACAATCACAGGCGCGGATCGAGCCCGCGAATGATATCGACCGCATCGTTTTTCTCGGGCAGGAACTCCAGCAAAAGGCCGTCTTCCAGAAGCAGCCAGTGATCGCCCTTGGTCGTCGATACCGCGCCCCGCGCCCGCGCCGCGTCGATCGCGGCGGATACATTCTTGCAGACAATTCCGAGGTGCCCGAAACGTCCGTCCGGCCCTACAAAATCGGGATCGGCGATCAGCTGCACACCACCTTGCAGCCACACCTGCCTAGGCGATTGTGCATCGCCCTCCATCTGGGTCACTCCCATGTCGAGGACCTCGGCGAAGAAGGCGACAAGCGGAAGAATTTCACGGACACGGAAGGCCGTGTGTTCGACATAGGCGGTCGTTGCGGGCATGAAGTTTCCTTTTCGGGTGTAGCTCAAGCGGAATTATCTTCGGCTGAACAGGCCCAGATCCGCTCCAGATCTTTCTCGCGGAAGTAGCGGACAAGGGCATCGATGAAGAGCCGGGTGCGGGCAGGCAGATGAGTTCGTGTCGGAAAGGCAACGTTCATCGTCAGGGGATGAAGCTTCCATTCCGACAGGACCGACACAAGCCGGCCCGCCGCAAGGTCGTCCTGCACGATATAGGCCGGCTGCACCAGAATGCCCATGTCGTTCAAGGCGGCGCGGCGAAGTGCCTGGCCATCGTTGCAACTGAATTCGGCGCTGACCGGAAGACGTTTCATGACGCCCCTGCGATGGAAGGTCAGGTGCTCCCAGTCCTCCGACAGCGTGTAGAGGAGCAGCGCATGCTGCGACAGTTCCTCCGGGTCAGCAGGTAGGCCGTGTCGCTGAAGATAGGCAGGCGTTGCCGTCAACAGGCGCGGCACTTCCGCCAGGCGACGTATCGTCACGGAACTGTCGCTCTCGACCCTGCGCGTTCGGATCGCCAGATCGAGACCGTTCTCGATCAGGTCATAATAGCGGTTGGACACCTGCAGGTCGATGCGCACAGCCGGATGATCCGTCTTGAACTGGCGGATCACCGGAATGAGGTGGAGAAGCGAGAACGACAGAGATGTGCCGATCCTCAGAGTACCCAAAGGCTCCGCAGCCACCGCACTGACACTTGCTTCCGCATTGCTGAGCGTCGCCAGGATTTCCCGGGCATTGCGGGCAAAACGCTCTCCCTCAAGCGTCAATGACAATTGTCGGGTCGTTCGTTGGACAAGCCGGACTCCCAGCCGGTTTTCCAGGCTCGTCAGGCAACGACTGACCCCGGAGACAGAGAGCCCCATCAGGTCGGCAGCCCGGGTCAGGCTCTCCTCATCGGCAATTCGGATGAAAACTTCCAGCTCCGTAAAGCGGTCCATGACGTCAGACTTGTCGCCTCTCCCAAATACGGTAATATTCACACATATCATGGCGGGAAATGCAATAGCGGCAGAGGAGCCGGCGCGATTGTTGCGCAAGCAGCAAGATAGTTTTTCATGTTGCATGATTTATCACGCAAATGGACGGTGAGAGGGTGTGGCAGCGCGGAATGTCGCCGCAAGAAGACGAACGGAGGACGTCCATGTCTGTACCCACGACCAATCCCGCCATGTGCCACATCGTGATGTGGGACGTCGCGGGGACGACGCCAGAGCAGAGGGCACGGGCGATTGCCACCGTCCAGCGGGAGTTCGAGGGATTGAGAGGTCGCATCCCCGGAATGACGAGTCTAGAGATCGGCGTGGATACGAGCCGAATTTCCTATGCCTGCGATGTCGTTCTTGTGACGCAATTCGAAAGCGTCGATGCACTGGAGGCCTATGCAACGCATCCCGCGCATCTTGAAGTCCGTGACCGGCTGGAGGGCCTGCGCATCGGACGGCATCAGGTGGATTACCCCGTTGCGCAGCGAAAGGCAGATTGAGATGGAACATCGCGGCTTCGTATACACGGGACATCCCGCGCGCGTTCTCTTCGGATTCGGAACGACGGACAGGCTGCCGGAAGAGGTTGCACGTCTCGGTGCCTCGCGAGCGCTCATTCTGTCGACCCCGCACCAGGAGGGGCAGGCCGCGCATCTGGCAAGCCTGCTTGGCAGCGCTTCGGCCGGGATTTTTGCCGAAGCCGCCATGCACACGCCGGTCGATGTCAGTGAGCGAGCCACCGAATGTGCATCAAAGCTTTCAGCGGATGTCATTGTATCCGTTGGGGGCGGATCCACGACCGGACTGGGAAAGGCCATCGCGCTGCGAACCGATTTGCCGCAAATCGTCTTGCCGACCACCTATGCGGGTTCTGAAATGACCCCGATCCTGGGCGAGACACAAAACGGCATCAAGACAACCCAGACCACGACGAGGGTTTTGCCCGAAGTCGTCATTTACGATGTCGATCAGACGATGGAACTGCCGGTCGGCCTGTCGGGGACGAGCGGCATCAACGCGATCGCCCATGCGGTCGAAGCTCTCTATGCGCGAGACGGCAATCCTGTGATTTCCGCATTAGCACTTGAGGCCGTGAAGGCGCTTGCCACTTCCCTGCCGAAAATCGCGCAGGACCCGCGGGATCGCGATGCGCGCTTTGATGCGCTGTACGGTGCCTGGCTGTGTGGCATGTGCCTTGGCGCCGTCGGCATGGCCCTTCATCACAAGCTCTGCCACACGCTGGGTGGCAGTTTCGATCTGCCGCATTCCGAGACGCACACGGTCATCCTGCCACATGCTCTTGCCTACAATGCAGCCGCGATTCCGGAGGTCATGGCGTCTTTGACGACCGTTCTGGGACAAGATCCGGCCCGTGCCCTGCAGGATCTTGCCCGCACGATCCATGCGCCAACCGGTCTGTCGGAGATTGGCATGCCCGAAGATGGACTCGATCGCGCCACGGAACTGGCACTGAAAAACAGCTACTGGAACCCGCGCCCGCTTCAGCCGGAAGCGATCCGCGGGCTGCTGCAACGTGCCTTCGAAGGTGCGCTGCCTTTGGCGGATGGGAGGGAGACCGCATGAGTTATTTCACGGAGGACACGTCGACCGAGGTCGTCAACGGCCGGATAGGAGCTGACGCTTCACCGCGTCTGCGCAAGGTGATGACTTCTTTGGTCAATCACCTTCACGCCTTCATCCGCGATGTTGAACTGACGGAAGCGGAATGGGAGACGGCCATCGATTTCCTGACCAAGACCGGGCAAATCTGTTGCGGCAACCGGCAGGAATTCATTCTGTTGTCCGACACGCTCGGTGTTTCGATGCTAGTTGACGCCATCAACCACCGCGCGCCCGATGGCGCGACGGAGACGACCGTTTTTGGACCGTTCCACGTCGATGGTGCGCCCGAGCGCGACATGGGAGCGAATATCAGCCTAGATGGGAAGGGCGAGGTCTGCCTTTACAGCGGCCGCGTGCTTGATCTCGACGGCAAGCCGATCGAGAACGCCATCGTCGATGTCTGGTCCGACAATGAAGACGGTTTCTACGATGTCCAGCAGCCGGACAGCCAGCCCGCTTTCAACAATCGTGGACGGTTCCGCACGGGCCCTGACGGTGTCTACGCGTTTCGCGGCATCAAGCCGGTATCCTACCCCATCCCCGACGACGGGCCGGTCGGCAAGATGCTGGCAGCACTCGGGCGCCATCCATGGCGACCGGCGCATATGCACTTCATGGTTACGGCCCCCGGCTACCGACGCCTCATCACGCATATCTTCGTTGCCGGCGACCGCTATCTGGCATCCGACGCCGTCTTCGGGGTCAAGGAAACGCTGATTGTTGAGTATCTGAAGACCGACACGCCAAGCGAGGTATGGCGCGCGGATTACGATTTCGTTCTGTGCCGCCAGACCGCGTGATCGGCCATCGGACGGCACGCCAAGTCTTCAAAAACAAGAACCGACAGAGGGACGACCATGAGAATTGCCCAGCCCGACAGCTCCGTCGAAACGATTTCTGCCAGCATTGCCGATTTCCTCCGCTCTCCGAAGATCATCATTGATGGGCAGTCTTCTGCTGCCGCATCCGGTGCGACCTACGCCGTCACGGACCCCGCCACCGGCGAGGTGCTGGCGGGTGTCCCGGCCTGTGACGCAACCGATGTCGACCGTGCCGTCAAGGCGGCCGCCGCAGCCTTCGAGGGGCCGTGGTCGAAAATGCTGCCGGTGCAGCGCCAGGCGCTGATGCTGAAGCTTGCCGACCTCATTGAGGAAAACGGCGAGGAGCTCGCCCAGCTCGAAACGTTGAACCAGGGCAAGTCGATCCTGCTGTCGCGCCTCATCGAGGTGCAGTCTTCGGCCGACTATTTCCGCTATATGGCGGGCGCGGCAACCAGGATCGAAGGCTCGACGCTCGATGTCTCGATCGCCATTCCACCGGGCATGCGCTATCAGGCGCATACCCGCAAGGAACCGGTGGGCGTCGTTGCAGCGATCACGCCGTGGAATTTCCCGCTCAACATGGCGACATGGAAGATTGCCCCCGCGCTCGCCGCCGGTTGCACCGTGGTCCTGAAGCCGGCCGAGGAAACGCCGCTGACCTCCATTCGCCTCGTCGAACTCTGCCGCGAGGCCGGCTTCCCGGAAGGCGTGGTCAATGTCGTCACCGGCATGGGTGAAACCGCAGGCGCTGCCCTCGTCGCACATCCGGGCGTTGCCAAGATCACCTTCACTGGCTCCACAGAGACCGGCAAATTGATCGGCATTCAGGCCATGAAAGACATGAAGCGGGTGACGCTCGAACTCGGTGGCAAGGCCCCGATGATCATGTTTGACGATATGGATCTCGACCTTCTGGGCGCTGCCGCCGGCATCGGAGTCTTCTTCAACACCGGACAGACCTGTTGCGCCGGCACGCGCATCTATGCGCAGAAGGGCATTTACGAGAAGGCGCTTGAGGTGATTGCCAACGTGTCGCGCAGCCTCGCGATCGGCTCAGGCCTCAATCCGATGAACCAGATCAACCCGCTGGTTTCCGCCAAACACCAGAAGCACGTGAAGGCCTGCATCGCACGCGGCATCGAGCAAGGCGCGACACCGGTCATCAACGGCAACGCACCGGACAAGGGATTCTTCGTCGCCCCGGAACTCTTCACCGATGTCCGTCAGGACATGGCGATCATGCAGGACGAAGTCTTCGGTCCGGTCGTCACGATCACACCTTTCGAGGACGCGGACGAGGCGATCGCCAAGGCCAACGACACCCGCTACGGCCTCGGCGCATCGATCTGGACCAACGATCTCAACAAGGTCATGCGCTATGTGCCGAGAATCCAGGCCGGCACGGTGTGGGTCAACAGCCACAACATCCCCGACCAGAACATGCCGTTCGGCGGCCGTAAGCAGTCCGGCATCGGCCGCGAGCATGGCAGCCGCGCGCTCGAAAACTATCTGGAAACGAAGGCCGTCTGCATCGCCTACCGCGAATAGACGACGAGTGTTCATGAAACGCAAAAGGGCCGGCGAAAACCGGCCCTGCCTATATGGGCAGTTTGCGGAGGCCGTGACCGCCCCTCCGCCAGGCTGTCAAGGCTTCATAAGCACCGATTTCGACGGATAATCCGAGGCCCAGGTGGCCGGCAGCGGCGCGACGAAGACGTTTTCCGTGCGGGTGCGGGTGATCTTCCAAACGCCGTCCGGCTCCTTGCGGAACGCGTTGTTCAGGCGCGAAGAGCGAAGCAGTGCCTTGCCGTCGGAGAAGAGCCAGGGCTGCATATGCACCCACTGGCCGTCCGCCGTCGTGCCGTTCTCATGAACGTGGATCTGCTCGGAGGTCAGATAATGGCAATTGAGGATCAGGGCCGGATCGGTCTTGCCGCCCCAGAAACTCTGGAAATGCTTGCGGATGGCGGCAGCCCCGACGGCGCGACCGAACTGGTTGTCGTAATATTCGCCGACCCCCTCCCAGACGGCATCTTCCGTGTAGAGCTGCATGATCAGCTCGATGCGAGCGGCATCGTCGGCGACGCCGAATTCCGGGTTGGGCGTATCGCAGAGAAACATGTAGCGCGCCTGGATGCGGCGGATATCGGCTTCGGCTTCAAGCGTTTCGATGCGGCGCACAAGCGCCGCGATATCAGTCTGGCTGGTCATGATGATTATCCCGTTCCCGGCGCTTGGGCCCTTGAGCGGGCGCGCTTCAACAAAATCCTAGCTCCGGAAGAACGAGGGTCAAGCGGTAATATTCACGTAATTTTGCGATATCGGCTCCATGAGCATCGCCAAACCTCTGTTCTCATTGGAGCTGCAGCAAGGACGCATTGTTGCGGAAAACAGTTTTCCGGATTCCGCAAAAATGATGACGGACGTCGCGTGCTATAGCGATGTTCTGAGGTCCTCGACGTGGAGCGAGGGCGCAAGACGATTGAACATGGCTGCACGCGGATCACGGTTCCGCCGAGGGCGAAGCCGTGGCACTTTATTGCAAGCATCTGATTTTCAATAATAAAAATATTGCTTTCCCCATCAGCCGATTGACAGGCCCCACAATTACAGTAATATTCACGTAATAAATGGGGAACGGGCGAAAAGCCCGACTGCTCAATGCGACATCTATCCAGTCATCCGGACGCCTATGGCGTCTTTGCATCGCAATGTGCGGCCGGCTCCCAAGGGAGCGCAAAAGGCTGCGCGACCGTTGCCATCAAGGACTGTCTCGACATCGAGGGGTTGGTAACGCGCTGCGGTTCCCGCGCGCTGGCCGATGCCGCACCGGCAAAGGCTCATTCTGATGTCGTGGCGAACCTCATTGCCGCCGGTTGTCGAATCCTCGGCAAGACGAAAATGCATGAGCTCGCCTATGGCATGACCGGCATCAACGCGTTCGAGGGAACGCCGCTCAACCCGCATTTTCCCGACCGTATTCCCGGTGGATCCTCCTCCGGCTCCGCAGCGGCTGTTGCAGCCAGTCTCGTCGATTTCGCCATCGGTACGGACACGGGCGGTTCGATCCGCCAGCCGGCGATCTGCTGCGGCGTCATTGGCTTCAAGCCGACCTTCGGTCGTGTCAGCCGCAAGGGAGCATTGCCGGTGCAATCGTCGCTGGACTGCATTGGTCCCTTCGCCCGCACGGTAGGAATGATCGAGCAAGCCATGGGGGCCATTGATCGCACGTTTCAGGCCGAAATTTTCGAAGGCCCGCTCCGTCTCGCTCGGCTGGGCATGGACGGGGAGATCGAGCCGCGAATGGCTGAGGCGATGCTGGCGGTCCGGACTGACGGCGACGGCGCAATCAAGGACATTGAGCTGCCGCTCCTCGACGCCGCGTTCAAGGCCGGCATGACGATCATCGCCCGCGAAACGCTTCTCGCCAATATCGCGCTGCTCGAGCGCCCGGAACTGCTGGGCGAGGACGTGCGAAAACGTCTGGAGGGAGCACGGAATGCCACCGATGCCGATATGGCGGAAGCCGAAAATGTCCGCGTGCGCTTTACCGCAGATATCGATGCGCTCCTCGAACGGTTCGACGTGCTCATGACCCCGGCCTTGCCGTTGCCGCCACCGCGACTGTCGGAGGCAAGCGATCCGGCCAAGGTGCTGACCCTGACACGCTACCTGCGTCCGTTCAATCTCTCAGGCCATCCGGCCCTCGTTTTGCCGGCGAGAACGGTGGACGGCCTGCCCTCCGGCATCCAGCTCGTGGCAGCCAAGGGTGCAGATGCCCGGCTGATCGCGATTGCCCGCCGTCTCGTCGAAGACAACCCGATTTTCCAGACGAAGGAATGAAACGATGAATTATCATGCCCCTCCGGCCTCGGCAGGCGCACTGGACGCGTTGAAGTCGGAAATTCGTGCGCGCGCTGAGGAATTCCAGGCGCTGCGCCATATTCCGAAGGATATCGTCCGCCAGTTTCAGGCGGTCGGGGTCTACCGCGCCTTCGTGCCGAAACGCTTCGGCGGCGACGAACTGGCTCCGCAGGATTTCTGTCGCTTGATCGAAGAGATTGCAACCGCCGACGCCTCTGCCGGCTGGGTGGCAAGTTTCGGCGTTTCCGCCACTTATCTCGCATCGCTGCCGCCGGAAACCTATGCCGCGATCTATGGTACAGACCCGAATACGGTCTTTGCCGGTGCGATGTTCCCCCCGCAACCCGCCAGGCGCGTGGCAGGCGGACTGGAAGTCTCCGGCCGCTGGCCCTGGGGCTCGGGCGTCATGGGGGCCGATATTGTCGGCGCCGGCATCAAGATCGAGGGCGAGAACAGCCCGCTTCCGCGCACGGCCGTGCTGCCGCGCGCCAAGGCGTCCGTGGACGAGAACTGGGACACGGTCGGCCTTCGCGCCACCGGCAGCCACGACATCGTCATCGACAAGGCCATCGTGCCGGAAGAATGGACCTTCATTCGCGGCGGCAAGCCGCAGCAGGACGACCTGATCTTCCGCTATCCGGCCATGGCGCTTGCAGCGCAGGTTCTGGCCGTCGTGGCGCTCGGCGCGGCGCGCTCGGCGCTCGACTGGGTGCATGCCAATGCCCTCGCGCGCGCCTCCGTCACCGGCGCTCCGAGCCCGGCGGCGCGCGCCTACATCCAGATCGATTTCGCCAAGGCGGAAGGCATTCTGATGGGCGCACGCTCGGCCTTTTACGACGCCATCGAGGACGGCTGGCGGCAGATGCAGACGAACGGGGAAGTCGACCGCCCGACACTCATCCGCCTGCGTCATGCCGCCTCCAAGGCCGCGCAGGACGGCGCTGAGGCTGCCCGTCTCGCCTTCGTCATGGGTGGTTCGGAAGCCATGGCGACCGGCCATCCGCTCGGCCGCAAGATGATCGACGCGGCCTGCGTCGCCCAACACGCCTTCATCAATTCCGGAAGCTGGCAGGCAGCAGGCGCCGCCCTGTTCGACCAGCAGACACCGCCCGGTTATCCGTGATCACGGCACGAAAGGATTAGTCTCATGTCTGAACCGACACCCATCCGTACCCTTCTTTGTCTTGCCGTGCAGCCGGCCTTTTTCGATCTGCCTTTCGGCGAAATCGGCGCCGTCTGGAAGGCGACGCAGGCCTTCATGTCAGGCGTTTCCAGGCTCGAAGGCGTCACCGTCCTCGGCACGCTTGATGACGACCAGACCCAGGTCGGCACGTCGCCGTCCTTCCCCTTTACCTGGTACATGCTGTGCGATTTCCCCGACCGGCAGTCGGTGATTGCGGCCTGCAACCTGCTGCGCACGATCGTCGTCGATGACGCGGATCACCGCCTCTGGAAATACATGCGCGTCGAAGCCCGCATGGGCCGGGCGCTCACCATTCCCGAACTTTGAATATGAGAGGAGCAGCCATGTTGCAGGCTCATGAAAAATTCAACGATCTCGACGCGCTCTATACGCCCGACGCAAGGGTGGCGACTTCGATGTACGAGGATGCTGACCTCTTCAACGAAGAGATGGAACGCATCTTCAAGCGTACCTGGGTCTGGGTCGCCCATGACAGCGAACT
This sequence comes from Rhizobium sp. RU35A, assembly GCF_900156005.1. Lineage (NCBI taxonomy): Bacteria > Pseudomonadati > Pseudomonadota > Alphaproteobacteria > Hyphomicrobiales > Rhizobiaceae > Rhizobium > Rhizobium sp. RU35A. The sequence goes on along the minus strand of NZ_FTMR01000003.1, from coordinate 32,721 downwards.
CGCCGACAAGGGCTCGTTCAAGCTGTCGAATGTCGGGCTGGAACCCGTCATCGTCGTGCGTGATCGCAAGGGCGAGGTGAACGTCCTCGTCAACCGGTGTCGCCACCGCGCCGCCACCGTCTGCGAGGTGAAGAAGGGCAAAACTTCCTCCTTCCAGTGCCCCTATCACGGCTGGGGCTACGGTCTTGATGGCTCGCTGCGCGGCCTGCCCTATCCGGAGCAGTATGGCGAGGATTTCGACAAGGGTGCGCATGGCCTGAAGAAGCTGCGCACAGAAACCTACAACGGCATGATCTTCGCGACCTTCAACGATGATGTCGAGCCGCTGGTCGACTTCCTCGGCCCGGAAGTGCGCCGATACATCGACCTCTTCATGAAGCAGGGCGGCGGTTTTCCGGTCAAGGTTCTCGGCGAGCATCAGTTCACCGTGCCGATGAACTGGAAGGTGCAGCTGGAGAACACGACCGACGCCTATCACTTCCCCGTCGTGCACAAGAGCTTCATGCAGTCACTCGACGGCGATGCGGAAGAGGCGTTCAAATTCCTCGAAACCGGCAAGGGTTTTGTCGAGGATCTCGGCAACGGCCATTCCGTCATGGTCATGATCCCGGAGCGCATCGATCTCGATGAACACCTCGATGATCCGGTCGAGGAGCGTTTCCTGCCGCTCGTGCAGGAACTGCGTAACGGGGGCTATCCGGAAGACCAGGTCAAGAAGATCGTGCGCGCCGTCGGCGGGGCGGGCTTCAATCTCAACCTCTTCCCGAATGTCTCCTTCTCGCTCGCCTTCTTCCGCGTGCTGACCCCGGTCAATGTGGAACGGACCGACATCCGCCACATCGCGCTCGGCATGGACGGCGGGCCGGCCGCAGCCAACCGCATGCGCATGCGCCTGCACGAGCATTTCCAGGGCCCGATGGGCTTTGGCTCTCCCGATGATGCGGAAGTGTGGGAGCGCGTCCAGCGCGGCACCAAGGGCGGCGAGGATCTGCCGATCCTCGTCAATCGCGGCCTGATCGACGAACAGCCCGGCGCGCTCGGCCCGCGCGGCCATATCAGCGCCGAAACCGGCATGCGCGCCGCCTACAAGATGTGGAAGAGGATGATGTCGCTATGAACATGATGACCAGGATCGACGATCTGGCGCTCCTGCAAAAGGTCAGCGCCTTCCTCTGGGCCGAGGCCGACCTGCTTGATGCCAAGGATTACGATGGCTGGCTGGCGCTCTGGCTGGCGGAAGGTTTCTACACGCTGCCGATCGGCGAAGGCGAGGATTTCGACAACCAGCTCAACCTCTGCCACGACAATGACCGTATGCGGCGCGATCGCATCCAGCGCTTCCAGCAGGGCTTTTCGATCTCCTCGGCCCCGCCGGCACAGACCGTTCGTACCGTATCCCGCTTCGTCATTGACAGCGTCGAGGGCGATACGGTCACGGTTTCGAGTGCCGAGCATGTGGTCGAGGACAAGTTCGGCCGCCAGCGTGTCTGGGCGGCGAACATGAAGCACACGCTCGTCGCCTCCGCAGACGGCTTCAGGATCCGCACCAAGGTGGTGCGGCTGCTCAACTCTGATGGGATGCTGAATTCGTTCAGCTATCTGTTCTGATGGCGGCCCCGCTTCCCGAAAAGATCCAGACCGCCGTGGTGACGGGCGGCGCACGCGGCCTTGGGGCCGAGATCGTACGCGCCCTCCACCGCGAAGGTTTCCGGGTCGTGATCACCGACATCGAGGCGGATGCGGGGGCATCGCTTGCCTCCGAACTCGATCTCGCCGGCGAAACAGCCCTGACGGCGACGCTCGACGTCACAAGACCTGCCGATTTCCAGGAGGTTCTCGACAAATGCGTCGAGCGCTGGGGCTCGGTGGAAGTGCTGGTCAACAATGCCGCGCGCACGGCGGTCAAGCCGGTGCTCGACATCGACCCGGCCGATTTCAACGCCATCCTGGCCACCAATGCCGGCGGTACCTTTGCCGGCAGCCAGATCTTCGGCCGGCATTTCAAGGAACGCGGCTATGGCCGCATCGTCAATCTGGCCTCGCTGGCGGGGCAGAACGGCGGCACGGCGACGGGCGCGCATTACGCCGCCTCCAAGGGCGCGATCCTGACGCTGACCAAGGTGTTTGCCCGCGATCTCGCGCCCTTCGGCGTGACCTGCAATGCGATCGCACCCGGCCCCATGGATACGCCCATGGTCCGCTCGGTGATCACGCCAGACAAGATGGCAGCGGCACTTGCCAATATCCCGGTCGGCCAATTGGGCGATCCGGTCTTCGTCGCCGAACTGGTGGCGCTCTTGGCCGGACCGAAAGCATCCTTCGTCAATGGCGCCTGCTGGGACGTCAATGGCGGCATCTACATGCGGTGAGGGGAGAACCATGGGCACGAACACGCTGAAACTGAAAGTCGCCGAGCGCATCGAGGAGCCCGGCAACATCCTGCGCCTGCGGCTCGTCGAAGCCTCGGGCGCTGCGCTTCCGGCCTTCGAAGCCGGCGCGCATCTCGATCTGCACCTTCAGGATGGGTCGACGGATCTGTGGCGGCAGTATTCGCTCTGCTCCGATCCGGCAAAGTCAGAGGCTTACGAGATCGGCGTGTTGCGCGACCCGAAATCACGCGGCGGTTCCGTGGCCGTCCACAAGCTGGCACAAGTCGGCACCAGCTTCGACGTCGAGGGTCCGCGCAACCACTTCCCACTGGAAGAGACGGCGGAAACCTCCGTCCTTCTCGGCGGCGGCATCGGGATTACGCCGATGCTCGCCATGGCGCAGCGCCTCCACGCACTGAACCGGGACTTCGTTCTGCATTACTGCACACGATCGCACGGCGTGACGGCCTTCAAGAACCTCATTGCCGCCGCCCCCTGGGCCGACAAGGTGGTCTTCCACTTTGATGACCAGCCGGCAGAACAGCGGCTCGATCTCGCCCGCGACCTGCCGAAACCTGCTCCCGGCACGCATCTCTACGTTTGCGGCCCGCAGGGCTTCATGGACTGGGTGATCAACACGGCGGAAAGCGCCGGCCATGCGAGGGCGAACGTTCACCGCGAATATTTCTCGGCCGATGTCGACCAGTCCGGCGGCGGCTTCGAGGTCGTGGCGAAACGCTCCGGTGTCACAGTGCGCGTCGAGGCCGGCAACACGATCGCCAAGGCACTCGCGGCCGCCGGCGTGAAGATCGAAGTGAAGTGCGAGGAAGGCGTCTGCGGCACCTGCGTCACCGACGTGCTCGAAGGCATACCCGACCATCGCGACAAGTTCCTCACCGACGAGGAACGCGAGGAATGCTCAATGATCTGCGCCTGCTGCTCGCGGGCTGCCACCCCCACCCTGGTACTGGATGTCTGACCATGACCCAAGAAGCCATACCCCCTGTCCCTTCTCCGGAAGCGCTCGCCTTTCGCAACGGCATGAGCCGGCTCGGCGCGGCCGTCAACATCGTCACCACCGACGGCCCGGCGGGCCGCCATGGGCTGACCGTCTCGGCCGTCTGCTCCGTGACAGACCAGCCGCCGACGCTGCTCGTCTGCATCAACCGCAAGGCCTTTTCGCATGATGCCTTCGTGGAAAATGGCGCAATCTGCGTCAATGTCTTGAGCCCGGCGCATCAGGACCTGTCGCGTGCCTTCGCCCGATGGACCGGCGAGGACCGTTTCGCAAGCACCGAGTGGTACACCAGGGCAACCGGTGCGCCGGTTCTTGCAGATGCGGCAGTCGCCTTCGACTGCCGCATCGTCGATCGGCAGGCGCGCGGAACGCACAGCGTGTTCTTTTGCGAAGTGGACACGACCGAAGTGGCAGAAGGACATGCGCACGGACTAGTCTGGTTCGACCGTGCCTTCCATCCGTTGGAAACACACTGACGATGAATGACGCCTCACGCCCCTTCGAGCTGCAGGAAGACCTTTTCGAGCAGGCCATTCAACTGCGCCAGTTCGTCGGGCGTGATGTTGACGAAGGACGCGGCGAACACCTGGTCCGCCTCCTTGCGGGCAAGGCGCCGCAACCGGTCTCCCTCCGGGGTCAGGCAGACTTCCGTCACTCGCCCGTCACTCGGCCGCACACGGGTGACGACCAGGCCGTCGGCAATCATGCGCTGCACGATCTTGGTGACTGTGTTCAGCTTGATGACGGCATAATCGGCGATTTCCGAGACGCTGAGATGCTCGTCCTCGTAGAGCGACATCAGCACCCGCCAGCGCGCCACATCGAGATCGAGCGGCTTCAGGCGGCGTTCCAGAACTTGGGAATAGCGCGCACTCACACGGGAAACCCAGTAGAACGGCCAGTCTTTCTTCATTCGCTTTTCTGCTGCTACGCCGATGTGGCCAGCGGCATCGGATGCTGGTTTCTCAAACATGGTGTCTCGCGACTGTTAGGTCTTTTGGGTCTTGCGAACAAGCGTGGCGCAGATGCGGGAGGACTGCTTTGCGCCGTGTCGACGCAGAAGCCGATAGTGGAAAATTCCACTATTCGCAACTGCCGCACGCTCGCGGACAATCGACGTTCCCGAAAGGGAAGGGACATTGTGCGATATGACGCGAGGGACGGATAAGTTTGAAATTGAACAAGAAACCGACGAGGAACACAGAAAATACTTGAAAAAGCGCAGGTCAAAAAGTAGCTTTTTCACGTGAATTTTCTCCCATAGGGCCGAAAGGCCAGACCATGCCATGGCGCTTTTCTGCACGAAAGCTGCCAACGGCGAAGCTTTGCCGGATGACTGACAGGGTGAACAAGGCTCGCGGCATCCGGAGATCCACGATCGATATCTCGATCATATCTTTGGGGAACGGAACATGAAAAATCTCAGATCTCTCCAGTCGTTGCTTGCCCGAGACGCGAAGCAAGTGGACCGCAGGCAGTTTCTCCGGCAAGGAGGCGGCGCCGTTGCTGCGGTTGCTGCACTGTCTGCATTTCCAGGCGGGTTCGTATCAAGGGCCCGCGCTGCAGATGGCACAATCGTTGTCGGCTTTATTACCTCCATGTCCGGAGCGGTGTCTTCGCTCGGGATCCCCTATGATCAGGGGATGAAGGCCGCGCTTGCCTTCAAGAGCCAGGTGGGCGGCAAATCCGTCAAGCTGATCGCACTCGACGATGCCTCCGATCCTACCAATGCGGCCGTTAACGCCCGCAAGCTGATCCAGGAGAACAATGTTGACGTGATCATTGGAACTGCGGGCTCTCCGGGATCCCTCGCCATTGCAACGGTCTGTGCCGAAACCAAGACGCCACTGATCTGCATTGCAAACGCTGACCCGCAGGGTGAACCCGGAGCCTGGACCGTTACCGTTCCGCAACCGGCACCGCTGATGATCGCCGGTGCGGTTGCACATATGAAGCAAACGGGGGTGAAGTCCGTGGGCTATATGGGCTTTGCCGATCCATGGGGCGATCTGGTTTACAATGCGTTGATGCAATCCGGCCCCGAAGCGGGCATCAAGGTCACCTCCAACGAGCGTTACGCGCGCGCCGACACTTCGGTAACGGGGCAGGCGTTGAAGGTTTTCGCGACGCGACCGGACGTCTTCATGGCAGGCGGATCGGGAACGCCCGGTGCACTGCCGTACCTTGCCCTGCGCGAGCGCGGTTACAAGGGACAGTTTTACGGCACGCCCGCCATCATCAATCCCGCCTTCGTCAAGGTTGGCGGTGCCGCCGTTGAAGGCCTGATCGCATCGACCGGCCCTGTTGTCGTTTTCGAACAGCTTCCGGACTCCAATCCAACCAAGGCCGTCTCTCGGGAATTTGCCAAGGCCTTGAAGGCAACCGTCCCCGATGCCGTGCCGAACGCCTTTTCCGGTTATTCCTTCGATGCCTGGGTGCTCTTCGTGGCGGCCGCCGAAATCGCCATCAAGACGGCTGAACCCGGGACAGCGCAGTTCAAGCTGGCGTTGCGGGATGCGCTGACCAACGCGCACGACGTCGTCGGCTCGCACGGCGTCTACAATTTCAAGCCCGGCTCCCGTTACGGCAATGACGAACGATCGCGGGTTCTCGTCAAACTGGAAAAGGGGGACTGGCAACTGATGTCCTGAAGCATGGATGCAGAGGCGGTGGGCGGAAAATGCCCACCGCATTTCACCGATCCCTGGCCGGGATCGTCTGCCATCATGTTCAGGAGTATCAGGATGTCTCTGGACATTATTCTCATTTTGCTGGTCGACGGGCTGTCGACCGGGGCGATCTATCTGCTCGCGGGATTGGGCTTCGTGCTCGTCTTTTCCGTCACACGCGTCATCTTCATTCCCTCCGGCGACATCGCAGCCTTTGCGGCGCTGACGCTTGCTGCCTTCCAGGGCCGCACGGTTCCCGGCTCGATCTGGCTGGTTGCCGCCATGGCCGGTCTTGCCTGTCTGGCCGAATGCAGCACGCTGCTGCGCAACGGTGCGACCAGACGCATACCGAGAGCCCTTTTGCTCTATGGTGTCCTGCCGCTCATTCCCTGCGGCATCGGACTGGTAATCGCCAGACAGGACGTGCCTGAAGTGCTCCGGATTTTAACCACCATAGCCCTGATCCTGCCCATGGGCGTGCTGATCGACCGGCTGATGCTCCGGCCGCTGGCGGCATCCTCCACTCTGATCCTCTTCATCGTTGCCATCGCGGCGCATTACCTGATCGCCGGTATCGGCCTGATCGCGTTCGGACCGGAGGGGGTTCGTACGACGCCAATCCTGGACGGTATCATTTCACTGTCCGATAGCGTCGTGATCCCTGCCCAGCAGTTGCTCATGATGATCGTGGCACTGCTGCTGAGCCTCGTCTTCTATCTGTTCTTCGGGCGTTCCATGACCGGCAAGGCGCTGCGGGCAACGGCATCGAACCGGGTTGGCGCGCGTCTCGTGGGCATTCGCCCGGAGAGGGCAGCCACCATGGCATACCTGATCGCCTCGGGACTTGCCGCAATTGTCGGGATCCTGATCGCACCCGTGACGACCATGTATTACGATTCCGGCTTCATGATCGGGCTCAAAGCCTCTGTCGGGGCGATTATCGGCGGGATGGCGAGCTACCCCATCACTGCCATCGGTTCGGTCTTCGTCGGCGTTCTGGAGAGCTGGGCCTCGTTCCTTGCCAGCGATTACAAGGAAATCATCATCTTCAGCGCGGTCATTCCCGTGCTGATCTGGCGGTCGTTCAGTGTCCACCGCGACGGTGACGAAGAAATAGAGGAGTTTGCCTGACATGATCAGTGCACGTCTGCTCTCCCTCATCGTGGTGGTTGTTCTGCTGGCTCTGCCTGTTGTCGGCTCGCCTTTCCTCGTCACGCTCATGAGCCATGTGGGCGTCAGCTCGCTCGTGGTGCTGGGCCTCGTCCTCCTGACCGGCATAGGTGGCATGATGTCATTTGGCCAGGCAGCCTTTGTGGGTATTGCCGCCTATACCACGGGCTGGCTGACAACGGCGCTCGGCTGGTCGCCCTGGCTCGGCCTTGTTTTTGCCCTCGCGCTCACCGCTGTCAGTGCGTTGGCCATCGGAGCGATCACTCTCAAGCTCGGCGGGCATTTCCTGCCACTCTCGACGATTGCTTGGGGGCTCTCGATCTACTACCTGTTCGGCAACCTCGAGCCGCTCGGTCGCCACAGCGGCCTCTTGAACATTCCGCCGATCACGCTCGGACCGGTGTCATTCATGTCCCAGATCGCGATGTATTATCTCATCTGGGTCGTCGTGCTTCTGGCAACGCTCTTTAGTCTGAACCTGCTGGATTCCCGCGAGGGCCGGGCCCTGCGTCTCCTGCGCGGCGGGGCTCATCTGATGGGCAGCGTCGGCATGGACACCTTCGGTACACGTCTGCGCGTCTTTCTCATCGCCGGCATCTTTTCAGGCCTGGCGGGCTGGCTCTACGCGCATATGACGCGTTTCATCAGTCCGGCACCCTTCGATGTGAAGATTTCCATCGAATATCTGCTGATGGCGATGACCGGCGGTGCATCGCAGGTTGCCGGTGCAACCGTGGGCTCCGGCTTGATCGTACTGATCAAAAACTGGCTTCAGGATTTCCTGCCGCATCTGACGGATAATCCGGCGCAGCTTGAACAGGTCGCCTTCGCCCTGATGCTGCTTCTGATCTTGCGCTTTGCCGCAGGTGGCTTCATGCCGATGGTTCTCAAGCGTGTCAGAAGCACGCCTCGCACCGTCAAGGCGAATGTCGGCGGCCTGCCCACACGGCAATTGCCGCCCCGCGGAGAGCCGGTGCTTGAGGTCGAAGCCGTCGAGCGACGCTTTGGTGGGCTTATTGCCGTCAATAAGGTGAGTTTCGATGTCAGGGCCGGCGAAATCGTTGGACTGATCGGCCCCAATGGCGCCGGTAAAAGCACGATGTTCAACCTGATCACGGGAACGCTCGCCGTCAGCAGCGGCACCGTACGGTTTCTAGGCAAGGACGCCAGCCGTCTTTCACAACGCGAAATCGCCAGACTCGGCTGCGCGCGCACCTTCCAGCATGTGAAGTTGCGACCAGGCATGACACTGCTCGACAATGTGGTCAGCGGCACCTATCTGCGAACCGGCGCGGGCTACATCAAGGGCGGTCTCAGGCTCGACCGACTGGAAGAGGAACGAGCCCGTCACGAAGCCTTGTTGCGGCTCGGGCAGGTTGGCCTTGCCGACCGTGCCCATGATCTGGCTGGCGACCTCCCGCTCGGCCAGCAGCGCGTGCTCGAAATTGCACGCGCGCTGGCCCTTGATCCGGTGCTGTTGATCCTCGATGAGCCGGCCGCCGGCCTCCGCAAGAAGGAGAAGGACGCGCTCGCTACCCTCCTTCGCAAGCTGCGGCAGGATGGCCTGACCATTCTCATCGTCGAACACGACATGGACTTCGTGATGAATCTCGTCGACCGGATCGTCGTCATGGTGTTCGGACAGAAGTTGCGGGAAGGTGATCCAGCCACCATTCGCAAGGATCCCGCCGTCCAGGAAGCCTATCTCGGAGGTCTCGCATGAGCAGCGTCTTGCTGGAACTGAACGACCTCCGCGTGTCCTACGGAAAGGTGGAGGCGGTTCGCGGGATCCACCTTCGGCTGGAGGAGGGGCAGATCATCACCGTCATCGGAGCGAACGGCGCTGGCAAGACGACGCTTCTCTCCGCTGCAGCCGGTCTGTTGCCATCCGGCGGGCGGGCTAGTTACCGCGGGCAGGACCTCTTGCGGATGACCGTCGAAGACCGGGTGGAGCAGGGCTTCTGCCTTGTGCCCGAACAGCGTGCGCTGTTCGGCGACATGCCGGTCATCGACAATCTTCTGCTTGGCGCCTTTGTCCGACGCAGAGACAAGGCTTTCGTCAGGAAAAGTCTCGACAGCGTCTTCGAGCAATTTCCACGTCTGGCGGAGCGACAGACACAGCTGGCGCAAACCCTGTCCGGCGGCGAGCGACAGATGCTCGCCATCGGTCGGGCACTGATGGCACAACCGCGCCTGCTGCTGCTTGACGAGCCCAGTCTCGGCCTGGCACCGACCATCGTGCGCGATGTCCTGATGCGCGTCCGTGCATTGCGTGACCAGGGCGTGTCGATCCTGCTTGTGGAACAGAACGCGCGCGCGGCACTGGATGTCGCCGATTATGCCTATGTCATGGATACCGGCGAGTTTGTGCTGGAAGGTCCGGCATCAGGCATGGCGGCTGACCCTCGGGTCGTGGCGACCTATCTGGGCGGCGGTGTCGAATAGGCTGCAATCGCGTATCATGAGTCCGGCAGCGCTTAAAGGCGGCTGCCGGAAATGCGAAAGCGCCCGGCAAGGTGTCCTGTCGGTCGCACATATCGAGCGCCAGAAGAAAATACTGTGGAACATGGGAAAAGAAGGCGCTCGCATGGCTGCAACAACTGGGAGGCATGAAAGGTGGCATCTGCTTTTGATATCCGTGCCGACTGCCAACGGCAGCAGTTCTCCGCACACAAGGTGAATTCAATCGATGACGCCATGCTCGTCATGCCGGGCTGGGACATGGACCTTCTGCAGATGTCGCCAGGCAGGATCACCTACTCGCTGTCCGTGACGCAACTGGACACCATCCAGATCTTTCATGAGCGGACGGACAAGACGCTTCTGAAACGGGGCCTGAGCTGGCCGGGCTCCCTTGTCCTGAGCTTTGTTCTCAACGCAGAGGGCAATGGCTGGCTTTCCGGGCATGAGGTCGATCCCGAAATCAGTCTCATGGTCGATGGCCAATTTCTGCCAGAAATTCTCACCCCCCACACCCTTGACCTGGTCTATATCGCAATTGACCGCCAATGGCTTGCAGATCAGCTCGGACAGCGCGGACATGAAAGGCTGGCGGGCTATATCCGTGCCTACGCGTCGATCGCCATGTGGCATAGCCAGGCACCGGCCTTTACCAGCCTGTTTTCACAGTTGCTGTTCGCACCGAACGGCACACGACCGCCGCATAAAGGCTCTATGGAATCATCGGCACGGGATTTCGTAACCGACATTCTCCTCACGGTGATCACATCCGCACGCAAGATCGAGGCGGTCAGCGATACCAACAACAAGCTCACGATCGACAAGGCACGCCGATTGATGTTTCGCGACATCAGCGAATTGCCGACCGTATCGGAGGTTGCCGCTCATCTCGGGATCAGTCGTCGCCACCTGCAAACCTGCTTCAACAATTCGGTTGGGCTGCCGGCTACGGAGTTCATCCGGGCGGAACGGCTGAATATGGTTCGCAAGGCCCTGATCCGGTCCCGACGCGAGAACCGGCACGTCGTGATCGGTGACATCGCCGCACAATGGGGCTTTTGGCATCTGAGCCGGTTTGCTGCCGATTACCGGGAGATGTTCGCAGAACTGCCGTCCGAAACGCTGCGCCCTGGCGAGAGCCTGGTCGGGCGCAGCAAAACGCAAGACACTTCCCAAAACGGATAACGCGACGCCATTTGCGTTTTTACAATTCCCCAATTGGTTCGATTAGAAACCTGGGGAACATTGATGTTTGACACTCAGACTGCGCGCAGGCGCGCGACCGCCTTTGCATTTTCAGCTCTTTCCGTCGCAATGCTGCTTTCGACACCTGCCGGTGCGGTTGAGCAGGGCGGAACGATCACCCCGATGGGCGTGACCGATTTCGGTGCCGGCATGCTGCCACCCAGTTCGCCATACGGGACCTTCGGGATCAGGAGCACCTATTACTCGGCGTCGTCCCTCCGGGACGGAGCTGGTCGTGAGATCCCGAATGACTTCCATCTCGATGTGGAAACCGTCGCTCTCGCCTATTTCTACATGACAGACCTGCAGCTGTTCGGTGCACGGCTCGGCTTCGGTGGCGTTCTGCCTTTGATGAACATCAGTGGTCGGCTGAACGTACCAACACCCGGCGGTCCGCTCCAACTTTCCGGGGATGATTTTGGGCTGGGCGACGCCCAGATCATGCCACTCCTCCTCGCATGGGATACCCCGCCGAACCTTTTCATAACGGCAGGCCTGCAGATCCAGATGCCAACCGGCTCCTACAGCACCTCCAATGCGTTCAACACCGGCGTCAACCACTGGACCTTCACGCCTGTCGTCGGGGCCACCTACATTTCGGACACCGGCTTCGAGATCTCGACGCAGGCCAACCTGAACTTCAACACGACCAACACCGACACCAACTATCGCAGCGGCATCGAGTACAAGCAGGAATTTGCCGTCGGCCAGCACATCGATGCCTGGACCCTCGGCGTCGGTGGTTACGCTTACCAGCAGATCAGCGATGACAAGGGGCCGGGTGCAGGCGACGGGAACCGGGCGCGCGTCTTTGCAGCCGGGCCTGCCATCAGCTACTTCAAACCCGGCCTGCCGCTTGTCACGCTGCATGCCTACAAGGAGTTTGGAGCCGAAAACCGCGCCGAAGGCTACAACGTGGCCCTTCGTCTGGCCATGAGCTTCTGAGGGGGTCACCATGAGCCACGTGACGTCCATCACGCGATCCGCCGGTTCGAAGCAGGGACTGATCATCCAGTTCGCAAGCAGTTTGACGATCATGGGCTCGGTCATGATCGCGCCCATGCTTCCGAAGATCACAGCCGAGTTTGCAGCGACGGATCCGGGTTCCGTCGATCTCATCCCATTGATCGTTGCAGCTCCGGCCCTTGCAATCGCCCTCTTCGCGCCGATCGCCGGCGTGCTGGCCGATGTTCTCGGTCGAAAAAGGATGCTGTTGATCGGTTGTCTTCTCTACGCGCTGTTTGGCGCGCTGCCGGCCGTGATCGGAGATATCAAGCTCATCGTGCTGTCGCGCCTGCTGTTCGGCTGTGCCGAAGCGATCATCATGACTTGCTGCACAACGCTGATCGCCGATTACTGGGCGCCGGCTGACCGCATGCGCTACATCAACCGACAGGTGATCACGATCGGTGTTGTCGGCGCCTTGTTCTTCGTCATCGGCGGCATTGCCGGAGAGGGATCATGGCGTACGCCGTTCTTCCTCTATCTGGCGCCGCTGCTGATCATACCCGCTGTTATCGCCTGGCTTTGGGAGCCTGATCGGCGCGGTGAGGAAGCTTCTGCGCCAAAACGTCCACAGCAGAAGATCGCATCAACCATTGCCGGTTCCTATTTCCTGATCTTTGCAGGCATGGTCACCTGCTTCGTCGTGACCGTGCAGACGCCCACGGTGCTGGTTGGCCTTGGCGTGACATCCACGTCATTGATCGGCGCTGCGGCAGGGCTTGCCATTCTCTGCACGCTGCTTGGCTCCATTGCGTGGCCATTCTTCCGGGATCGGATCGGCGTTGCTCGTGTCAACGCATGTTTGCTGTGGTTCATGGCTTGCGGCCTGTTCGTCCTGTCGCTTGCGCCGTCCTACCCGGTTGTTCTGGTTGCCATGGTCCTGCAGGGATTTGGCGCAGGCTTCCTTGTTTCGAATGCATCGCTCCCGCTTCTCATGAAACTGCCCGCAGGCTTGCGTGCCCGCGGTATCGGCGGCTTTACCTCATGCCTTTACCTCGGCCAGTTCGCCAGCCCCCTGATTGTCGCGGCCATTGCCGCGCCATTTGGCGGCATTCCGGCGGGTCTTGCAGCCGCCATTGTGATCTGGGGAGTGGTCACGGCGCTGATGGCTTTGGCCTGGCTGTTCGTCGGCGCCTCGAAAAGCCGCGAGCCTGCGCAGACAGGGAATGGCTGAACCGCATTTTTCAGGCGGCGTCCGACATGGCGCCACTCTTGCACAGACACTGAAAGGCACTCCTCGATGAATGTTTCAGCCACCAAGACGACTGTTGACGGTCTTGAGCTTGCGGCTCAGATCCGCAAGGGCACACTCACCCCGGCCGAAGCGCTCTCGGATGCGATTGCGAAGGTCGAAAGGGTTAACCCCCAGCTGAACGCAATCGCCGAAAGGCTTTATGAAACGGCGGAGAACAACGCCCAATCCGATAAGGCTTCCGGTCCCTTTGCGGGCGTACCATTGCTGACCAAAGATCTGTTCACGCCCGTGAAGGGCGCGCGGATGACCAACGGATCGCTTCTGCTGAAGGACAATGTCATGCCCTTCGACGCGGAACTGGTCACGCGTTTCCGCCGCACGGGCTTCACGATCTTCGGCACCACGACCTCCCCGGAATTCGGCAGCTCGTACTCTACTGAATCACGTCTGTTCGGCGCCAGTCGTAATCCCTGGTCGACAGAGCACATCTGTGGCGGATCGAGCGGGGCGGCAGCCGCGATGGTGGCCGCCCGGGTACTTCCTGTTGCCCATGGCAATGATGGCGGCGGCTCCTTGCGGGTGCCGGCCTCCGCCTGCGGCGTGTTCGGCCTGAAGCCGTCCAGGGGCCTGACGCCGATGGGGCCGGCCGTTGGAGAGGGATGGGCCGGCATGAGCACAAGTCATGTTATCAGCATCTCCGTGCGCGACAGCGCCGCTGCGCTCGATCAACTGGCCGGCGCCGATCTCGGCGCCCCCTATGCCGCGCCGCATCATGCCCAGACGCTTCTGTCTGCGGCCACCGGCGCACCACCGAAAGCCCTTCGCATCGGCCTTGTTTCCCACATGGCGCCCTGGCAGAGCCATGATGATTGCATCGAAGCCGTTCAGAAAACCGCGAAACTGTGTGAAGCGCTTGGCCACCAGGTCGAGGAGACGGCATTGCCGGTCGAGGGGCTCGACTTCTATGATCACGTCTTCACGATCATCGGCTCTCAAACCCGAAGCCTGATGAACTTCCTCGGCCGCATTGCGGGCCATCCTATGGACGAGCAGGCGCTGGAAGCCCGCCATCGCGTCATCTTGCGCGACAAGGGACATCTCAGCGGTGCGGAGTATGCGGCAGCCGTCGACTATATCCATGCATTCGGTCGACGCATGGCGCATCTCTTCCAGCGTTACGATGTTCTCCTGACGCCGACCATGGCGCGTCCACCGGCAAAGATCGGCGACTTCGACATCAAGGATGAGGATACGATCGCTACCGTCATTGATAGGTTCCACTCTTTCTCACCGTTTACCGCGCTGTTCAACGCCACCGGGCAGCCTGCCATGTCGGTGCCCTTGCACTGGAACAGGGAAGGTCTGCCGATCGGATCGCAATTTGCAGCGACCTTCGGCGCAGAACCGCTTTTGTTTGCGCTGGCTGCCCAACTCGAACAGGCGTCGCCGTGGGAGCACCGGATTCCACCATTGAACGCCCTTTGACATAATGTCCGAATGGTGTGATGCGCTGATCCTCGTGACAGGAGGATCAGCGTGCCGGCCGATATCGATCCATCTCTTCCGGGCAGCCCCTTCGGCGGCTGCGAGGTGCATCGGGCGATCACGACATGTCGGCAGGCCGGCGTTTTGCGACAGCGGCATTGCAAGGTCAGAATGCCTTTTCATGTTGCGGGCAATCCGGGTGGTGGAACGGATTGACGCTCGATCGAACCTTGCCCATAACCCGGAAAGCAGGCCGCAGGCTGGTTTGGGCACGGGTGTAGGTAGCATTCTTGAAAATCGACCAGAGAACGACCCGGGCGATGAACCGCCGGCTCATCCTCAACCTGATCCGCAAGGAGGGTGCCCTGAGCCGGGCCGATCTGGCCGCGGCAACAGGCTTGAGCCCGGCCGCTGTGACATTCGTGGTCACCGATCTTCTGGCCGAAGGCTACGTCATCGAAGGTGAGACCGCGCCGGGCGGGGGAGGGCGCAGACCCGTACCGCTGTCGATCAATTATCGCGGGAGTCTGGCAATCGGGGTCAAAATGAACCTGGGTTCGCTCGACTGCGTGCTGACCGATCTTTCGACCGCCGTCATTTCCTCTCTGTCCGTCTCCTTTGACAGTCCGTCGCCGCAGACGGTGCTCTCGGCGGCCGAAGCGGCGATCGGGCGGCTCTTGCGCACCGTGCCGGAGCAGGCCGGAAAACTGACAGGCGTTGGCTTTTCAATGCCTGGCACGATCGACATGGCAGCAGGCGTCTGCGTCTCCAGCAATCGTTTCGGCTGGAGGAATGTTCCATTCGCGGGCTTGCTGAGAGAAAGGATCAGTGCGCCGGTCTGGATGGAAGATGATACGCTGGCCTTTGCACTGGCACAGCATCTGTTCGGTCTCGGAAGCCAGCACTCGGTTTTTCTCGCGCTCGCCGTGGGCGTCGGGATCGGGTGCGCGACGGTTGCCAATGGCGTCGTCCTGCGCGGGGCGCATGGCCATGCCGGCAAGCTTGGCCACGTCACGCACCGGCTGGAGGGACCAATGTGTGAATGTGGTCGGATCGGCTGTCTGCAGACCTTTCATTCTGTGCCGGCGATCGTCGACGCCTGGCGACGTGGAAAGGGGCTCGGTTCCGAGCTTGATCGCTACAGCATGAAGGAGGCTGCCCTTCAGGGGGACGACCTTGCCCGCACGCTGCTGCAACGCGCGGGCGAGGATATCGGCGTCCATCTGGCAAATGTCATCAATTCCACCGATCCCGAAGTGGTGCTGGTCGGCGGCGAGGCGGTGACGTTCGGGGATCTTCTGTTCGATCCCATGCGCAAATCGCTTGAACGCTACTGCTATGGCCGCCCGCCGGCCGTGATCCCCGATGAACGCGAGCACTTCTGGGCTGCGGGTGCTGCGGCGCTGGCCATTCAGGGTCTCTTCAATTTCGAAATGGCCACCGGCGGTTGATCCATCTTCTGTCACTGAAAAAAGCGGCGGAGCCGAAGCCCCGCCGCGGGAACACAGTCGGAATGATTGCGCTTGCGCACCGTTCCGGTGGCGTAACCGAACTCAAGCGTAGGACAGGACCGCCGCTCCATATTCCGCAAGCTCCAGAGATCCATCGACCCGTTGGCCGGTCAGGAGATCAATGGACGAAGGCAGGTTCGCGATCTGGCGTGGCGTGTCCGTCACGTTCAGCACGAACAGCAGCTTGCGATCTTCGGCCTGCCTGAGCGTCACTTCCACGCCCTCCGGCAGATCCCGGATCAGGGGCTGTGCACCGGCATCGGCGAGCACCGTCTGCGCCAGGGCTTCGACCAGTTCCTCTCCAAGATAGGTTCCGAGATAGACGACGCGGCCCTTGCCGACGCGGCGGCTGGTAATGGCGGGGCGGCCTTTCGCGAACCAGGCCTTCCAGGTGGCAAGCGCTTCGACGTCGCTGCCGGTTTCCAGCAATTCGTAGAGATGTTCGGCTTCGATCTCGCGGCCGCCGATCTCCAGGCTGTATTTTCGCCCGGCAGAAGACGAAGGCAGGAGGTTCGGCGGAATGAAAAGGCCCTGATCAATCGGGAAGCGCTGGAAGAGACCGGCTCCGTCCTTTGCCGTCAGCCGTCCGAATTCCTCGACGCGCACGCCGCAGAGATCGGCAAGCGCGCCGCCGGGCGCCAGTTCGCGGAGGATGTGGTTGTTGGCGTCCCGCGTTCCGGTCATGGCACCGACGATCAGCGTGCCGCCATTCTCGACGAAGGCGCGCACCTTCGGTGTCCAGGCCTGATCCCACATCACCCAATGGGGAATGTAAAACACCTTCAGGCGGCTCAGATCGTCTTCAGGATGGATGAAGCCGCAGGCAATGCCCGCCTTGTAACAATGGCGGTGCAGAAGTGCCGCATCGTCCATCGGGGAGGGCAGGCCGATCGGATAGGTCTTGTGCGCCTCCTGATTGTCGAAATCGCCACCGGCGATGCCGACATCCATGGCAACCGTCGTCCCGAGCAACTGGTCCTTGATCCGGGAGATGTCTCCGGCGAACTGCTTGGCTTCGGCGTAGCGGCGGCGCGGCACGTCGTCGTGGTCGATGAGGCCCATCCAGTAGATTTCCGCGCCGAAATGGGCTGGACGCCAGCGGAAGAACATCAGGCCATCCGCACCGCGCGCCACCGATGACAGCGCCATGCGGCGCATCTCGCCGGGTTCCGGTGTCATGGTGGTGAAGGACGGTTGGCTGCCGAGGCCGGAGGCCTGTTCCGGCACGATGAAGTTGCCGGCATAGCTGCGGCAGATGTCGAGTTGAAGCGCCTGCGTCGCCGCATGGCCGCCGGTGCGGCGGAACTCGTCATAAAGCATCGGATAGATGTCGAAGCCGATGAAATCGAGATCCTGGCCAAATTCGCCACGGAAATCGATATCGGCGAGATTGCCGAGATTGTGGAAGATGAACCACGCCTCGTTCGTTTCGCGCAGGATCCGCACCTGATCGTGCTGGAAGGCCGCCGTGGCCTGCGCCAGGAAGCGATGATAATCCTGCACATGGCCCGGGCTCAGATAGGATGGTGCCATCGGCAGCGGCAGCACCACCTGATCGAAATTGTCGTAGGCCGTTGCCCAGAAATCGCCGCCCCAGGCAAAGTTGAGCTTGTCGATCGTCTGGTACCGGTGGCGCAGATAGTTGCGGAAGGCGAGCGCACAGGACTCGGAATAGGATTCTGAAACCGTGGTGTTCAGCTCGTTGTCGGTCTGCCAGCCCACCACATGCGGATTGTCCCGATAATGCTCGGCCAGCGCGCGGGTGATACGCCGGCTGTGTTCGCGCAGCACGGGGCTGGTCGTGTCGGCATGCTGGCGGGAGCCATGCGAGGCGCGGCGTCCGTTACGATCGACGCGCAGCACTTCGGGATAGTTCATCGTCAGCCAGCGCGGCGGCGTTGCCGTCGGCGTGCACAGAATGGTCTTGATGCCGCAGTCGGCCAGGATATCGATGGCGCGATCGAACAGGTCGAAATCGAACTTGCCCTCGTAGGGCTCCCAGAGGTGCCAGGCGAATTCGCCCATGCGCACCACGTTGAAGCCTGCATCGCGCATGCGCTCGGCGTCGCGGCGCCAGTAGCTTTCGTCCACATGTTCCGGATAATGCGGAACGCCGAGAAGAAAATCGTCAAGGTTGAGGGTGCGCCAGACGGAGAGGGGCGCGGGCGGTCTGCGTTTCATGATCTGCTCCGGATTATCGGGATTGAATTTCGGGCTTGGCCGGGGTGAGCGTGGCTCCGTCGGAGCCGAACAGATAGGCGTCCGCTGGATCGAAGCCGATGGTGATCTCGCTGTTGGGCGCAACGGCCACGGCGCTGCCGAGCTGGATCGTCACATTGCGCGTGCCGGTGTCCGAGCCGCTGGTGACAAGCGGCGAGGCGTCGGCATAGACCACCGTTTCCCGACCGAGATTTTCGACCAGGCGCACCCTTGCAGGACAGGAAGCCGGCTTGCTGCCGCCAACGGCAAAAGCCTCGGGTCGAATGCCGACGGTTACCGGATCGCCGGTCTTCACTGTCGCGCCCTGGCGAAGCGCGATCCGCAGCGGGGCAAGGCCCGCGAGCTGAACCAGTGCGTCGTCGGTGCCGACCTCGGTGGTGGTCCCTTCGATGAAGTTCATGCGGGGCGCGCCGAGAAAGCCCGCGACGAACCGGTTGACGGGGTTGGCATAAAGCGCGAGCGGGCTGCCGACCTGTTCGATGGCGCCCTTGTTGAGCACGACGATGCGGCTGGCCATGGTCATGGCCTCGACCTGGTCATGCGTCACGTAGATCATGGTCGAGCCAAGCTCGGCATGCAGCGTGGACAGTTCGACGCGCATCTGCGTGCGCAGCGCGGCATCGAGATTGGACAGCGGCTCGTCGAACAGGAAGACATCCGGAGAGCGGGTGATGGCGCGGCCGATTGCGACGCGCTGTCTCTGTCCGCCCGACAGCTGTTTCGGCAGCTTGTCGAGTTGCTCGGTGATCCGCAGGATGTCGGCGGCGCGGCGGACGGCGACATCGATCTCCGCCTTCGGCCGCCTGGCCATGCGCAGGCCGAAGCCCATGTTTTCGGCAACCGTCATGTGCGGATAGAGCGCGTAGGACTGGAACACCATGGCGATGCCGCGATCCCCGGGCTCGGCCTTGGTAACGTCCTTGCCGCCGATGGTGATCTTGCCGGTGTCCACCGTTTCAAGGCCGGCAATGGTCTTCAGCAACGTGGACTTGCCGCAGCCCGAAGGGCCGACCATGACGATGAATTCCCCCTTTTCGATGGTGAGGTCGAGGGATTTCAGGGCATGGTATTGCCCGTAATGCTTGTCCAGCCCGATGAGTTCGACGCTGTTCATGGGGTATCGCTCCCTGTGATGCTGTTGATGGGGCGCGCGGTCATCCTTTGACCGCTCCCATGGTGAGGCCGGAGATGAAGTGTTTCTGCATCAGGAAGAACATCAGCACCGGCGGCACGGCGACGAGGATGGTTGCGGCAGACACGATGTTCCACTGCGACACCCACTCGCCGCGCAGATTGGACAAGCCCGCCGTGACCGGCTTCACCGCGTCCGATTGGGTCAGGACGACGGCCCAGAAATAATCGTTCCAGATGAAGGTGAAGACGAGGATGGCGAGCGCCGCGAGTGCCGGCCTTACCAGGGGTGCCACGATGTGGATCAGCGTCTGCCAGGGAGAGGCACCTTCCGCGCGCGCCGCCTGGAACAGTTCGGATGGCAGCGCCGCGATGAAGTTGCGCATGAAGAGCGTGGCAAAGCCCGTCTGGAAGGCGACATGGAAGAGGATCAGCGCCCAGAACGTGTCATAGAGACCGGTCGCCACCATCAGGTCGCGGATCGGTATCATCATGATCTGTTGCGGCAGGAAGTTTCCGCCGACGAACAGCGCAAAGATCACCATGGCGCCGGGGAAGGGATAGCGCGACAGCACGAAGCCCGTCATCGTCGACAGGACGAGCACCGCAATCGTCGAGGGAATGGTGATGATCAGGCTGTTGAGGAAATAGTCCAGCATCTTCGATTGCTGGAACACGGCGGCATAGTTCTCGAAAACCTGGATCTTCGAGGGCCAGCCCCAGTAGTTTCCGGCCATCACGTCGTCGAACGACCGGAAGGAGGTCATGATCACCGCAAACAGCGGCAGCAACCAGAGGGCCAGAACAAGGGCCACCAGCAGCCCATAGGCGAAGCGCGACAGCGGGCGATTTTCGGGGATGGCGCGGGGATACATGGTCACGCTCCTTTTTCGGCCCGGATGAGGCCGCGGAGATACCAGGCGATGAACACCGCCATGATGAGGAAGAGGATGGTGGCGATGGCCGCGCCATAGCCGAAGCGATAGGAGAACAGCGACTGCTCGTACATCTGGTAGGCAAGCGTCGTGGATGAACCGAAGGGACCGCCGGCCGTCATTACGGAAATGGCATCAAACGAGCGAAGCGCGCCGACAATGGTGATAGCCACCGCGATGAAGGCCACCTGTGTCAGTTGCGGCAGCACCACATGCCAGAGCATCGCCAGACCCCGGGCGCCATCGACGCGGCCCGCACCGATCAGTTCCTCGTCCAGATTGTTGAGCCCGGCGAGAAACAGCACCATGCAGAAGGCGATCTGCGGCCACAGCGCGGAGGCAACGACGGCGAAGGTGACCAGGTGTTCGTCGGACAACAGCGCCGGCGCCTCTGCGCCAAAGGCCCGGAAAAGAAGGGCGAGCAGCCCGAAGGTCGGGTCGTAGAACCAGGTGAAGATGACGCCGACGGTGACGGTTGCCAGCACCAGCGGCATGAAGAACAGTGACTTCATCACGCGCATGCCGGCAATCTTCTGGTTGACCAGAAAGGCGATGGCGAGCCCGGCCGGCGGCGCCAGCAGGAACATCAAAAGCCAGATGAGATTGTTATTCAGCGACACATAGAACTGGGGATCATCCAGAAGCTCGCGATAGTTGGCGAGCCCGACCCAGGTCTTTACTCCCATGCCGTCCCAGTCGAAGAACGAAATCCAGAAGGTTTCGAGCGACGACCAGATGATCACCACGAGAAACAGAAAAAGGCCGGGCGCCAGAAGAAGCGCCGGCGTGAGCCAGTTGCGATGGCGCCGCCACCAGATGGTCATGGAAAACTCTCCTCGAAGACGGGAGGCGTGTCGCCTCCCGTAAACCGCATCGGCCTCAGCCGTAGATGCGGGCGCGTGTGCGTTCGATCTGGCCGAGGATCTGCTCGCGCCGTTCGGGCCGGACCATGAATTCCTGAAAACCCTTCATGCCGGCCTGAGCGAGGTCGGGATCGGTATCGCGGTCAAAATACTGCGCGGTTCCCTTGATCGTCTTCATGCTCTCGGCGGCCATCTTCAGGATGGGATCATTGCCGACAGGGCAATCGCTGCGGGCCGGCATATTGCCCTCCGGCGCGAGATAGGCCCCCAGATTTTCCGGCTTGTAGAAATAGGCAAGGAATTCCTTTGCAGCCTCCTTGTTCCTGGCGCCCGAGGGAATGTGGATGGAATCCACCGAGAAATCCTCATACTGGGCCACACCCGGCCTGATGCTCGGAAAGGGCTTGAAACGCACCTGCGCCAGATCGTCGACCGGGAAGGCGTATTTGATAAAGTTGCCGAGATCGATCATCGCGGCCTTCTTCTGCACCACGGCAGCGGCGGCCGGATCCCAGGCATAGGAGGTGTGGTTGGCGGAGAAGAAGTCGGCCTTGACCAGACGCTCCCAGAGATCGAAGACCTCCTTCAGCGATGCGTCGGTATATTTGATCTTGCCGGCCATCAGGTCCATGTGATGGTCGAGACCATTGATGCGCAGGTTCATGTGATCGAACCAGCCGCCGGCCGTCCACATGTCCTTGGTGCCGATGGACATCGGCGTGAGCCCCGCCTTCTTGGACTGAGCGGCCAGCGTGAAGAAGTCTTCGAAGGTTTCCGGTGCCTTCAGGCCGAACTGATCGAACGTATCCTGCCGGTAGAACAGGCCCCAGAGAATGCCGCCGGTGGGCAGGCCATATTGCTTGCCGTTGACCGTGACGGCACCGATCGAGGTGCCCATCGGGCCGGCCCAGTTTTCCTTGGCGATCAGGTCGGAAATATCCTCGAACAGGTTCTTTTCGACGAAGGAGCGCATGCGCTGTCCCGAAAACCAGAAGCAGATGTCCGGCGGGCTTGCGACGAGATAGTTGCGGATGGCGGTCTTGTGCGCCTCGTGGTCCATATTGTTGACGGTGACGCTGACGCCGGCGGCTTTGCCGAAGTCTGCCGCGATGTTTTCCACCGCCTTGCGCTGGTCGGCATTGCCACGGTTGGAGATGATGGTGAGCTGGCGCGATTGCGCAATGGCCGGCGTAAACAGGGCGGTCGATGCCGCAGCACCCATGCCGCCCATGAAGGCGCGGCGGGTGGGGCGCAGGGAAATTCTGTCGATGGTCATGGGTCTCTCCTCCGCCAGGAACCTCATCCTGGCGCCGGAAAAACATCAGAAACGGTCAGCGCTGTCAAATATTAATTTAATAAATAAAAAAACTTCTTCCCCCATAGTGCGGTGGCGGTGCGACTGCGAGAACTCGCAGATTGTCGTGCGTTGGCGACGCGGGGCAGCGCGCCGTCTGTGAGGCTTGCTGGCCCATTGCCCCAATCCTTGATGTGCGACACCGTCAGGCCGAGGCAAGCGCCGATGGCAGCCGGGTTTGGCTGACGCGTCCGCGCGGCTGGATGGGCAAGACGATCACTCGTTCATCTTGATATGCCTTCTGGCGAACGCGATCAGGCTTTCGATATGGGCGGCAACGGCCTTGCGGCCAGCTTCGGCGTCCTTGCGCTGCAGGGCGTCGATGATCAGCAGGTGCTCGGTCGAATCCGGGGTCAGCCGGTCCTTCAGCCGGCCGATTTCGAACAGGCGCGTGGTGGCGCGCAGGTTGCGCAGCACCTTGGCCATCACCTCATTGCCGCAGTAATCGATGATCAGGTTGTGCAGGTGGTCGTCCGAGAACCAGTGGGCATCGGTGTGATAGATCGTGGCGCCCATCAACTCGTCGATTTCGCGGCGCACCTCGATCAGCTTGCGGCCGGGAATGCTGTCCATGGCCTCCACCGCCGCCTGCGGCTCGATCAGCAGCCGGAGCTTCAGGCTCTGGATGTATTCGCCGATATCCACATGGCGCACCACGTAATTGCGCCCGTCTCCCTTGTGCACCAGGCCTTCGCCCTCCAGCCGCTGCAGCGCCTCGCGCAGCGGCGTGCGGGAAATGCCGAGCGTTTCGGCCAACCGCGCCTCCACGATGACATGGCCGCCGCCGAGCCGGCGATGACGGATCATTTCCGACACGGCATTATAGGCCTGGGCGGCAAGCTTGTGGCTGGCCCGCGCGGGTCTGTCGGTCTCGATGTCTGTGTCTGGCTGTGTCATGTCTGTGCTCCCGCCATGGATTATTCAATGTTTCGCGTCTGGGCGCGATGACCTTTTCTTGCCCTTTGCCTCCGTCCATGGCAGGCACCATGACGATGGACGGGGAGCCGCGACCTATGGATGAGAGCCGGGGCACAGACAAGAGTCTGGCCGACGAAACCTACCGCACGCTTCTGGACGAGATCCTCTCGACCAAACTCGCTGGCGGCTCCGTCGTGCAGGAGCGGCGGCTGGCGGACCGGCTCGGCGTGTCCCGCTCGCCAATGCGCGATGCGCTGGGCCGCCTGGAAGGGCAGGGGCTTCTGGTGCGCAATGCCAAGGGCGTGCTGACGGTGCGGATCATCACCCTTGCCGACTATCTGAGCAGCATGGCGATGCGCCTGCTGATCGAGCCGAGTGCGGCCGCCCAGGCCTGCGAACACATCGACGACGCCCGCATCGCCGATCTTCAGGCCATGCTCGATGCGATTGCCGCCGATCCCGATCCGGACCCCGCCTTAGTCTGGTCCTTCGACCATGCGCTTCATCAGAGCGTCGGCGAGGCGAGCGGCAATCCTTTTCTGGCCGATACCATCGTACAGATGCGGCGCTACACGACGATCTTCGAACGCCAGCGCAAGCTTGCCCAGCGGAAGCCGGGCCTGTCCGACCACCAGTCTATCCTTGAGGCGCTGAAGGCGCGAAACGCCGAGGCGGCGCGCGCGGCGATGACGCTGCATCTGGAACAGGCGCGGCAGAACGTGCTCGCCTCCTACTAGGGCCCGCAAGGGTCTGCATTCCGGCTCGTCTGGGTTCATGCGTCAGGCTCGAAGGAGGGGCTTGCGGAGGCTCGGCTGTTTGTGTATATAAATGGTATACCAATTGAATGCGATTGCGCAAGCATCCTTCCTTGGTTGCAAACAACATCAAAAAATCGCCAGAGGTCCCCATGTCATTCCGCATTTTTCCGATTGCTTCCGCGCTGCTTGTCGCCAGCGCTGCTGCCGCCTTCGCCGAGGATTGCGCGCCGAAGGTTGATGCCGCCGAGCTGATCAAGCCGGGCACACTCGTCATGGCCACCAATCCCACTCTGCCGCCGCTGCAATTCGTCGATTCCTCCGGCGAGCTGAAGGGCATGCGCGTGGAACTCGGAAAGGAGATCGCCAAGCGCCTGTGCCTGAAGCCGGAATATATCCGCATCGAATTCTCGGCGATGATTCCGGGCCTGCAGGCCGGCCGCTGGGACATGATCAATACCGGCATCTTCTTCACCCCCGAGCGCGCCAAGATCATGCAGATGATCCCCTACGAGGATCAGGCGATCAGCGTCTCGGTTCCCGTCGGCAAGACCGCAATCAAGGACAAGGACGGGCTCGACGGGCTGCGCGTCGGCGTCGAACTCGGCGGCTTTGAGGAAACGAAGACCCGCGCGCTCGATGCCGAGCTGAAGGCTGCCGGCAAGAAGGGTCTGACGATCCAGACCTTCGACAACTTCGCGCTGGCCTATCAGGCGCTGCGCGCCGGCCAGGTCGAGGGCGTGGTGTCGATCGACGGCGTGGCCAAGGAATACGAGACGCGCGGCGATTTCCGCCGTGCCGTCAGCGGGCTCTATCCGGCCCCGGTGGCCGTCGCCTTCAAGAGCCCGAAGCTTGCCGATGCCGTCTCTGCCGTGATGAAGGAGATGAAGGCCGACGGCTCGCTCGCCAAGCTGTTCGACAGCTACGGCCTGCCGATGGTGGCCGGCGACTATTCCGTCAAGGGGCCGGGCCGCTGATCGCTCAGCGACCGAACCATCGGGTGCCGGTGTTTCGCCGGCACCATCCACCGCGGCAAGAAAGGCCTCCTCATGTCGTTCTGGAGCTGGTCCGGCTTCTTTGACTATCTCGTCAACCCGTTCATTCTCGGCGGCGTTCTGATCACCATCTGGCTGACCGCCGTCTCGCTGGTGTTCGGCCTGATGCTCGGCCTGTTGATCGCCCTGATGCGCCGCTCGAGGCTCAGGCCGGTCAGAAGTCTCGGCGCCTTCTATGTCTGGCTGTTTCGCGGCACGCCCCTTCTGGTGCAGCTGATCGTCATCTACACGGCCTTGCCGCAGATGGGCATCCGCTTCTCCGTCGTCCAGGCGGCGCTGATCGGCCTTGCGCTGAACGAGGCCGCCTATCTCGCGGAAATCATCCGCGCCGGCATCCAGGCCGTTCCGGACGGGCAGTCGCGCGCGGCCCGCGCGCTCGGCATGACGGAACGCCAGATCATGCGCCACATCGTGATGCCGCAGGCCTTCAAGGTCATCATTCCGCCGCTCGGCAATTCCGTCAACGGCCTGCTCAAGACGACCTCGGTCACCTCGGTCATCTCCATGGAAGAGCTTTTGCGGCGCACGCAGGTGCTGATCCAGGAGAAGTTCATGGTGCTGGAACTCTTCGCGGTCGCCGCGCTCTATTATCTCCTTCTCACCTCGGTCTGGGATTTCGTGCAACGGCGCATCGAGCGTCGCTTCGGCCAGTCCACCGCCGTTGCCAGCCTCACCGAAAAACGCTGAATTCATAAAAGGGTAATCGCATGTCCAAGCCATTTCGCGGCGTCTTCACCGTGATGATCACGCCGGTCGACGATCAGGGAAAGGTCAATCTGCCGGCGCTCGAAGCCTTCACCGACTGGCAGATCCGCGAGGGTGTGCATGGCCTGATCCCGCTCGGCTCCACCGGCGAATTCCTGTCGCTGTCGCAGGCTGACTGGGAGGCGGTTGCCCGCACGGTCATCGCAACGGCTGCCGGCCGCGTGCCGGTCCTGATCGGAACGGGCGCGGAGGATACGCGCGAGGCCGTCAGGCTGAGCCGCAAGGCTGAGGCGATGGGCGCCGATGGCGTGATGATCATCCCGCCCTTCTATTCGACGCCGACCGACGACGAGCTGGTGGAGCATTATCGCCGGATCGCTGCGGCGATCTCCATTCCGATCATGGTCTACAACAATCCGGCCACCTCGAATGTCGACATGAAGCCGGAGCTGCTGGCCCGCATCGCCGAGATCGACGGCTGCGACTACGTCAAGGAATCGACGCTCGAGGTGACGCGCATTCGCGATATCGTGCGGCTCGCCGGGGACAGAATGACACCGTTCGGCGGGATCCTGGGCTTTGAATCCTTCGTCATGGGCGCGCAGGGCTGGGTAGCAGTCGCTTCCAACGTGGCGCCGGGGCCGATGGCGCGGATCTTCGAACTCGCCGCCGACGAGAAGCGCTACGAGGAGGCGCGCGCGCTTTATCTCGAATGGCTGCCGATCATTCAGGCGGTCGGCGGGCAGGCCTATGTGGCGGGCTCGAAGGCGCTGCTCGGCCATATGGGCTTTGCGGCGGGTGCCCCGCTGCCGCCGCGCCTTCCCCTGCCGCCGGCACAGGATGCCGCCATGCAGGCGCTGGTCGAGCGGTTCGGCCTGCGCTTTGCGCACTGAACCGGAGCCCGGACGATGCCAGCCTCCGTGCCAGAAGACACGACAGTGACGGTCTATATCGACGGAAAGCCGCATCGCTGCGCGGCGGAGCTGTCCGTTGCGGCGCTGATGGCATCGCTCGACCGCCCCGGCTTTTCCAGGGATGCGGCCGGAGAGCTGCGCGGCCAGTTCTGCGGCATGGGCGTCTGCCACGATTGTCTTGTGAAGATCGACGGGCGCACCAGCCAGCGGGCCTGTTTGAGCGCCGTTGCCGACGGCATGCGCATCGAGCGGCAGCAGGCGCGGCCGGATATCGCCGATGCCCTGCTTGCCCCCCTGCAGCCTCTTCCGGACAAGATCGAGAGCCGCGCCATGGATCTCCTGGTGATCGGCGCGGGGCCGGGCGGACTGGCGGCGGCGGTTGCGGCAGCGTCCGCCGGAGCATCCGTCACCGTTCTCGACGAGCGCCCCAAGGCCGGTGGACAGTATTACAAGCAGCCGGCGACGGCGCCCGCCCGCCTGGCACTTCAGGCCGATGCGCAGGCCGGCGAAGGGGCTGCCCTGATTGCCCGTGCCGTGGCGCTCGGCATCCGCTTCCTGCACGCCGTGACCGTCTGGGGTGCGGCGCGCGGAGAGGATGGGCAGCCGGTCATCGCCTGCCTCGGCCCGGACGGCGCCTTCTATTGCCAGCCGCGCTTTCTGGTGATCGCCACAGGCGCCTTCGAGCGACCGGCCCCCGTGCCCGGCTGGACCCTGCCCGGCGTGATGACCGCCGGTGCGGCGCAAACGCTTCTGCGCAGCTATGGCGTGCTGCCCGGCCGCAGGATCGTCATTGCCGGCAACGGTCCGCTCAACATTCAGATCGCGGGCGAAATCCTGAAGGCCGGGGGCGAGGTCCTCTGTCTGGCGGAGCGGGCGCCCGCCCCCTGGCAGCGGCCGCGCCAGGCAGCCGCCCTGCTGCGTCACGATCCCGCGCTCGCCTGGAAGGGGATGAAGGATCTCGTGCGGCTGGAGCAGGCGGGCGTGACGCTTGCCTTTGAAAGCGAGGTGCACTCCATCGCGGGAGAGGGCCGGGTGCGCGCGGTCACGCTCGTAAGCGGCGGCATCGAAACGACGATCGAGGCAGACACGGTGCTGATCGGCGGCGATTTCGCGCCCGCCAACGAATTGTCGCGCCTTCTCGGGTGCACCCATTCCGTCGGGTCGGGCGGGACGCTCGTCGCCGATTGCCGCGAGGATGGCGAGAGTTCGCTTGCCTCGGTGCATATCGTCGGCGAGGCGCGGCTGTTCGGCGGCGCGCAGGTGGCGCTGGCGCAAGGCCGGCTCGCGGGGCTTTCGATTGCCGAAAAGCTCGGCCTGACGGCCCCCGCCGATCCGGCGGCGCGGCGCCGGCTGGCCCGCGCCAGAGCCTTCCAGTCGGCGCTCTGGGATCTCTTTGCGCCGGCAGCGTTTGCCTCGGCCACGCCGGACACCACCATCGTCTGCCGCTGCGAAAGCGTGACCGCCGGCGCGCTCGCAGACGTCATCCGGCAGGGCAGGGCGGACATCGCCACGCTGAAGCGGCTGACGCGGGCGGGCATGGGCCGCTGCCAGAGCCGATACTGCGGCCGCACGCTCGCCACGCTGGCCGACACGGCACCGGCGGAAACGCCGAAAGGAGAAACAAGCCGGCGCGAAACGCCGCGCAGCGAGACGACCGGCTTCCTTGCGCCGCAAATGCCGTTGCGGCCCGTCCCTCTTGCGGCACTGGCGGTGGAAAAGCCCGAATGGGGCGGCCACAAGCGGGCGCTGCTGCCGGAACGTCCGCCACTGCCGGCGCCTTCGCCCCTGCCGCTGACAGAGGCCGCGACAGTGGTAATCGGGGCCGGCATTGCGGGGCTCGCCACCGCGCTGTTTCTGGCGGAAGCGGGCGAGGACGTGGTGGTGCTGGAGCGCGGCTTTCCCGGCGGCCTGGCGTCGGGCGGCAATGCGGGCAGCCTGCATGCGCAGCTTCTGTCCTTCGATCACGGCGCCCGCGCCGAAGGCGGCGGCGGGGCCGCCGCGCGCACCCTTACCCTGCAACGGGATTCGATCGACCTCTGGCGGCGGCTGGAAACGCAGCTTGGCCGCGATTTCGAGATGAAGATCACCGGCGGCCTGATGGTGGCCGAAACGGAGGCCCATCTGCGCTTCCTCGAGGAAAAGACGCGGGTGGAGCGGGAAAACGGTATCGACTGCCACGTGATCGGCCAGAATGATCTGAGGCGGCTGGAGCCGCTCCTCTCCGAGGCGATGATCGGCGCGGCCTATTGCCCGATGGAAGGCAAGATCAATCCGCTCGTCGCCACCCGGCATGTGCTGGAGGGTGCGGTCGCGGCTGGCGCCCGCATTCTCGACCGAACGGAGGTGCTGGCGATCGCGCCCGGGGCGGGCGGCTTCGATATCGTCACCTCCCGCGGCCGGCTGAGGGCCGGGCGCATCGTCAACGCCGCGGGTGCGTTTGCCGGGCGGATCGGCGCCATGCTCGGCCTCGACATTCCCGTGTTCGGGGCGCCGTTGCAGATGGTGGTGACGGAGGCCGCGGCGCCCGCCATTTCCCATCTCGTCGCGCATGCCGACCGGCATCTGACGCTGAAGCAGGCCGCCAACGGCAATTTTCTGATCGGCGGCGGCTGGACGGCGGGGCTCGACCCGGTGCACAGCCATCCGCGTCCCCTGTTTTCGAGCCTGGAGGGCAATCTCTGGGTGGCGCAGCATGTCGTTCCAGGGCTGCGCAAGCTGCATGTCATCCGCAGCTGGGCCGCCATGAACATCAATATCGACGGCGCACCGATCCTCGGCGAACATCCGGCCCTGCCGGGCGTCTTCACCGCCGTGACATCCAATGGCTACACGCTGGGGCCGATTGTCGGCCAGTTGACCGCAGCGCTCGTTCTTGGCCGCGATCCCGGGCGGGATCTGTCGGCCTTTTCCATCCGCCGCTTCCAAGGAGGACGATGATGATCGAAATCACGGGCGTGACGAAATATTACGGCACCTATCCGGTGTTGAAGAACTGCTCGACGCATGTGTCGAAGGGCGAAGTGGTGGTGGTCTGCGGGCCGTCCGGTTCGGGCAAATCCACACTGATCAAGTGCGTGAACGCGCTCGAGCCCATTCAGCAGGGATCGATCAAGGTCGATGGCATCGAGGTCAACGATCCGGACACCAACCTGCCGGATCTGCGCTCGCGCGTCGGCATGGTGTTCCAGAACTTCGAGCTGTTTCCGCATCTCAGCATCGAGGAAAACATCATGATCGCCCAGCGCATCGTGCTCGGCCGCTCGGAAAGTCTTGCCAGAAAGCAGGCGATGACCCTGCTCGACCGGGTGGGGATGAGCGGCCATGCACAAAAATATCCGGGCCAGTTGTCCGGCGGGCAGCAGCAGCGCGTGGCGATTGCCCGCGCTCTCGCGATGAACCCCAAGGCCATGCTGTTCGACGAGCCGACTTCCGCGCTCGATCCGGAAATGATTTCGGAAGTGCTGGATGTGATGACGAACCTTGCCCGCGAGGGAATGACCATGATGGTCGTGACCCATGAAATGGGCTTTGCCCGCCGCGTGGCCACCCGCATGATCTTCATCGACCAGGGCGAGATCGTCGAGGACCGGCCGACGGAGGCATTTTTCACCGAAGGCCGCAATTCGCGCGCCGAGGCCTTTCTCAGCAAGATCCTGCATCATTGAGGGCAACAGGGATGAGCACGTTCGATCTGACGATCCGCGGCGGCACGATTGCCACCGCCTCCGATGTCTTTCACGCCGATATCGGCATCCGGGACGGCCGGATCGTCCAGATCGGCGAACGGCTTGACGGCGACGGTCCGGTGATCGACGCCACCGGCAAATATGTCCTTCCCGGCGGGATCGACAGCCATGTGCACATCTCGCAGCCCTCCGGGGACGGCATCGTGATGGCGGATGATTTCGAAAG
The DNA here is from genome assembly GCF_900156005.1 of Rhizobium sp. RU35A. Taxonomy (NCBI): domain Bacteria; kingdom Pseudomonadati; phylum Pseudomonadota; class Alphaproteobacteria; order Hyphomicrobiales; family Rhizobiaceae; genus Rhizobium; species Rhizobium sp. RU35A. The sequence continues at coordinate 1,832 of NZ_FTMR01000003.1, read as the reverse complement.
CGGCACGCGCTCGGCGATCTTCGGCGGCAATACCACCATCATGCCCTTCTGCCTGCAGGAAAAGGGCCGGCCGATGCGCGAGGCGCTGAGCGCCTACCACGCGCTTGCCGAGGGCAATTGCTATACGGATGTCAGTTTTCACCTGATCGTCTCCGATCCGACAGACTCGCTGCTCGGCCAGGAACTGCCGGCGCTTGCCGCCGACGGCTATGCCTCCATGAAGGTCTTCATGACCTATGAGGGCCTGCGCCTCAACGATGCCGAGATCCTGAAGACGCTCGACGTGGCCCGTTCGACCGGCGCGACGGTGATGGTCCATTGCGAGAACGAGGATGCGATCCGCTTCCTTATTGCCCGCCATGAAGCGGCCGGCGACGTGGCGCCGCGCGCGCATGCCGCGACCCGGCCGGTCGCCGTGGAGCGCGAGGCCACTCATCGCGCCCTGACGCTCGCCGAAATCGCCGACGTGCCGATCGTCATCGTGCATGTCTCGAACGGCGAGGCCATGGAGGAGATTTCGCGTGCCCGGGCGAGGGGTCTGAAGGTCGTGGGCGAAACCTGCCCGCAATACCTGATGCTGACGGCCGACGATCTCGACGGCATGGACTGGGAGGGGGCGAAGTTCGTGTGCTCACCGCCGCCGCGCGACAAGGCGGCCCAGGCCGATTGCTGGCGCGGCATCGAGACCGGCGTCTTCGATCTCTTCTCCTCCGACCACTGCCCCTTTCGCTACGAGGACGAGCGCGGCAAGCTGAATACGAGGGGCCGGCAGAGCTTCCGCCACATTCCGAACGGCATTCCGGGCGTCGAGACGCGCCTGCCGATCCTGTTTTCGGAAGGCGTAATGAAGGGGCGGATCGATCTGCCGCGCTTCGTCGCGCTCTCTGCCACCAACCATGCCAAGACCTACGGCCTCTATCCGCAGAAGGGCACGATCGCCATCGGCGCAGATGCCGATCTTGCGATCTGGGACCCTGGCCTGACCCGCACGATCCGCCACGCCGATCTGCATGACGGCGCCGACTATTCGCCCTATGAGGGGATCGAGGTGACCGGCTGGCCGACGACGGTCATTCTCGGCGGTCACGTGATGATCCGCGACGGCGAACTTTTGGGCCGCAAGGGCCAGGGCCTCTATCGCCCGGCCCGCACGCGGCCTGCCCCCTCACTCTGAACCTTGCTGGAGACAGGACACCATGAAGCTCAAGATTACCGCCGGCCCCTTCGTTTTCGACGCGGTGCTGGAAACCGAAAAGGCGCCGCAGACCTCAAAGGCCTTTGCCGAACGCCTGCCGTACGAAGGCCAGATCGTGCATGTCCGCTGGTCCGGCGAAGGCGTCTGGATCCCGCTCGGCGATTATAATTTCGGGGTCGGGTACGAAAACCACACCAGCCACCCCGCGCCGGGCCACATCATTCTTTATCCCGGCGGCATCAGCGAAACGGAAATTCTGCTGGCCTATGGCGGCGTCGACTTTTCCTCGAAAATGGGTCAGCTCGCCGGCAACCACTTCATCACCATCACCTCCAACCTCGACAAGCTGCCGATCCTCGGCAACAAGGTTCTTTGGCAGGGCGCCCACACGATCAGGTTCGAGGTGGCGTGACCTGTATCAGCCGGCTGCGGCCCAGGCCGCATTCGCATCGAATTGAAGGCGATAAAAGCGGGCCGGAGCAAACTCTCCGGCCCTCTTGAGCGAGAATGAATGTTCCATAAGCTGGATTACGCGGCTGGCGCATGTAGCCGCAAAGTTAGAATGTCCTGTTTCTGCAAAGTTGGAATGTCACACTCCCCGGCTCTGACAGTTGTCTGGGAGATTGCAGATGGGATT